>JACPTX010000066.1 GCA_016192545.1 Candidatus Omnitrophota bacterium | reverse complement strand
CTGGAACGGGATCATCCTCGGCTACTGTTTCCTGGCGTCCATCCTGCCGATGTGGCTGCTGCTGCAGCCGCGCGGCTACCTGGGCGGATTTTTCCTCTATCTCGCCCTGACCGCCGGCGTGGTGGGGCTGTTTCTGGGGGGCGATGCGATCCGCTATCCGGCGTTCCTGGGCTGGACCAGCCAGGCACGGGGCTTCCCCTTGTTCCCGATGCTCTTCGTGACCGTCGCCTGCGGCGCGTGCTCCGGCTTCCACGGCATCGTCAGCTCCGGCACTACCTCCAAGCAGATCCGCCTGGAGCCGGACTGCCGCCCCGTGGGCTACGGGGCGATGCTGCTGGAGGGGCTGGTGGCGGTCATCGCGCTGGCCACGGTGATGATCCTCAGCCCGGCGGACCCGACCGCCCAGCAGTCGCCCGACCGCATCTACGCCAACGGCTTGAGCCATTTCGTCGAGCAGTTCGGCGTCAACGCGGACTTCGCCCGGTCGTTCGCCCTGCTGGCCTTCGCGACGTTCATCTTCGACACCCTCGATGTCGCGACCCGGCTGGGGCGGTATCTCTTCCAGGAGCTCACCGGATGGAAGGGGTCGTGGGGACGGGCGGCGGCCACGCTGTGCACCCTCGCGCTGCCCGCCGTGTGCGTCAGCATGACGGTCACCGACGCCGGCGGCAATATCATCCCGGCCTGGAAGGTCTTCTGGACGATTTTCGGGACGTCGAATCAGCTGCTGGCCGGCCTGACCCTGCTGGCGGTAACCGTCTGGCTGAGGCGCAGCGGCAAGCCGTGCTGGTTCACGGCGCTGCCGGCCGCCTTCATGCTGATGATGACGCTGTGGTCGCTGGGCTTGCTGGCCCGGCCGTGGGTGACGGCCCTCGCGCAGGGCCGGTGGGGGATGGACTGGATTGCGGTGATTGCCGCGGTCTTGCTGCTGCTGGCGGTCTCAGTCGCGTGGGAAGCGGTCAGGACGTTGCTGAGGGGACGAGCCCCTGCGTCACCTCCTGGATGATGCGCTCCACGTCCTCAAGGCTCACGGCGTGGTACCACAGGTAGTCCGGGAAGACCATCACGTTGGGCCCCTTGGCGCACAGGTCCTGGCACCCGGATTTGCTCACCCGCACATGCCGTGAAAGCCCCAGGGCTTTCACGCGCGCCTTCAGCGCTTCCGCAATGGATTCGCTCTCCCGCTGTGAACAGCACAGCTCCTGCGGCTGCCGCCGGTTGATGCAGACGAAGAGAATCTTCTGATACGGGACGCGCGCCTGCTCCATCACGCTGTCAGGCGGCCCGTCCCTTGACGGCTTCCGCGAGATGCTGGGGCAGCACGGCGTGCGTATCAATCGTCCACAGGTCGCTGAAATGCTCGGTGATGAGCTGAACCGCCGCCGGGTCATCCGTATCGAGCAGCCAGAACACCTGCGTCGGGGCGCTGCCGGCCACGACGTAGCGCTGGGCCGTGCGGCAGAGCTTGCGGACTTTCTGGTCCTTGCCCTCGGAGACCCACTGCTTCCGCTTCGCCGCAATCGCGTCCGGCTCCACCCCGTCTTTCGCCTGCGCCATCACCCAGAACCACATCTGCGCCTCCTTCAGTTAAGGGGTCAGACCCCTCAAGAACAACGGCCTCAACTGACGGGGTCTGACCCCTTATTATACGAGGATTTTGCCGAGGATGGCGGAACGCTTCACCGGCCCGTAGGCGCGGGAATCGCGGCTGTAGAGGCGGTGATCCCCGGCCACAAAATACTCGCCGGGTCCGAGACGGAGGGCCTGCGGCTCATCACCAGGCGGCGCGGCCGGGATGTTCGCATAGGGTTCGTCAAGCATACGCCCATTGATGGCGACCCGCCCGCCGGTCCACGAGACCTCTTCCCCGGGCAGGCCGATGATCCGTTTGAGGTCAACGCGATCGGAGGCGGCGGGCGCGCGAATCGCCACGACGTCACCCCGCGCCGGCGGACGAAACCAGTAGGCCGTCCGGCTGATCCGAACGCGGCTACCTGGTTGATAGGCCGGCTCCATGCTCGAGCCGGAGACCTCAACGGGACAACCTACGGACCACATCAGCCAGGAGAATAACCGAATCGCGCCATGCGCATCAACGCGCAGACCACGAGGCACACCCCGAATGCGCAGACCACGGTCGCTCCCGTCGGCAGGTCCCACCAGTAAGAAGCCGCGACTCCCCCCACGCTGGTCAGCGTCCCTGTCATCCATCCGACGAGCAGACGCCGGCCGACCGACTCCGCCAGGAGCACGCCGCAGACCGCCGGGACGATCAGGAACGAGAACACCAGCAGGACACCGGCCATTTCGACCGAGCTGGTCACGACGAAGCCGAATGTCGCATAGAACAGGAAATCCCACCAGCGCACCCGCAGCCCCTGGGCAAACGCCTGCTCCGGATTCCGGGAAATCGCCAGCAGCGGCCGGCGGATGATCCAGTGCACCACCCCGATCATGCCGTAGAGGACGCCGACCTTGGCGATCTCCGCCCATTCCACAAAGAGCAGATGGCCGACGAGCAACGACTTCAGCTCCTCGCCCCCTTCCGGCGCCCGGCTCAGCACCAGGATGGAGGCGGCGGCTGACACCGCATAGACGATGCCGATGAGCGCTTCCTGCGGGACGATGGGCTTGCGCAGCCGGGTGGCGGCGAAGATCGCGGCTCCCACGAACGTAAAACCGAGCGCGATCAGGTAACTGTCGGCTGAATGGAGCCCAAAACCCCACAGGAAGCCCAGCGTAGCGCCGAAGGCGGCGACCTGGGCGAGGGCCAGGTCCACGAAAATCACGCCGCGCTCCACGACATGCAGGCCGAGGTAGGCGTGGATGCCCGTGAGGATGAGGCACGCCACAAACGGCCTGGCCATCAGCCCGACGAACTCGCTCATGAACTCCCTTCCAGCGCCTCCGCTAACCGGCCGACATTGTAGTCTATCATGCCGACGTAGTCCGCGCACTGGGGCAGCTCTCCGACGCTCTGGCACAGGAGCACGACGCGCACACCGGTGCGCTTGGCGACCGACGCCGCCGCCTCAGCGGGAAAGTACGTCGCCTGGACGAGGGTAGGGATTCCGCGCTCTCGTACGTATTGCTCGATGAACGCCACATGCTTCGGCGTCGGCGGAATGCCGGGCTTGGGCTCAAGGAACTGCTCGATGGAGAGACCGGTGAATCGCATCAGGTAGGGCCACTCGTTGTGGTAGCCGACGAGCTCCCGTCCCTTGTACGGCGCCAGCCGCGCGCGCCATTCCGGAATCCTGGCGGACAGCCGGTCCAGGAACGTCTTCAGGTTGGCGTGGTACGCCTGTTCATGCTGCGGGTCCAAGGCGCAGAGCTTGTCGCAGATCGCCTGGGCTATCGTTCGCACGTTCTCCGGATCGAGCCAATAGTGCGGATTGCCGTAGAGATGGATGTCACCTTCAGCCCGGCTGAGCGGCCGGTCCGGCACCTCCAGGAGCGCGATGCCCCGCGAGAGGTCCAGCTCCCGCTCCTGGCCCGGGAACAGGCGGGTGTTGCCGGCCGCGTCCAGCAGCGGCCCCCGCCACAGCTCCAGGTCCAGCCCCGCGTGCACGAACAGGTCGGCGCGCTTGACCTTGACGACGTCGCTGGGTCTGGGCTCGATGAAGTGCGGGTTGAACCTCGGCGGGGCGATGGATGACACGTCCACCTGATCCTGACCGATCGTCCGCACGAGGTCCGCAAATGTCGGGAGGGTCGCGACCACCTTCAACGGCTTTTCCGCCGCCTCAGGCGCGCTTCCTCCGAGCAGCAATATCGCCACGAACAAAACGCGTGAGACGGGGTCAGACCCCGCTCGTCGAAGCAGAGGCTTTGGAAGGGGTCTGACCCCTTGTTGTGAGAGTTTCATTGGAGTTGGTGCTTGTGGACGCCGATGGCCACGGTGCCCTGGAGGAACAACGCGTTGTCGTCCCCGCCCTCGGCGAAGTTGGTGTGACGGTACTGGAGCCGCCACCGGGCGAACTCGCTCTGGTAATACGTCAGGTAGCTCGACCAGGCGGTGTCCGCAGGGCGCGCACGCGCGGCGGGCTCAACCCCGACCGGCTCGACGTAGTCGAAGCGCCCGCCGATCCCGAACCTTGGGCTG
>JACPTX010000067.1 GCA_016192545.1 Candidatus Omnitrophota bacterium | reverse complement strand
CGGTCTTCGCCTCACGAAGATCGGCCGATGCTGTCTGCGCCGCCGCCAACTGCTGTTGGCGCTCGTCGAGGGTCTGCGTGACCTGAGCGGCCTGCTGACGAAGCTCACCCTCGCGAGCCTTGGCCTGCTCAATCGCCGTCGCGAGCGCGGACTGGGTCTTGGCCAGCGCCGTCTCGCGGTCAGCCAGGGTCTTCTGCAGGGCGTCGCGCTGCTCTTCAAGAGTCTTGACCGTCTGCTGGAGCGCCTGACGTTCGCCGGCGAGCTCATCCCTGGCCTGCGCGAGTTGCGCCGCGCGGGCTTCCAATGCCTGCCGTTGAGCCGCCGCCTGCTCAAGGGCGGCGCGAAGCTGTTGCGCTTCCGCTTGGAATTTCGTCAGCGCGCTCGTCCGAGTGGACAGCTCCTGCTCAAGCGACGTTGCCGTCTGTTGCAGCGTGTGACGCTCCTCTTGGACCTTGGCCAGTTGGACCTCGGTGATCTTGAGCCGGGCCTGGAGCTGGCCGACCTGCTCGGTGGTCTTCGCGAGTGACTCCTGGAGGGCACGGGCGTTCGTCCGCATCGCGGCCATCTCTTCCTGACGCGCAGCGGCTTCCTGTTGGAGGCGGGCAAGCGCCTGTTCGAGACGACCCTCGGCCTGCTGCAGTTCATCGCGTTGACCGGTCAACTGCGTCAGCGCTTGGTTGCGCGCCTTCAGTTGCTGGGTCAGCGCGTCAAGCTCTTGTTGACGCTGGGCCTCGGCGCGCTTGAGCTGCTCTTGAGTTTGGACGAGTTGTTGGGTCAATGCAGCTTCGCGGACTTGGGCCTGTTCTCTGCTCGTCGCCAGCTCGGCTTGCGTCTTGGCGAATTGCGCCTGCAGATCCTTCAACCGGCTTTCCAGACTGGTGCGGGTTTCCTGCAGCTGCCGGCGGTCGCGCGTGAGTTGGTCCGCGGCCTCGACCAGCTCCGCACGCTCTTGCTGCAGGCGGCTGCGCTGCTGCTCGGATTCAGTGAGCGAAGCCGCCAGACGGGCGCGCTCCTGCTCCGCGGCGTTGAGGTCCGCGGCGCGCTGCGCCAACTGCGTCTTTGTGTCCTCAAACGTCTGCTGGAGACCCGCGTGGCGTTCGGCCAACTGAGCCAGCGCGGCCTCGTGGTCCCTCACCGTCGCCGTGAGCGACGCGTTGGCGCGTTGGAACTCTGCGCCGCGCGCCTCCGCGGTCTTGAGGCGGTCCTCCGTCTGCGCCAGGCGCGTCGCCGTGCCGTTGAGCGTCGTCTGCAGCGCGACGGTCTCGCGTTCACGCTCGGTCCCCTGGCGTTCCAGCTCGCGCATCGTGCCGCGCAGTTGCTCGCGCTCCTGCGTGAGCTGCTGCTGAACGCTCTTCAGACGCGCGGTCTCTTCGCTGAGGGCCGCGCGGGCCTGCTCGGTATCGGCGAGCGTCTTCGTCGTCTCTTGAAGCTGCCCCTCGGTGCGCTGGAAGGCGTCGGTGAGTTGACCGATCTGTCCGAGGGCCGTCTCCACGCGCTGTTGGAGCGCGGCCTGCTGGGCGGCCGCGTCGGCCAACTGGCGCTCGCGGCCATCCAGTTGCTCCGCCAGGCCGGCCTTGGCCTTCGCGAGGGCGGCAACCTCGTCCTTCACCTGAATGAGGTCGGCCTGCCGCGCCGTGAGCTGCTCTTGCAGATGCATCACCTCGTCCTGCCGCTGAGTGAGCGCGCCGTGCGTCTGCGCCAGTTGGGTCGAGAGCGCCCCGCGCTCGGATTCCAGGGTCTTGATCTGCTGGGACGCCTGCGTGAGCGCGGCGTCGGTCGTCTTCGCCTGGTCGCGGATCTTCGCGAGATCCTGGGTCAACTGGCCTTCACGGGCGCTCGCGCGCGCGGCCTCGTCGGTCAGCGCCGTACGGACACTCTTCACTTCTTCGCGGGCCTTCGCCAGCTCCCCGTCCCGTTCCTTCAACGCGCCTTCCAATTGCGCGCGCTGCGCGTCGAGCTCATCGAGCGCCACGCGCAACTGCCGGCGGTCCTGCGTCAGGCGCTGCACGTCGTCCTGCGCCTTCGCGAGCGTCTGCTGCAGCGTGGCGTGCTGCTGCGTCAGCGCGGCCAGTTGCGCGCTGCGGTCGTTCAGCTGCGCCTCGAGTCCGGCGCGGATCTTCGCGAGCGCCTCCAGCCGTCCGGCGAGCTGCTCAATCGCCTGCTGCCGCTGCCCGATGGTCTGGACGGCCTGCGCCAGCCGCTGCTCGCCCGCGGCGCGCTCCCGCTGGAGCGCCTGGATCTGTTTCGTTGCTTGGGCCAGGTCATCGTCGCGCGCCCTGAGCTGCTGCTTGACCGAGGCCAGGGCCGTGTCGCGATCGTTGAGGGCGGCTTGAACCTCTGAGAGTTGCTGAACGGTCTTCGCCATCTGGGCGTCCGCCGCGGCCTTGGCCTGCTCCAGGGTGCTGCGTTCGCGCGACAGGTCCGTCAATTCCTGCCGCCGGACGGCGAGCTGTTCCTGCGCGCCGGCCAGGTCCTGCTCGCGCGCCCCGAGGACGCCTTCGGTCTGGGTCAGGCGCTGCTGGAGTGCGGCGCGCTCCTGCTGCAGACCGGCAAGCTGCTGAGTCGTCTGCGCCAGCTGTGATTTCAGCTCGTCAACGGTCGTGCGCAGGCCGTCGCGCTCCTGCGTCAGTTGCTGTTGCGCGGCGCGCAGGCGATTCGCCTCGTCGTGGAGGCCGGCCCTGGCCTGCTCGGTTTCGGCAAGCGTCTTGGCGGTCTGCGCCAATGTCTGGTCCTTGGCCTGCAACTCATCCGTCAGGCGCGCGAGCTGGTTCTTGAGCCCGGCGACGTCCTTCGTGAAGCGGGCGTCCTGTTCCTGGGCGCGGCGTTGGGCGTGTTGCAGATCGGCGGTGGTGCGCGCCAGGTCGCCGGCGAGCGTCTTGCGCTGGGCTTCCACCTCGTCGAGCGACGTCCGCAGCCGTTCGCGCTCCTGCGCGAGCTGCTCCTGCGTCTTGGCCAGATTCGCCACGTGCTTCTGAGCCGCTTGCAGATCAGCGTCCACGACCGCCTTGGCTTTCACGGCGGCGTCAAGCCGGGCGGCCAGTTCGCGCTGGGCCTGTTCGCGAGCGTCCATCTGATCGGAGAGCCGCGCGAGGTCTTCCTGCCGCTTGGCCGCCTCCTGTTGGGTCTGGGCGAGCTGCTGGGTGAGAGTCGCTTCGCGGGTCTGAGCGTGTTCGATGGTCGTCGCCAGCTCGGCTTGCGTCTTGGCGAGTTGCGCCTGCAGATCCTTCAACTGGCGTTCCAGACCGGTGCGGGTTTCCTGCAGCTGCTGGCGGTCGAGGGTGAGTTCGGCCAGTTGATCGTGGAGCGCGGTCCGCTGTTGTGCAATGTCCTCGAGCTGCTTGGTGACACGCGCCAGCTCCTGGTCCTTCGCCTGGAACGCGGCAATCTGCTGCGTGAGCTGGGCTTCAAGGTCAGCCGCGCGGCCCTGCCGCTGGGTGAGTTGGCCGTCCCGTTCTTTCAGCTGGGATTGGAGCTGACGAACCGCCTGCTGGAGCCCGTCGCGCTCCTTGGTCAGCGTCGCCCGCGCCTCCGAGAGCTGCTGCCGTTCAGCCTCGCGATCCTTGAGCGTGCGTTCCAGCGTCGCGGAGGTCTTGCGCAATTGCACAAGCTGTGAGTCGGCATCCTTCAGTCGAGCCGCCGTTTCCTTGAACTGCTCCGTCGTCTGACGCAGGCCGGTCTCGGCTTCCTGATGCTGGGTGCGCAGCGCGGTCAACGCCTCGTCGCGCTCCGCCGCGCGCTGCTCGGCATCGGCCTTCGCGCGCTGCAGACCGCTGACGTCCCGCTGGGTCTCGTTCAGCGAAGCGCGCAGCGATGCGGATTCTTGCTGGGCACGCTGGAGCTGCTCGGTCAGCGACGCGGCCTGCTGTGCGAATTGCTCCGCCTGCTGACGCCGGCCTGCCAGCTCTTCCTGCTGCGCCTGCAGGCGCCGCTCGCGCTCCTCCGCCATCCGGCGCGCGGCCTGCACGTCGCTGACGACCGCGTCTTTCTCCCGTTGGACCGCGGCCAATTCCTCCGCGAGCGTGGTGAGCTGCTCCGTCTGCGCCTCATGCGCCTGCCGCAGCTTCGCCAGGTCCTCTTCCGTCGCCTGCAGGGTCCGTTTCAGCGCCGGGTAGTCTCGAGTCTGTTCCTGAAGCTTGGCGAAGCCGGCGCGGGCGCTCTCAAGGGCGGTGGTGGTCTTCGCGAGCTCCTCGGTCAGTTGGGCATGGGTGCGCTGGAGCGCGCCCAGCTCGGCTTGCGTGGTCTTCAGCGCCTCCGCCGTGGACGTCACGGTTGACTGTGCGGACTGCAATTCAGCCGCCCGCTTCGCCAGCTCATCCTGGAGGCCAGCGCGCTCCTGCCCAAGCCGCGCGAGAGTCTCCTGGGCTTGCTGCAATGCCTGGGCTTTCTCCTCGGCGGACTGCGCGAGCCGCTGCGCCTCGGCTTGCATGGCCGCCTGCGCGTCACGCAGTTGGCGCAGCTGCTGTTGGAACGCCTCAAGCTGCTGTTGGCGCTCATCCAGCAATTGGCGCTGCCGGGTCAGCTCATCCGCCAGCGCCGCCTGCGTGGCGGCACGGTCTTCATACGCCGCCCGAATCTCCTGGAGGGTGGCTTGGACCGCGGCCAGCTGCTCGCTCCGCTCCTTGACCGTGGTCTGCAATTGCCGCGCCTGGCTCAGCAGCGCGTCCTTCTCCTTGCTCGTCGTCGCAAGCTGATCGGAGAGCGTGGTCAACTGCTGGGTCTGGGCTTCATGCGCCTGGCGGAGCTTCTCCAGCTCGCCGTGCGTCGCCTGCACGGTGCGCTTGAGCGTTTCGTAGTCGCGGGTCTGCTCCTGCAGCTGCGCGAAGCCGGCGCGGGCGCTCTCGAGGGCGGCCTGGGTCTTCGCGAGCTCTTCGGTGAGCTGGGCGTGAGTCCGTTGCAGGGATTTCAATTCCCGCTGGATCGGACGGTCCTGCATCTGCGCAAGATGATCCTGCAACTCCAGAATCTCGCGCTTCCTCTCTTCGATGACGCTGGCCTGAGCCTTGAGGCGGGACTCAGCATCCCCTCTCAGCCGGCGCAACTGGGCCTGCGAGGCGGCGATCGCCTGTTCGCGCTGCGCCAGCTGCGTCCGCAGCTCCCCAAGCACCTGCTCGATTTGTCCGGCGAGCGAGGGCGGCCCGACGGCGGCTGATGCGCGGGCGGCCGGGCTCGAGGGCGCGGCGGCGGGCGTCCCTCGATTCTGCTCGGGACTCGCTGCGCTCGTGAGCGGCGTGGCGACGAAGGAGCAATCCGCAGGCGAGCCCTCCAGGGGGTGCCGGCTGAGCATCCCGGTCATCATGCCGCCCCGCAGCTCGCCGCGCCAGAAGACGACCCCGCCGCCTTCCTTAATATGCATGCTCTCCCAGACGGCCAGCCCGCCGTCGTCGGAGAGGGTGACCGTCGCGGCAGGATAGCCTTCGGCCGACAACTGCTTGGAGACGACGGTCCCCCGGTCAAACTGCAGGGTGTCGGCCGCCGGGGCGCTGCGGCCGTCCAGCGGCGTGAGCTCCACGGCCCAGCGCGTGCCGTCCAACGCATCCCGCGCCTCGATGCTGGGAACCGCCAGGCTGCTGAGGAAGACGACCGAGAGAAGGAGGGAGACTACCGTTCGAGAGACACTGCGGCCCATGACGGTGGGAATCGCACGAAACGACAGCCGCATAAGTGTATCCTAACGCGACACTCGGATTGAGTCAATAGATATTGTGATGGTCAGGCAGGACAACCACAACGGCTAGTAGGGGTCTGACCCCTATGGCGGCGCGGGCGCGTCTCCGTCTGCGTCTGTGACGATTTCTTTCACGTAGATGAACGGCTGGTCCAGGAGGTTGACGCGCCGCGGCTCGGCGAGGGGCGTGTTGTTGGCGTCGTGGCTGACCAGGATCACCGGACGCAGCGGGGCCCCCGGATGCACCACCTCCACGACGCCGATCTCGTTGGTGTTCAGCCGCACGCGGCTGCCGCGCGGGTAGAGCGACAGGTCATCCACCAGGGCTTTCACGACGCGGCGGTCGAACGCGTCCCCCACGCCGTCGATGAGCACCTTGATCGCCTGCGCCGGGCTGTAGCGCTTGCGGTGGCTGCGCGGATGCGTCATCGCATCGTAGACGTCGCAGACCGCCAGGATTTTCGCGAACTCATTGAGCGCGGAGGCCTGCGCGCCCGCCGGATACCCCTGCCCGTGCTCGCGCTCATGGTGCGAGGCGATCGCCTCCAGCGCCTCCTGCGAAAGCTGCTGGGCGTCCTTCAGGCGCTTGACCGATTCCTGCGGGTGCTGCGTGATGGTCTTCCACTCCTCCTGGGTCAATTTTCTCGGCGCCTCGGCGACCTGTTCCGCCTCGCCCGCCATGCCGATGTCGTGCGCGAGCGCCGCCAGCACCAATTGCGTGAGCGGCTCCCCGGCATACCCCAGGCAGGACCCGAGGTGATTGGCCAGCAAGGCCACGTTGACCGAATGGCTGTAGAGATAATTCTCGTCGCTGTGCCTCCCCACCAGCATGAGGATCACTTCGCATCGCTCGTCCTTGACCTGCGGCAGCTGCGCGACCGACGCCTGCGCCTCGGACAGGTTGAGCGGCTGGTTGGTGCGGGCCTGCGCAAACAGTGTCTTCACGCAGGCCAACAGCTTGTCGTAGAGGGCCTCCAGGCTGGTCAATGCCCGCGCAGTCTCCGGCCGGAGTTTCGGAGGGGGCGGGGCAGGCTCGGCGGACGGCTCCGGCGCGGTGGGTTTTGCGCCGGCTGATTTTTGCGGCTCCTCAGGTGTGCCCTTGCCGCCGAGGACGTCGGAGAGTCGAAACATCGCCTCAGTATATCACGACGGAGACCTGGTCGTCGAGAGTGACGTCTGCAATTTGGCGACTTCTTCCTGCCGCCGGGTCAGCTCGGCCTGCTGCTTGCCAAGCCGGCCTTGCAGCTTGGAGATGGCCTGCTGCGCCTCGGCGAGCGCCTGCGTTTTCTCGGCGAGCGCGCCCGTCAACTGCTGGATGTCTTTCTGCGCGGCCGCGAGCTCATCTTTGACCGTCTTCAGGGAGGCCTCAATCGGCTGCGATTCTTTCTGCCGCTGCTCCAGCTTGGCCTGCAGCGCCTCGCAGCGGCTCGTCAATTGCGCGGCGTCCTGCTGCGCCTGCGCCAGCGCGTCAGCCTTCTCCGTCACGGCCCTGCGGAACTCCTGGGCCTCGGCCTGTGCCTGTTGCAGCTCGCTCTGCAGCGCGGCGAGCGAGGCCTGCGCGGTCGTCAAGCGGGCCTGGGTCTGGGCCAATTCCTGGCGGGTCTGCTCGAAGTCCTTGCGGACGGCGGCGGAGTCGGCCTGCAACGCCTCGCGCGCGGTCGTGAGCTGCACGATGGTCTGCTGCGCCCACTGCAATTCGCTCTGCGTCGAGGAGAGCCCGTCCTGCGTCGAGGCGAGGGCCTGCTGCGTCTGTGCGAGCGCGCCCTGGTGGTGCGCCAGCTCCGCCTGCAGTTTGCCGCGCTCGCTCTCCAGCGAGGTCAGCGTGCGCTGCAGCGCGGCCAGCTCCCGTGTTTTGTCCTCGAGCGTCTGCCGCAGCTGCCTGGCGTCGGCCTGCACGGCTTCATGCGCCCGCTCCACGTGGCGCAGACGCTCCTGCAGGGCCGTGAGCTGCCGGCCGCGTTCCTCAAGCTGGTGTTCTTGGCGGAGGAGCGTTGTCGGCTCGCCCTGCGCCCGCCGAAGCGAGTCGGTCGCCGCATTCACCGCCTCGGCCAATCCCCCCAAGGCGTCGTCCGACGGACGCTCGAGATGATACGTGAACTCGCCGCGGGCCAGCCGCTCGGCCGCCTGCTCAAGCTGGCGCGAGAGGCGCTGGACCGCCAGCGCCCACGGCAGGCTGATCAGCAGCGTCAGCCCGACGACGCCGGCCACCAGGACCGCGCTGCGGATGCCGACGCGGCGCGGCCAGGCGGCGGCCGCCGAGGCATCCTGCTGAAGCGCCCGCACGGAGTCCTGGCGCAGGACGGCCAGGCTTCGCTGCATGTTCTCGACTGACTGCGGGAGCTGCGCCATCGCCGGCTGAGCCGACTTCCACTCCTGCTGGAGATGGTTCAAGAGGCCCCATTGCGTGGCGGAGAGCCCTGACGCCTGCCGGGCCAGCCCGGCCAAGAGATCATCCACCGCGCGCACCTGCCGCGCCAGGTCGTCGCGAAACGCGCCGTCGCCGCGCGCGACGAGCTCGGCGACCGCCGTCAATTTGACCAGGGCCGGGTCGAGCGCCTGCAGCTCCTCGACAAACCGGCTCAGCGCGATGGCCCGGCCGGCCGTTGCCGCGCCGCGATGCGCGGTCCTCCACAACGCGACGCTGACCCCAAGACTGACGATGGCCAGCAGCCCGATCCCGACACTCAGCTTCACACGCAGACTAGTCATCGCCTCCCACACCAAGAAGGGGTCAGACCCCTTTTTGAGGGGTCTGACCCCTTTTAGACTCCGATGCTGGCGAGCGAATCCTGCAGGAGCGCCTCATCAACCTGCTTCGCCCCTTTGCCCATGCCGGCGAGCAGCGCCAGGTCCGCAAGTTGATTGATCCGGCGCGGGATGCCCCCGCTGGAGTCATGGAGCAGCGCGAGGGCCCGCTCGGTGAACAGCGTGGGCTGGGCGGCGCCCGCCACGGTCAGGCGATGGCGCGTGTACTCCGCGGTCTCCGGCTTCGAGAACGGCGTGAGGTGATAGCCCATGCAGATACGCTGGGCCAGCGGCTTGTGCCGGTCGATGACGTCCTTCAGCTCCGGCTGGCCCATCAGGATCAGCGTCAGCAGGAAGCGGTCCTCCTCCTGGAAATTCAGCAACAGGCGAAGCTCTTCCAACACCTGTTCTTCATGGATCAGGTGCGCCTCATCGACGACCACCAGCGTCTGCTTCCCGTCCCGGTCGTTGTCGCGCAGCGCCCGGCCGATGCCGTCCAGGAGCACGTCGACGAGCACATCGGAGCGCCGGTCCGGCAGATTCGGCACGTTCAGCTTCCGGGCGACCGCGTGCAGCAGCTCGACCTCGGACATCAAGGGATTCGCCAGGTACACCATGCGGTGCCTGGCCGCGGACAACTGCGCGAAGAGCGCACGGGCGAGCAGGGTCTTGCCGCAGCCGAAGACGCCGCTGAGCATGCCAGCGCCCTTGCGGCTCTCGACGACATAGCTCAGCCGGGCGAGGCCTTCCTGATGCTGGGGGGATTGGTAGAAAAACCGGGGATCCGGCGTATTCTCAAATGGCAAGCATTGTAACTGCCAATACTCCGTATACATCGCCGATCAGTCAAGAAGGGGTCAGACCCCTTTGGTCCGAGAAGGGGTCTGACCCCTTCTTAGACGGCGAGGCCTTTGACCTCGTCGCTGATGATGAACGCCTCAACCGCCGTCAGCTTCAGCCCCATCGCGGCCAGCAGCGCGATGTCGCACAGCCGGTTGATCCGGCGGGGGATCCCGCCGGTGGACTCATACACCATGCGCACCGCCTCCGGCGTGAAGACGGCCGAAGGGTTCACATGCCCCGCCACCTGCAGCCGGTAGCGGATGTAATCCCGCGTCTCCTCGGCGCTCAACGGGTCCAGGCGCGCCTTGAGGCTGATGCGCTGTTCCAGCGGTTTGTTGCTCTCGATGATCGCCGCGAGCTCCGGCTGACCCAGCAGCAGCAGCGTGACGAGGAACTGGTGATGCCACTGGAAATTCAGCAGCAGCCGCAGCTCCTCGAAGACGCCCGGATCGTGGATCGCGTGGGCTTCGTCCACGACGATCACCGTGTCGCGGCCTTCCTTGGCGTTATCCGCCGTGAGCTGTTCCAGCAGGATCAGGACGTCGGCTTTGTCTTTCGGGGGATTCTGGATGCCCAGGTGATGGGCGATCTTCCTGAGCAGGTCGAGGTCGCTGAGGCGGGGATTGGTGATGACGGCGGTGCGGTAGCGCTCCTGATTCAGCTCCTGGAGGATGACCTGGCTGACCACGGTCTTGCCGCAGCCGAAGACGCCGGTGAGCATCGCCGCGCCCTTGCGCTCGCGGATGCAGTAGAGCATCCGGGCGCAGGCTTCCTGATGCTGGCTGGAGGCGAAATAGAACCGGGGGTCCGGGGTGTTCTCGAATGGCTTTTCCCGCAGGCCCCAGTAGCCCTCGTACATCACTCCGCGAGGAGGGGCTCGGGAACGGCCCGGTCAATCGCCAGGCGGGGCTCCTTGGAGAGATCGATCGTGTCGGCGCGGAAGCGCGGATGGCCGTCGCGGTCGGTCAGCAGCGTCACGACCGGCGACAGCAGCGCCTCGCGGCGCACGCTCACCACGCGGGCCAGCTCTCCCGACGTCAGCCGCACCCACGTGTCAACCGGGAAGACCGGCATCTCGTCGAGGAACGCCCGCCACAGCTCGCGGCGGAAGGCGTCGCGGCTGCCGGTGAGCATCACGCGCATCGCCTCGGCGGGCAGCAGGCGGCGGCGGTAGGGGCGGTCATGGATCAGCGCTTCATAACAATCGAGCAGGCCGACCATCTGGGCCTGCTCGTGAATGCGGTTGCCGGCGAGCCCATGCGGATAGCCGCTGCCGTCGTGGCGCTCGTGCTCCTGCGCGACGATGTCGCAGACGAACGGGTCCAGGTCGCGGCACCGCTCCACCAGGCGGTGCCCCACCACCGGATGCTCGTGCATCTGCGCCCGCTGATCCGGGTTGAGTGCGCCGGCCGCGTTGACGAGATGGCCCACCGCCATCATCCCGATGTCGTGCAGCATCGCGGCCAGCGCCAGGTCGAGCAGGCGCGGCTTCTTGTAGTCCCGCGCCATCCCGACGCGCACGGACAGGATCGCGACGTTGACCCCGTGGCGGGCCAGCGAAAATCCCCCGTCTTCGACGGTGCTGAGCCGGAACAGTTCGGCGTCGCGCTGGGTCAGGTGGTCAATCAGCCGCTCGGCCAGCGACACGATGGGGCCCAATCGGAAGCTCTGCTCGTGGCGGGCCTCCTCCATGCTGCGCTGGCAGGCGAGCACCAGGTCGGCATAGAGGGCCTGGCTCTCCGTGGCCTTGAACCCGGATCCGTTGGGAGCCGGCGCAAGAGAAGGAGGCGCGATCACGGCGGTGGCCGCTCTCACGATCCCCGGCTGGTGTCCTGCTGTGGCCGGGGCGGGCGGGGGTTTCAGTTGGACAATGTCGCTGATCCGCACCATGTTGCTCCTCGAAAAATTACCATAAGTATAGGAAATTTACGGTTGGAAGTAAAGGAGAAAGTAGCCGAGATTGCGCGACCTGCTCGACTATGATATGGTTGAAGTAACCATGCCGCCTGTGTCCCTGAACGCGCACGTTCGCATTCCGAAACATGTCCTCTTCCAGGACCTCGCCGGTGAAACCATCCTGCTCAATCTCGAGACCGGCACGTACTTCGGCCTGGATCCCCTCGGCACCCGCATCTGGCGGTTGCTGCAAGAACGCCGCTCCTTGAAGACCGTGCACGAAGCCATCCTTGACGAATACGAGATTGACGCGTCGCCGCTTGAAGCGGATCTCCTCAGGCTTGTACGCGAACTCGCTCGCCACGGGCTGATTGAACATGCCTAGCTCGACCCTCGCAAAGCTGGTGATGCTCCCCCCTCGAGGATGGGTCGCCCTGCTGGAGATCGCAGCCACCGCGCTGTGGGTTGAGATCGGCCTGCGGCTGCTGCCGTTCAGGCGGGTGACCCGGATCATGCTGCGCGCGCTTCCCCGTCGGACTCCGCCCCCGCAGGCCCGGTTGGATGAAGTCACCCGCTTGGCTTCTGCGGTGTTCCGCCGCGCTCCCGTCACGCTCACCTGCCTGAAGCAGACCCTCATCCTCGGCGCGCTCCTGGCCCGCCGCGGCGTGCCGGTCAACCTGAAAATCGGCGTGGCGAAGACCGCCGATACGCTGCAGGCACACGCCTGGCTCGAGCAGGACGGCCTCATCGTTGCCGACCAGCCAGACGTCGCTCAGCGGTTCCAGGCCGTGCTGTCCTGTGAAACTTCCGAGGTGTCAAGAGCATTCCACCTCGGAGGTGGAGAAGGGAGATGAGCGGGATTGTCGGCATCTGGAACCTCGACGGACGACCTGTTGAGGAAGCGTTGCTGGCTCGCATGAGCGCGACCCTCGCCCACCGCGGGCCTGACGGCGAGGGGTGGTGGATTCGCGGGCCGGTCGGCCTGGCCTGCCAGCAGTTCCGCGTCACGCCGGAATCCGCGCACGAAACCCAGCCGCTGGTGGACGAGCGCTCCGGCGCGGTCGTGGTCTGGGACGGCCGGTTGGACAACCGCAAGGAGCTGCTTGAGCGGCTGCCGGCGGCGGATGGGGTCGGTCCGGACGCGCCCGATTGCGCGCTCATCCTCGCGGCCTACCATGCCGCCGGCGAACGAGCGGCCGAGTGGCTGGCGGGTGATTTCGCGTATGCGCTCTTTGATCCCCGCAAGCCCCAGCTGTTGCTCGTCCGCGATCCGATCGGCGTCAGGCCGCTGTACTACTGCCGGACGCCAGAGACGTTCCTGTTTGCATCTGAGATCAAGACGATCCTCGCGCAT
>JACPTX010000063.1 GCA_016192545.1 Candidatus Omnitrophota bacterium | reverse complement strand
GTCAATCCCGGCCGCGCCGCACCAGCGCTTCTGCGCGAAGGGCAGGTCCATGCTGATCGTCCAGATCTCGGCGCCCGGCAGCTTGGCGGCCTCCTCGTTGAAGCGGCGGGTCTGCGCGTCGCAGACCGGCGTGTCCAGCGACGGCACGACGCTGATGAGGCGCACCTTGCCCGCGCTGTCCGAGAACTTCACCGTCGAGAGATCCTGCCCCAGCGCCTGAAAGTCCGGCGCGCGGTCGCCGGATTTGATCTCCGGCCCGATGAGCGTCAGCGGGTTGCCTTTGAACGTGACGACCCCGGTTCGTTCGGTTGAAGAGTCCTTCGCCGTCGCGACAGCCATGTCGACCTCCTTTGTTGAAGGGGCTTTATCCTAGCGGAAATCCCCGGTCGGGTCAATTCGTCCTAGGCGGGTGACGCGGAGCGGGGGCCCCCGCCGCCCGCCCGCAGGTCCGCCAACGATCGTTGGCGGACGAGGACGGACGGCGGGGTCGCGCAGCGGCAGGACCCGCCGAAGTGACCCATTACCCGCTGGGGACGCCGAGGCGTTCGAGGAGCGCTTTGACGGCGCCGTCAATGACGTCCCGCACCTGGCGGTAGATTTCCACCGGTTGATGGGCCGGATCCGGAATTTGCCACTCGACGCGCTGTTTCGCCGGCACCGTCGGGCAGGCATCCCCGCAGCCCATGGTGACGATCGCGTCCCACGTCACGCCGGGCAGATCGGACAGCCCTTTCGACGCCTGGCGGCCCAGGTCAATCCCCCGTTCCTTCATGACCGCGATCGCCCCGGCATCCACCTGCCCGCGGGGACGGGAGCCTGCGCTGCACGCCATGACGCGCGCGCCGCCGTAGCGGCGAGCGAATGCCTCCGCAATCTGGCTGCGGCAGGCGTTCTCCACGCAGACGAATAAAATGCGCTTCGGCTCCATCGCCCTTCTGAGGTATTATACACCCCATGATGGATGCGGCGGTGTTAGAGGAATATCACGCGGTGCGGCGGGAGGCGGGGCTCATCGAGGGGTCCGCCTGGGGCGCGGTGGAAGTGCGAGGCGCCGACCGCGCGGCGTTCCTCCACAACCTCCTGACCCAGGACATCAAGTCACTTGCGCCCGGGGCCGCCGCCGAGGCGGCGTTGGTGACCCCGGCCGCGAAATGGCTCGCGCATCTGGTGGTGCTGGCCGAGACGGACGCGCACTGGCTGATTGCGCATCGCGAGCGCATCGACACGGTGCTGAAGACCCTGGACCATTACCTGATTACCGAGGACGTGACGCTGGCGGACCGGCGCGGCAGCCACGCGGCGCTGGCGCTGCAAGGCCCGCGAAGCCCGGCGATCCTGCAGGGGCTGATCCCTCGCCAGGGCTCGGGATCCCTCGGCGAGGATCCCGAGGCCAGTGGCCGAGGGACCGGCCGCATCCGGCAGGCCGCGTACAGCTTCACCGGGGAGCCGGGTGCGATGCTGATCGTCCCGGTCGAAGAGGCGCCGGCGCTGCGGGCGCAATGCCGCGAACACGGCGCAGCACCCGTCGGGTGGGACGCGGCGCACGTCCTGCGAATCGAAGCCGGCATCCCCTGGGACGGGAGCGACATGGATGAATCGAATCTGCTGCCGGAGACCGGACTCGAATCGCGGGCGGTCAGCGATACGAAGGGCTGTTACGTCGGGCAGGAAGTCATCGCGCGGCTTCAGACGTATGGGTCGGTCAGCCGCCGGCTGATGGGGCTGGTCTGCGACGGGACGACCGTCCCGCAGCCAAAGGATGCGATCAGTAAGGATGGTGAATCGGTCGGAGAAGTCACAAGCGCGTGTCTGTCACCGGCGCTGGGACGGCCGATTGCGCTGGGATACGTGAAGCGCCCGCACTATGAGGCTGAGACGTCGGCCACCATCCTGCGCGGCGGGACCGCAATCCCGGCCCGGCTCGCCCTGTTGCCGTTTATTCGCAGCCGTAGCGGGCCAGCTCCTGCAGGTGGGACAGCGTGAGCAGGTTGGGCATCCGGTCGAGGAACACCTTCCCGGCTAGATGGTCGCACTCATGCTGGATGACGCGCGCAAAAAATCCTTCCGCGTGAAACTTCACCCGCTCGCCCTTCTGGTTGAACGCCTCGACATCCACCCACTGCGTGCGGGGCACTTTCCCTCGCAGGTCGTTGACGCTCAGGCAGCCTTCCCAGTCTTCGGCGAGCTGCTTGGCCGAGGCGGTGATGCGCGGGTTGATGAGGACGGTCAGCGGGATGCGCTTCTCGCCGCGGCCGGGAGGCTCGTTGACCTCGATGACCGCCAGCTGCCTGGACACGTGGACCTGCGGCGCGGCGATGCCGACGCCTTCATACTCACGCATCGTGTCCACCATGTCGGCAATGAGCCGCTGGATCTCGGGGGAGGTGATGGCTTCCTTCGGGATGGCTTCCGTGGCTTTCCGGAGGACCGGGTTGCCGAGCCGGGAGACTTTCAGGATCGCCATCAGCCGGAGACCAGCGGATTCGATGTGGAGCCACGCTTGGTGAGCGGCTCGTATTCCGGGTGGCGCTTGAGATACGTGCCGGCGATATACGAGCACGACGGAATCACCGTCAGCCCGTTCGCCTTGGCATGCTCGAAGGCCGCCTGGCAGAGCTTCTCGGCGATGCCGCGGCCCCGGAACACCTCCGGCACGTAGGTGTGGTAGAGGTCGAGCTCCTGGCCCTGGCGCCGGTACATGAGGCACGCCTCATAGCCTTCAAGCTGGACGCAGAAGCGCTTGCCGGCCTCATCGTGCTGAATCGGGGGCGTGTCAACCATGATGGGGTCAGACCCCTCAAGAACAACTCGTTTGACTAACGGGGTCTGACCCCATTATATATTAGGGATGGATCCTGTCGCAACCTTGCTCGACCGCATCGCGGACGCCCTGCCCCGCACGCGGGTGGAGCTGCGCCGGCTCAAGATCCATGTCGCCGGACAGACGCGGCAGGGCCTCATCCCCAATGACCGGCTGCTGGCGCGCTACCGGGCCGAGGTCGCCCAGGGGGTGCGCCGGCCGGACCGGCGGCTGGAGCGGATTCTCCGCCTCAACGGCATCCGCTCGCAGTCAGGCCTCGCCACCGTCACCGTCATCACCGAGCCGTATGCCTGCCCCGGCCGCTGCGTCTATTGTCCGACCGAGACCCGCGCGCCGAAGAGCTATCTCGTCAACGAGCCGGCCGTCATGCGCGCCCTGCGCAACGACTACGATCCCTACCGGCAGGTCGCCAGCCGCCTGCAGGCCCTGGAGGAGACCGGCCACCCGACCGACAAGATCGAGCTCATCGTCAAGGGCGGGACGTGGTCGTTCTATCCCGACGAGTATCAGCGGACGTTCATCCGGCGCTGCCTCGACGCCGCCAACGCCTGCGACTCGCAGACGCTGGAGGACGCGCAGGCGCGAAATGAAGCCGCGGCGCACCGGATCATCGGGCTGACGATCGAGACGCGCCCGGACTACGTCAATCAGCCGGAGATCCGCCGGCTGCGGGAGCTGGGCGTGACCCGCGTGGAGCTCGGCGTGCAGACGCTCAACGACGACATCCTGGCGCTCATCGTCCGCGATCACGGCACGCGGGAAATCCGCGAGGCGACACGCCTGCTGCGCGATGCCGCCTTCAAGGTGGCCTATCACCTGATGCCCAACCTGCCCGGCGCGACCCCGGAGGACGACCTGCGCTCATTCCGCGCGCTCTTCGAGGATCCGGCGTACCGTCCCGACACGCTCAAGCTGTACCCCTGCGTCGTCGTGAAGACCGCGGAGCTGTACCGGTGGTGGCGGGAGGGACGGTATCAGCCGTACGATGACGAGACGCTCGTCGAGCTGCTGATCGCGATGAAACAGGAGGCCCCGCCGTACCTGCGGATTGAGCGCGTGATCCGCGACATCCCCTCGACGTCCATCGAGGCCGGCTGTCAGGCGACCAATCTGCGGGAGGAGGTGCAGCGCCGGATGCGCGCGCGGGGGCTGGCGTGCCGCTGCCTGCGCTGCCGGCAGGTGCGGGAGGAGACCGGTGGGACGTACCGCCTCGCGCGGCAGGATTACGAGGCGTCAGACGGGCGGGAGGTCTTCCTCAGCTTCGAGGATCCCGCGGCCGACCGCCTCGCGGCGTTCCTGCGGCTGCGTATTCCTCCGGCTCGCCATGAGCAGCCGGTCCTCCGCGGCGTTGCGCTGATCCGCGAGCTCCATACCTACGGACCGCACCTCGCCCTCCATGATCACGAGGAGGAGGCGGTGCAGCACCGCGGGTTCGGCCGCCGGCTCATCGCGGAGGCGGAGCGGATCGCGCGGGAGGAATTTGGACGGACGCGGATGGCGGTGATCGCCGGGGTCGGCGTGCGGGAGTATTACCGGCGGCTCGGCTACGAGCTGCGCGACACGTATATGGTGAAGGCGCCCGTTTAGTTCACGAGCTTGTTGCCGGGACGCTTGGGCGGGTCGTTCTTGGGCCGCTCAGGAGCGGCGGGGTTGTTCTTGAACGAGGGCGTGAGCTCTTTGTTGATCTTCGCGTAGGCCGGGTCCTCGTCTTCCGAGGCGACGATCGCGCCGACCGGGCACTCCGGCAGGCACAGCCCGCAGTTGATGCACACCTCGGGGTCGATGATCATGAACGGCTGGCCCTGGTAGTCCCCGGGGTGGATGCACTCGACCGGGCACACCGTCGCGCAGACGCCGTAGCGCTCCCCCAAGCACTTCTCGACAATCACGTATGACATGCACGGCCTCCTTCACTCTGCCGAAACAATTTTTGCCAGCCTAGCGAAAATTCTGCCGTTCGTCAAGGGCTATCGGAGCACGAGGTGGGAGTCGGTATCGCGGACGCCCGGGGTCGCGCGGATCGTCGCCAGGATGACGGCGAACTCCTCATAGGGCTCGGCGTCCACAAAGGCGATCATGTCGTGCTCGCCGGTCACCTGATAGACCATCTGGACGCCCGCGAGCTTGCGGACCGCCCCCTGCACCTTATCCTCGGTGCCCGGCTGAATGTCGATCATGATGAAGGCCTTCGGCATAACGCGTGTAGTCTAGCATAAGGGGTCAGACCTCTCAAGGGCAAAACGGTGCCAGGCACCATTTCCGGGGTCTGACCCCAGGCTTGTCCTCCACGCGGCGTTGGCGTATTCTACCTGCATGGCTGGCAGCGGATTCGCCACCGAAACGGGGACCCAGCGGTACCGGGCGCGGCAGGCCGCCTGCCACCCCACGCACTTCCGGCAGCTCCAGGACCTGTGGGCCTCCTCCATCGGGCTGGGCACGTATCTGGGGGACGCCGACGAGGCGACGGACGCGCTCTACGCCGAGGCCCTCGAGGCCGTGCTGGCCCTGGGCGACAACCTCATCGACACCGCGATCAACTACCGGCACCAGCGCAGCGAGCGGGCCATCGGGGCCGCCCTCGAGCGGCTGATGCAGCGCAAGGCCGTCGCCCGCGAGGAGATCCTCGTGTGCACGAAGGGCGGCTACATCCCGTTCGACGGTGCGGTGCCTGCGGATCCCGGCCGCTACATCATTGACGCGTTCCTGCGGCCCGGCTTCTTCCAGTATGACGACCTCGTCGACGGCTGCCACTGCCTGCGGCCCAGCTACCTCGAACACCAGCTCACCACCAGCCTGCAGAACCTGCGCGTCGAGACCGTTGACGTGTACTACGTCCATAACCCCGAGCATCAGCTCGACCACGTGTCGCGGGACGTCTTTCTCGGGCGGATGGACGCGGCGTTCCGGTTCCTGGAAGCGCAGGTCCGGGCCGGGCGCATCCGCTGGTACGGGACGGCGACGTGGAACGGCTACCGCGTCAACCCGAAGGATCCCGGTTACCTCTCGCTGGAAGAGCTGGTGCAGCTGGCGCGCCGCGTCGGGGGCGAGTCGCATCACTTCCGCGTGGTGCAACTGCCGTTCAACCTGGCGATGCCGGAGGCGTACGCGTTCGAGAACCAGATGGTGGCGGGCGAGACCATGAGCCTCCTGGAGGCCGCCGCGCGGCTGAATCTCTCGGTCGTGGTCAGCGCCAGCCTCATGCAGAGCCAGTTGACCCGACTGCCGGAGGCGGTCGGGAAGCTCATCCCGGGGCTGCGCAGCGACGGACAGCGGGCCATCCAGTTCGTCCGCTCGACGCCCGGGGTCTTGACCGCGCTCGTCGGGATGAAGCGGCGCGCGCACGTCGAGGAGAACCTCGCCCTCACGCGCCTGCCGACCCTGCCGCCGGAGCAGGTGGCGCAGCTCTTCGCCCGCACGGGAAGCCGGTGATGTCCCACGGCCGTCGAGCCCCGTTACAACTTGTTGTAACGGGGCTGGCGGTGCTGGCGGCCGCGCCCGCCACGGATTCCACATCCTCCCTGCACGTCGTCGCCATTCCGGTGACGGACCTGCGCGCGAAGCCCGGCACGTTCCCCGCGCCCGAGGCCTACGACCTCGAGCAGGAAACCCAGCTCCTGTATGGGGAACAGGTCCGCGTCCTGAAGACCGAGGGCGCGTGGGCGTTCGTCCACGCCATCGAGCAACCGGAGTGGACGCACAACCGCCGGTGGGAGGGCTATCCGGGCTGGGTGTTGAAAGATGTGTTGAAGCCGATTGCCCGTCCGCTGAAGCCCAACGCGGTCGTGACGGCGAAATGGGCGACGGTCTGGGCGGATGCCCAGGGCGTCAGCGCCGAGATGCTGCTGCCGATGGGCACCGAGCTCGTCGTCACGAACCGCGACGGCGACCTGTGGCAGATCCGCCTGATCAGCGGCGAGGCCGCGTGGATGTCCCGCGGATCGCTGGCGCTGCTGAGCGACCTGAAGCGTCTGCCGTCGGAGCGACGGCGCCAGGCGGTCCTCCTGGCCGCCGCGTCGCACATCGGCGATCCGTATTTCTGGGGCGGCCGTTCTCCTTCCACTGAGGCGGCCGCCGCGGTGACCGGTGTGGATTGCTCCGGGCTGGTGAACCTCAGTTACCGCGCGGCGGGCCTGCACATCCCCCGCGACTCGCATGAGCAGCGGCTCCGCGCGCGCCGCGTCAAGACCCTCAAGCCGGCCGACCTCATCTTCCTGTCCGACGTGGGCCTGCCGGACAAAACCGTCCACGTCATGCTCTACGCGGGCGACGGATGGATCATTGAGGGGCCGGGGACCGGCACGACCGTCCGCCGCATCCAGTTCGCCGAACGCCTGGGCCGCCCGCTGAGCGACATCAAGCCCGGTCACGTGATCGACCAGCGCACCGTCTATTTCGGCGCCTACCTTCAATGAGGGGTCAGACCCCTCAATCGCGATTCCAAGCCGTCTTCAGATGGCTGCCGCTCCCCCTGTGGTGCTACGGCGTGCCGATGCTGCTGCGGACGCTCGGGTGGCTGCCGGGCGAGCACGCCTCCTACGCCTGGATCACCGCATCCCTGTTTCCCGTCGCCTTGGCGCTCCTGCTCCTCGGCGTGGACCTGCCGGCGCTGTCCCGCATCGGTCTGAAGGCGCTCGCGGCGATGGGTGTGGGGGCGGCGGGCATCGTGCTCGGCGGGCCGATCATGGGCTGGGCGCTGCACGCTCAGCTTCCCCGCGAGGCCTGGCAGGGCGTCGGCACCCTGGCCGCGACGTGGACCGGCGGCAGTCTGAACATGGTGGCCCTGCGCAGCATCCTCAACGTACCCGACCAGGTGTTCGCGCCGCTCGTCGTCGTGGATGCGCTGGTCGCCTATAGCTGGATGGCATGTCTCATGGCGTGCAAAGGATTGGAGGCGCCGCTGGATCGCTGGCTGCGTGCGTCGGCTGGCGGTGAGCAGGTTCCGTGCTCCGTGACATCACACACCGAGAGGGTCCGCTTGTCCCGGCGACGAATGGTGTGGGCCGGGCTGCTCGCCATCGGCGTGGTGGCGGGCTGCCGTCTGTTGGCCCCGACTGCGTCGGGGCTGGGCGGCCTGGTCGCATCGCGGACCGGATGGACGGTCCTGTTGGTCACCACCGTCGTGCTGCTCCTCTCGTTCGCGCCTGCCGTGCGGGGCCTGGGCCGTGAAGGCGGCGCCATCGGCTATCCCTGCCTGTATCTCGTCCTCGCCTCGCTGGGGGCGCAGGCCAGCCTCGCGGCGCTGGCCGCAACACCCTCCTGGCTCCTCCTGGGGGCGGGGATGGTGTTGCTGCATGCCCTCTTCCTCTTGATCGGCGGGCGGTGCCTGCGCGTGCCGCTCGCGGTGCTCGCCACGGCGAGCCAGGCCAATGTCGGCGGGGTCGTGTCCGCGCCGCTGGTCGGCGCGGTCTATCATCAGCGGCTGGCGCCGGTCGGACTGATTCTGGCGATTGCCGGCAATGCGGTCGGCACGTATCTGGGCCTGGCGGGCGCGACGCTCGCCCGCTGGCTGATGAAGTAAGGGTTGTGGGGGGAGGTTAATCCAGCTTGCGGAACACGGCGACGACCTTGCCGAGCACTTCGACGGCCTCGTCTTTCTCGACAATGATGGGCGGCAGTTCGGGGCTTTCCGGCTGCAGGCGGACGTGGTGCTGCTCCTTATAGAAGCGCTTGACCGTCGCCTCATCGCCCAGCCGCGCGGCGACGATCTCCCCGTTCTCGACGGCGGGCTGCTGGCGCACGATCACGTAGTCGCCGTCCAGGATGCCGGCGTTCTGCATGCTCATCCCTTTGACCTTCAGCGCGAAATGGCTGACCGGGCTTTCGGGCTTCAGCTTCCCGAGGAGGGTGGCGTCCACGATCAATTGGCCCTCGAGCTGTTCCTCGGCCAGCAGCGGCTTGCCGGCCGCGATCCGTCCGAGGATCGGCACGCGCATCGTGATCTCGACGGCGCCGGACGCAGACTCCATCAGCAGGCGGATGCCTCGCGCGCTGCGCTTGCGCGCCAGGTGCCCTTTCCTGGCAAGGGCATCCAGGTGCGTCGTCACCCCCCGCAGGCTCTTGATCCCCAGCAGCTTCCCCAGCTCGCGGATCGTCGGGGGATAGCCGTGCTCTTTGATCCAGTCGCGGATCGCGTTCAGCACGCCTTTCTGTCGCTCGGTCAGGTCTTTTGACATCGTATCTTAAGTATACGAGACAAACGTCTAGCCTTCAAGGGACTTCTCGTTCGCAGTCCGAAGCACTCTCACCGTTTCTTCCAATTGACGTTTGACCGACTGGAGCTGCGCCTCGGTCAGCGGATAGTCGAACAGGCGCCCCAGCAGCGTGGTGCCCTGATTCAGCGCGCCGATCGCCTCGCGAATGTTCCCGGCGGTGATGAGGCGGCGGGAGATTCTCCAGAGCAGCTCGGAGACGGTGATGGCCGTGTCCGGCTGGATGGGGTCGTGATGGAGGGCGTTCAGGTAGGCGTTCAGCGACGATTCGAGGTTGCCGGCCACGTCAAATCCCCGGCCCAGCCTCGTCCAATAGGCGACACCGGCCCGAGGCTCGGCAAACCGGATGTCATGCTCGGGCACGAACGACAGCCCCCACTGCTGGAGAATCGGGAAGCTGTAGAGATGCAGGGTGAGGGTCTTGGGTTCGCCGTTGCGCAGGATGATGACGGCCGCCTGCACCGCGCGGCCCTTCAGCGCGTGCGACAGGACCGCAAACTCGTCGATGGTCTGGATGGGCGTGTCGTCAACCTGGATCACGATATCCTCGGGACGCAGGTCCGAAAGGTGCGCCTGCGACTCGCGCTCCACGCTGATGACGCGCACCCCAGGCGGCTGATCCGCCACGACCACGCC
>JACPTX010000061.1 GCA_016192545.1 Candidatus Omnitrophota bacterium | reverse complement strand
TTCATCTTTGAGGCGGCCGATCGCCTCGAGGTGGCGCTGGACGTCCTGCTCGTCGTAGAGCCGCTGATTGCCGTCCCGCTTGGCCACGCGCAGGAGCCCGAGGTTCGTGTAGTAGTTGAGGGTCTGGTAGGAGAGGCGGAATCGCTCGACGACCTCGCCGGCGGTCATAAAGCTCGGCGTTTTCATATGGGGTCAGACCCCTCAAGAACCACGGGTTGACTCACGGGGTCTGACCCCATTTCATCCCACCTTTAAGTGTACCGGGTCTCTCATCGGAAAAAAACCGGTTATTATGGCAAATGGAGTAGTTATTGTCAAATAATACTTTTTCACACCGATTGATAGAATCACGCAGGGAAAAACGGCTCGCCCCGCCCCAACAGGCTGGGGCGGGGCTAGGGGGAGGCGCGGCGGGGGTCGAGGCGGACGCGCTCGATGAGATAGCCGGAGGGCGTGACGGAGACGGTGGCGATGACGTCCGGGTCAACCGGCAGGAAGGCGGCGCTGCCGTACGCCGCCTCGACGAACGGCAGGTAGGGATCGAGGCGGTACCACCACGCCCAGAGCCAATCGCCTTCCCCGTCAACTTCGAAGGCGGTCGGCGCCACGAGGCGTTCCTGGGCCGCGCGGGAAAACCTTCCGCTGACGCGCGTCAGGCGATGATAACTGGGCAGACCCAGCGCGGTCAGCCAGGGATGCCATGTCACCATCCCGCCGCTCACGCTCCATTGATCGCCCCGCAGCTCGAACGTCTGCGGGGCCTGCCGCGTCCCCTGCCGCAGGCGGGTCAGGGTCAGGGTGAATGCCTGGGGGCTGCGCCACCGGCAGCGCACCTCGGCCGCCGGGGTCTTCTGCACGACGGCATCGAACGCCCGCAGGGTCAGCGCAAAAGCCAGACAGCCGCTGCCCAGCCCCGCGTAGACCAGGCCGCTGAGGAGGCCGCGGCACTTGACCATCAGACCGGCCCTGCGCCAGGCCGCCAGACACGAGAGGACGCCGACCACCAGCCCCAGCGCCCCCAGCAGTCCCAGCCACGTCGCCATCTCCACCTATTGTGGTAGGGGGTATCGTCTAAGGCGGGTGACGCGGAGCGGGGGCCCCCGCCGCCCGCCCGCAGGTCCGCCACGATCTGTGGCGGACGAGGACGGACGGTGGGGTCGCGCAGCGGCAGGCCCCGCCGAAGTGACCGTGATCCGGATTGTCCTTGTGTGCATTTCCGACGGTATGCTAGACTACCATTGCCATGCGTGAAATGCTACTGGATGTGGCTGAGGACTTCGAGGCGGTGCAGGATGAGCCGGCGCTGGAGATCGCGCTCCCGCAGGTCTTCACCCAACCGGCGCTCACGACCCTGCGGCGGGGCAAGCTCCGGCACGTCGAGGCGCTGATCGAGCAGCTGGCCGCCGCGCACGCCCCGTCGGACGGGCGTCCAACGGGGCAGGCCGGACACAACGGCGCGCCCCTCGGTCCCGACTATCAGCTGCTGGTCAACGAATTCCAGCCGCTCTTCGCGTGGGCGACGGCCTGCTGGGACTACCTCCTGTCTACGGAGGGCTGCCGCTTCCTGCTGCGCAACGGTGCCGAGAAGCTCTGCAGCCGCGGAGACTACCGCGCGGTCACGGACACGGATTATTCCCGGCTCGTCCACCGGGTCTTCCGCCAGTGCGTCCTGGACTTCCCGCTGGCGGCCGCCGGCCAGTCGTTCACCGGCTACCTGCGCGCGCAGTTCTGGGAAGCGGTCCTGGAGACGTACCGCCGGCTCGAGGACCCGCCGGATCCCCGCCAGCGCACGCTCACGCCCTACAGTTATCTCCGCTGCAGCCCCTACCAGTTCCTCAACGCCTTCCACCATGAGCTGGTCCACCGCACCATCCGGCGGCTCCCGCCGCAGGAATTGGGCGCGGTCGACCGCTATTTCCTCCAGTTCTATACGCTGCCGGCGGCGGCCGAGGCGATGGCGGCGGCCCCGGAGGCCGTCGAGGAGCTGCTGCGGCGCGCGCTGCTCGCCCTCCTGGTGAGCGACCGGCTCGTCTACTGCCTCCTGCGGCAGATCGAACGATATTGATGTTGACAAGATCCTCTCGAAATAGGTATTCTAAATGGTTCTCGACTCGACGGGTGGACGAAACGCGAACCCCGCCCCGTGGGGCGGGATGAACAGAGGAGCGTGGATGAGCACAGCTGTGCTGGAGGCGCCAGCCGAGGTCCGGACGGAGCCGATTGAGCCGTCCGCCATCACCCCTCGCCTCAAGCTGAAATGGGACATTCTCCTCGGCATCGCGGCCATCCACGCCGGCCTCGTGTTCGCCCCCTTCACCTTCAACTGGTCCGCGTTCCGGGTGTTCATCGTCCTGCAGGCCGTCACGGCCCTCGGCATCACCCTCTGCTTCCACCGGCTCCTCACCCACCGCAGCTTCCAGGTCCCGAAGTGGCTGGAATACGCGCTGACGCTCTGCGGCACCCTGGCCTTACAAGGCGGGGTCATCAAGTGGGTCGCCACGCACCGCGTCCACCACGCCTTCTCGGACCGCCCGCAGGATCCGCACAGCCCCAAGCGGGGTTTCTGGTGGGCCCACGTGTTCTGGCTCTTCGCCTACGATGACGTCCTGGACCACGAGACGAAGTGCTGGGCGTATGCGCCGGACCTGGCCCGGGACAAGGTGCACATGTTCCTTCACCGGACCCACGTGCTCTGGACGGTCATCCTGGGTCTGCTGCTCTTCGCCTGGGGCGGGTGGCCGTTCGTCGTGTGGGGGATCTTCGTGAGGACCGCGTTCGTCTACCACGGCACGTGGCTGGTGAATTCCGCGGCCCACATCTGGGGCTACCAGTCCTATGACACCAACGAGGGCTCGCGCAACAACTGGTGGGTGGCGCTGGTGTCGTACGGCGAGGGATGGCACAACAACCACCACGCGTATCCGTCCTCGGCGGCGCACGGGCTGCGCTGGTGGGAGGTGGACGTGACTTACGCGGTGATCAGACTGCTGTGGCTCGCGGGGCTGGCGACGGAGATCCGCCTGCCGCGCGGCAATCCTGCGAAACTGCCGGCGATCGACCTCTCCCGCCTGGCCAAACTGCGCTGGGCGGCGCCCAATCTCGCCAGGCGCGCGCGCCTGACCCTACCCAACCCCGTCCGAATCGCGTCGTAACGCGCCTCAGGCGTGACGCGCGGCGTCATCATCGCCTCACCCCACCCACCACCCAAGAAATCTCAGTGGAATCATGGTTCGACTCGTTTCACTCGCTCACCATGACCCCGAGCAAGCGCAGCGTGTCGTGGGTCACAGGCGGACCAGCCGGCTTGAGGCGACCACGCCGACGGCCACCACGACGAGGATGAGGGGGAAGACCGCGACGAACGCCAGCCACCGCCGGTCGAACTTCAAGTGCATGTAATAGAGCGCGACCAGCAGGGCTTTGACGGTGGAGAGCGCCAGCACGATGAGGGCGATCGTCCGGCCGGAGAGCGGCAGCTCCGACAGCAGGACGCTGAGGAGCATCAGCCCCGCCAGCCATCCCCAGATGGCCAGGTAGGTGCGCGGCGAGGGGGGCGTCGCGGTGCTCATGGTTCGACTCCGCTCACCATGACCCTGAGCAAGCGATCAGCACGTCGAAGGGTCATGAGAGCAGGTAGAGCAGCGGAAAGAGGAAAATCCACACGATGTCCACGAAGTGCCAGTACAGGCCGGCCAGCTCCAGCAGATGGCCGCGCCGCAGCCAGGCCTGGGCGTTGCCCGTCATGCCGAGCACGACGACATTGAAGATGATGCCGCCTAGGACGTGCAGCGCATGCAGCGCCGTCATCGTGTAGTAGCAGGACCAGAACACGTTCGTGCTCGGAAGGATGTGATGGGAAAATTTCGCCGAATACTCGACGGCCTTGATGCCGAGGAAGGACGCCCCCAGGAGGATCGTCGCCAGCAGCCAGCCGCGCGTGCCGGAGAGCTTCCCTTCCTGCGAGGCGGCCAGCGCCATGACGATGGTCGCGCTGCTGCAGATCAGGATGAAGGTATTCAGCGTCCCCAGCGGCACGCTCAGATGGCCTTCCGGGCCCGGCCAGGCCGGATGCCCCAGGCGCAGGACGATGTAGGCCGCAACCAGCCCGGTGAAGAACATCACCTCCGAGGCCAAAAACACCCACATCCCCAGCTTGCCGCTGGGAATCCCCGTTGAGACGGATTCGACTGTCGCTGCGTGCGCCTGACTCATGGTCGTATCAGCTTAAAGAAACTCCTCCGCGAAGTCAACTCTACCACATAGAGGGGGGTCAGACCCCGTCAGAGGGGTCTGACCCCTTTTCACTTTAACGGTTTGCGCCAGGGGCGCATCGCGATGATGAGCGCGGCGAGCAGGGTGACGACCAGCCAGTCCCGCCCGATCAGGAGCAGCGCCATCCAGGGATAGCCGCCGTAGGGCTCGCGGATGTCCTTGATCACGTCGCTGATCAAGAGGTAGGCCAGGACGGCCGGGATGAGGTACCGGATCGGCACGTCCAGCAGCCACTTCCCCACGGGGGTGGCGGAAACCGCGTTGACGTGCTCGCGCAGGCGGTGCGCCCCGTAGACCCAGCCGACCAGGACGCACTGCAGGATGCAGGCGAGGAACAACCCGTAGTGGCTCAGGAAATGGTCCACGATGTCGAGCCAGGACAGCCCTCCGCCTGTCGCGAAGACGATCCCCCCCAAGAACCCCACCACCGACAAGACCGTCACCACGGTCTTGCGCGGGTAGTGGAACTTGTCCATCACGGCCGCGCAGAAGGCTTCCAGGATCGAGATGGACGAGGCGATGCCGGCCACGGTCAGGGTCAGGAAAAACACGACGCCGAAGGCCTGCTGCAGGTGGGGGAGCAGGCTGATGGCCTGCGGGTAGGCGACGAACGCCAGGCCGATGCCGTGCTGCACGACCTGCTCGAAGGGCTTGCCGGTCTGCGCGGCCATGTAGCCCAGCGTCCCGAACACCGCCAGGCCCGCGACGAGCGACACCGCCGTGTCCACCAGGCTCGTCACCCACGCGTCCCGATGCAGGTCCGCTTTCTTGGGCAGATAGGATGCATAGGCCACCATGATGCCGAAGCCCAGGCTCAGCGTGAAGAAAATCTGCGAATACGCGTCCACCCAGACCTTGGGATCCGTCAGCCTGCTGAAGTCCGGCTTCAGGTACCGGAGCATCCCGTCCATCGAGCCGGGCAGCGTCAGGGTCCAGCCCACGAGGACGAGGATGAGGATCATCAGCAGCGGCATGAAGATCTTGTTCGCCTTCTCGATCCCATGCTCCACCCCGAAGAAGACGATGAGCCAGTTGGCCGCCCACACGATGACCAAAGCCAGCAGGATCGGGCTGCGGATGTCGCCGATCACCTGCGGGCCGGCCGTCACGCCCAGAAACTGCTGGAAGAAAAAGGCGTTGGGGTCCGCGCCCCACGCGAGGCTGAGCGAGAACCACAGGTAGCACACGCACCACGCGATCACGACCGCGTAGTACAGCACGATCCCGAACATCACGAACGTCACCGTCCACCACCCCAGCCACTCCCAATGCGGGCTGAGTTTGGCGAACGACATGGGGGCTGAGCCCCGCATCTGGTGGCCGATGCCGTATTCCAGAATCATCAGCGGCACGCCCGCCGTCACCAGCGCGACGAAATACGGGATGAGGTAGGCCCCGCCGCCGTTCTCGTAACAGACGTAGGCGAACCGCCAGATGCTCCCCAGGCCGATGGCCGAGCCGACCGCGGCCAGCAAAAACCCCCACTGCGTCTTCCACTGGGCGCGGTGGGGCTCCATCGTCTGCGGGGTCGGTTGCGCCATCAGCCCTCCTTGCAGTGCGCGCGCCACTCGCGGAGAATCGGCAGGAAGGAGACGGCGATCACCGCGGCGATGACCCAGTGCAGATGCTGCTCGAGATTCGGGACCGCATGACCCAGCCAATAGCCGGTGAGGGTCATGCCGGCCACCCACCCGATCCCGCCGGCGACGTTGAACGCCAGGAACTTCCGGTACGCCATCCGGCCGACCCCGGCGACGGTCGGGGCGAACGTCCGGACGATCGGCACGAACCGCGCCAGGACGATCGTCTTGGCGCCGTATCGCTCGTAGAACCGCTGGGTCCGGGCCAGATGGTCGCGGTGGAAGAAACGCGAATCCTCCCGGCTGAAGATCTTCGGGCCGAGGTGGTAGCCGAGGGCGTAGCCCGTGCTGTCCCCGAGGATCGCGGCCGCCGACAGCAGCAGCACGAGCCGCCGGACATCGAGCACGCCGTCCGTCGAGGCGAGCAGCCCCGCCGCCACCAACAGCGAATCCCCGGGCAGGAAGAACCCCGCCAGCAGCCCGGTCTCGGCGAAGACGATGACCGCCAGCACCGTATACCCGCCCCAGCGGATCAGCTCGTCCAACTGATAGAGCCGGGTCACCCACTCGTACAGGACCTCCACCGCGTCACCCTCCCAGATAGGCGGCCTGCACCCGCGGGTTCTCCGCCAGCGCCGAGGCGGTATCCGCCATCGTCATGGAGCCGGTTTCCAGGATGTAGCCCCGGTGCGCGATGGCCAGCGCCATGCGGGCGTTCTGCTCGACCAGGAGCACCGTGGTCCCATCTTCGTTGATTTGCCGGATGACGTCAAACACCAATTGCACCAATTTCGGCGCCAGCCCCAGCGACGGCTCATCCAAGAGCAGCAGCGCGGGGCGGCCCATCAGCCCGCGCCCGATGGCGAGCATCTGCTGTTCCCCGCCGGACAGGGTGCCGGCGAGCTGCGCCTGCCGCTCGCG
>JACPTX010000026.1 GCA_016192545.1 Candidatus Omnitrophota bacterium | reverse complement strand
TCGTCGATGCCGATGTGGTTGCCGAGCGACTTCGACATCTTGGCGACCCCGTCGGTCCCTTCCAGAAGCGGCATCGTGATGACGACCTGCGGCTCGTGGCCGAACTCTTTCAGCAGCTCGCGGCCCACCAGGAGGTTGAAGGTCTGGTCGGTCCCGCCCAGCTCGATGTCGCAATGGCCGTGCTGCTCGGCGATCTTCACCGAGTCATAGCCCTGCATCAGCGGGTAGAACAGCTCCAGCATGCTCAGCGGCTTGCCGGCCTTGAGGCGCTTGGCGAAATCATCGCGCTCGATGAGCCGCGCGACGGTGTAGCGCGAGGCGAGCTGCACCCACTTGGAGAAGTCGAACGTCTCCAGGCCCTGCAGGCGGTTCTGGGGGCTGCGGCCGAGGAACCACTCGCTGTTGTAGCGCACCTCGAAGACGCGCCGGGTGGTCAGGAGGATGTCTTTGACCTGCTGCTGATAGGTTTGGGCGTTGATGCGCACCTCGTCCCACGTCAGCAGCCGGCGGGTCTGGGTCTGGCCGGACGGGTCCCCCACGAGCCCGGTGGCATCGCCGATGAGGAGGATGACCTTGTGGCCGAGGTCCTGGAAGTGGCGCAGCTTGCGCAGGAGCACGGTGTGCCCCAGGTGCAGGTCAGGGGCGGTGGGGTCGAAGCCGGCCTTGACGACGAGCTGGCGGCCGGTCTGGAGTTTCTGCCTGAGCTCCGCCTCGGACATGATGTCCACACATCCGCGACGGATGAGATTGAGTTGCGAGGCCAACTCCGCTGACCCAGGGGTGGCCATGCGCGCGCGGTCGTCAGGCGGCTGGCGGCCCTGACGGTGGTGGGGGGGGAACCGGGGGGAGGTTCTTGTTGCTCAAGCCGATCTTGCGCTCGATCTCGTCCAGCTTGATGACCTGGGCGCGGAGGCGGTCGCCCACGTGATACCGCTCGTCGAGCTTCTCGTTGGGCCCGAGGTCCAGCTCCGACAGGTGCATGAGCCCCTCGACGTCCTGGGCGATCTCGACGAACAGGCCGAAGCCCGCGACCTTCGTCACGGCGCCCTCGACGACCGAGCCCAGCGCGAAGCGCTTGACGAGCTCCGCCCAGGGGTCGCTCATGAGCTGCTTCATGCCGAGGGTGATGCGCCGCGCCTCGGTGTCGCACGTCAGGATAAGCACCTCGACCATCCGGCCTTTCTTGAGGACTTCGGAGGGATGGTTGATCTTGCGGGTCCAGGAGATGTCCGCGTTGTGGAGCATCCCTTCGATGCCGTCTTCGAGCTCGATGAAGGCGCCGTAGTCGGTCAGCTGCCGCACGCGGCCCATGATTTTGGCGCCGGCCTGGTACTTGTCTTTCACGCCCTGCCACGGATCGCCGGTCACCTGCCGCACGCCCAGCGACAGCCGCTGGTTCTTCGCGTCCACGGACAGGACGACCGCCTCAATCTCCTGCCCCACCTGCAGCAGCTCCGAGGGGTGGTTGATGCGCTTGGACCATGAGAGCTCCGAGATGTGCACGAGCCCCTCGATGCCCGGCTCGACTTCCACGAACGCCCCGTACGGCACGAGGTTGACGACCTTGCCCTTCAGGCGCGTGCCGACCGGGTATTTCGTCTCCGCGTGCTCCCAGGGGCTGGGCAGCAGCTGCTTGAGCCCGAGGGAGACTTTATGGTTCTCCCGGTCGACCGAGAGAATGAGGATGTCGAGCTGCTGGCCGACCGAGAGCACCTCGGAGGGGTGCGAGACACGGCCCCACGAAATATCGCCGACGTGCAGGAGCCCGTCCACGCCGCCCAGGTCCACGAACGCGCCGAAGTCGGTCAGGTTCTTGACCGTGCCGGTGCGGCGCTCCCCGACGCTCAGCTTTTCCAGCAGGGTCTTGCGCGTTTTCTCCTTCTCCTGAATGAGGTAGTCGCGGTGGGAGACCACGATGTTCTTGCGGGCCCGGCTGATCTTCAGGATGATGAACTTCAGCGGCTGGCCGACGAGCGCGTCGAGGTTGGCGTAGCCCTTGAAGGAGGCGAGCGAGGCCGGCATGAAGGCCTCGATGCCGATGTCCACCATCAGGCCGCCCTTCACCTTGCGCGCCGGGCGGCCGTCGATGACGTCGCCCTCCTTGAAGGAGTTGATGATGCGCTCCCAGCCCTTCTGGCGGTCCGCCTTGCTTTTGGAGAGCTGCACCATCCCCTGCTCGTCCTCGACCGACTCGATGAGGACTTCCACCTCATCGCCGACCTTGAGGCCGGCGGCGTCGGGAAACTCGGACCGCGGGATCGAGCCTTCCGATTTATAGCCGATATCGATGACGACTTCCTGCGGGCTGAGGGCGATGATGCGGCCCTTGGCGAGCTGCCCTTCCTTGATCTGGCGCAGGCTCTGGGCGTAGAGATCCGCCAGGAGCTCGGAGCCCTCGCCGGGCTGCGTCATAGACGGCTCGACCTCGGTTGACGATGTCATGGGGATTCCTGCATGAGATGATGCCACGAAGCGGTAACCTGCTCGGCGAGCTGCCGATAGGCGACTTCGGACAAACGCCCATCAGGATAACGGATTGGCGGCCCGAATGCAACCCGAATCTTTGCCGGCCGCAGCCAGCGGGCCCCCGGCGGCAGCGCCTCGAACGTCCCCCGGAGCAGGACCGGCACGACGGGCACCCGGGCCTCGGCCGCCAAGAGCCCCACGCCGGGCTTGGCGGCGCCGATCCGGCCGGAAAATTGCCGTCCGCCCTCCGGAAAAATCGCGATGAGACGTCCCCGGCGCAGCATCCGGATGGCCTGCCGCAGTCCCACGTCGGTCTCCCGGCGCTCCACCGGGATCGCCCCCATCAACCGCATGAACGGCCCCAGCCAGGGCTCCCGGAAGAGGGCGGCGCGCGCCAGAAACGTGATCCGGCGGGGACACGCCACGACGAGCACCGCCGGATCCAGGAAGCTCACGTGGTTGCACGCCAGGAGGCAGCCGCCCCGCCGCGGCAGATGCTCCAGCCCGCGGACCGTGAGCCGGTAGACGATGCGCAGGATGAGCCCGGCGGGTCCCCGAAGCGCGTGATAAAGGAAGGTAGCCAGCAGGGTCCGCACGCCTAACAGACCGGGGTCAGACCCCGTCACTTGTAACCATCGTTCTTGAGGGGTCTGACCCCTTGTTCAGCGCCGCCAGCATGCGGTCCACGACTCGCTCGGCCGGCAGGCGGGACGTATCCACCACGATGGCCTTGGGGGGCTTGACGAGCGGCCCCACCACTCGCGACCGGTCCAGCGCGTCCCGCGCCTTGAGCTGGCCGGCGATGCGGGTCAAGGTCGGCGAACGGCCCTGCACGCCCCGAAGCTCCATCTGCCGGCGGCGGGCCCGCACCGCGTGGCGGGCGGTCAGGAAAAACTTGTAGGCCGCATGCGGAAAGACCACGGTGCCGGTGTCGCGGCCTTCCGCGACGACCCCGGGCCCGGAGGCCAGGCGCCGCTGCAGCCGCACCAGGACGGCGCGGACATTCGGGTGCTGGGCGATGACCGCCGCGGCTTCCGTCACGGCTTCGGTGCGGATATGGCGCGTGACGTCCCGCCCGTTGAGCAGGACGCGCAGGCCCCGCGCGGGATCCCAGTCCAACTGCAGCCGCATCCGGCCCGCCACCCGCGCCACCGCGGTTTCCCGGCGGGGATCGACGCCGCGGCGCAGCGCCTCGTAGGCCAGCGCGCGATACGTCGCGCCGGTGTCCAGATAAAACAGATGGAGCCGCGTGGCGAGGAGCTTGGCGACGGTGCTCTTGCCGACCCCGGCCGGCCCATCGATGGTGATGAGGAGCCGGCGGCGGGAGGCCTTAGCGGTCTTGGAGTTGTCGGCGGAGGGCTTGGGCATGCCGGAGGAATCGTTGCAGGGCGCGCGGGTTGCGCCGCTGAAGCAGGCGGCGCGCAGCCGTCCAGCGCCGCTCAAACCGGCTCATGGCGGCTAGGACCGCCTCGCGGTTCGTCAGGAGGATGTCGTCCCACAAATCCGGATCGCTCTTGGCGACGCGGGTGGCGTCGAGAAAACTGCGCGGCGCGATGGCGCGCGCGCCGTCCTCGAGGCTCTCCATCAGGCAGAACGCGATGAGATGCGGCAGGTGGCTGACCGCGGCCAGCCACCGGTCATGCCGGGCGGGGTCCATCACGACGACCCGGCGGACCAGCGGCTTCCAGAGCCGCACGACCTGCCGCAGGGCCCGGCGGTCCGTCTTGGGCGTGGCGGTGACGATGCACACCGCGCCGTCAAACAGCTCGGCGCGGGCCGCGGCGATGCCGCGCTGCTCCGAGCCGGCCAGCGGATGGGCCCCGATGAACGCGACCCGCCTGAGGAGCGCGCCTTCGAGACCGGCCACGATGCGGCGCTTGGTGCTGCCCACGTCGGTGAGCACCGCGCCGGGCCGCATGAGGCGCGCCAAGCGCCTGGCCTGCGGGACGACGCTGTCCACCGGACCCGCGAGCACCACGAGGTCGGCGTCTCGGACCGCGCGGGCCGGGTCGGTCGTGCCCAGGTCAACCGCCCCGCGCGCCTTGGCTCGTCGGGCCGTCGAGGCGGTCCGGCTCAGGCCCACGACGCGCCGCGCCAGGCGGCGGCGCCGCAGGGCCATCCCCAGCGACCCCCCGATCAGCCCCAGTCCGACGATTGTCACTTGGTTGAATCGCGCCATCTCAATGAGGGACGGTTCTCATTTTTCAGACTGGTTCAACAGCGGAAAAATAAGAACCGTCCCCATTTTGTTCAGAGGGTTCGTCCCACACTCTTAGCGACTTTTCTGACTTCCCGGACCAGGCCCGCGAACCGCTCCGGCAGCAGCGACTGCGGCCCGTCGGACAGCGCGGTCTCGGGATTCGGATGGACCTCGATCATGAGCCCGTCCGCGCCGGCCGCCACCGCAGCTTTCGCCATCGGCTCCACGTAATCCCACAGCCCGGTGCCGTGGCTCGGATCCACGATGATCGGCAGGTGCGAGAGCTTCTTGATGACCGGCACCGCCGCGAGATCCAGCGTGAAGCGGGTCTGCTCCTCGAAGCTCCGGATGCCGCGCTCGCACAGGATCACGTTGAAGTTGCCCTGGCTGACGATGTACTCCGCCGCCAGGAGGAACTCGGTGATCGTCGCGGACAGCCCGCGCTTGAGCAGGACCGGCTTTTGGGACTGGCCGGCCTCCTTGAGGAGCTCGAAGTTCTGCATGTTGCGCGCGCCGATCTGGACGATGTCCGCGTACTTCTCCACGAGCGCGATGTGCCGCACGTCCATCAGCTCCGTGACCACCTTCATGCCGGTCGCCTGCCCGACGTCGCGCAGGTACTTGAGCCCCTCCTCCCCCAGCCCCTGGAACGAGTAGGGCGAGGTGCGCGGCTTGAACGCCCCGCCGCGCAGCACCTGCGCGCCGGCCTGCTTGACGGCCTTCGCCGTCGTCATGAGCATCTGGCGGCCCTCGACGGAGCAGGGGCCCGCCATCAGGACCAGCCCCTTGCCGCCGATCTTCACCCCGCCGACGTCAATGACGCTGCCTTCCGGCTTGAACTCGCGCGACACCAGCTTGTAGGGCTTGAGGACCGGCAGGACCTTTTCCACGCCCGGAAACACTTCCAGGGGCTGCACGCGCAGCGCGTCCTCCGGCCCGATGACGCCGATGATGGTGCGCTCGACCCCCCTGGACACCATGGCCTTGAGGCCGAGGGCCTTGATCTTCTCGACCACATGGTCCACTTGTTTCTTGGTGGCGTTGGCCTTCAAGACGATAATCATCGCTCGACCTCCTCAAGAAGGGGTCAGACCCCTCAAGAACCGCGGCTTTGACTGACGGGGTCTGACCCCGTCACTTCCTTCAGGGCTTGGACAAACCGCCGGTTCTCCGGCATGGTGCCGATGGTCACCCGGATGAAGCCGTCCAACTTCCACGCGCGCATCTCGCGCACGATGACGCCCCGGCGCAGCAACCGCTGCGCGACGTCCGCGGCCTTGGGGCCCATCTTGACGAGCAGGAAATTCGTCACGCTGGGCACGACGTCCAGCCCCAGCCGCCCCAGCTCCCGGCTCAGGTACCGCCGGCCGTCCTCCGTCATGCGCCGCGTCTTGGCCAGGAATGACGTGTCGTCGAGCGCGGCGCAGGCCGCGGCCTGCGCCAGGCTGTTGACGTTGAACGGTTCGCGCACCGCGTCCATCGCGCGGATGAGCGAGGGCCGCGCGAGGCCGTAGCCGACGCGCAGGCCCGCCAGGCCGTAGGCCTTCGAGAAGCTGCGCGTGATGAGGAGCGGGTGGTCTTCCAGATACCGGACGGTCTGCGGATAGTCCGCGGCCTGCACGAATTCGTAATACGCCTCATCCACCACTACGACGGTCTGCGCCGGCAGGCCTTCCAGGAACGCCTCCAGCTCCTTCGTCGTCACGTAGGTGCCGGTCGGGTTGTCGGGGTTGGCGATGAAGACGAGCTTGGTCTGCGGTGTCGCCGCCGCGCGCATCCGCGGCAGATCATAGCGCAGGCGCTCCGACTTCACGGTGACGACGCGCGCCCCGGCTGCCTTCGCCTGCAGGGCATAAATGAGGAAGGTCGGCTCCGCGACGAGGACCTCATCGCCGGGGTCCACGAACGCCCGCAGGGCCAGGACCAGGAGCTCGTCCGAGCCGTTGCCGACGATGAACCACGACGGGTCGAGCTTGAAGCGCCTCGCCAGCTTCGCCTTCAGCGCCGCGCACGTCGCATCGGGATAGCGGTGGAGCTGTGCCGTCGCCCGGCGCAGGGCCGCCAGCGCCTTGGGCGACGGGCCCAGAGCGTTCTCGTTGGAGGCGAGCTTGATGACGTCGCGCAGGCCCAGCTCCCGCTGGACTTCCTCAATCGGCTTGCCGGGACGGTAGCCCTCCAGCGAGCGAATCGCCTCGCGGGCTCTCGAATCAATGAGAGTCGTCATATCATGCTTTCCCTTGCGGGTCCTGCCGCCTCGGGACTCCGCCTGCTGTCCTCGTCCGCCAAAGATCGTTGGCGGACTGCGGCCAGCGGCGGAGGCCTCCCCTCGGCGTCACCCGCACCGACATAGCAGGACCATTTTTCCACTATTATCGCGTCACAGGGTAGGAGCCGAGCACCTTCAGCACGTCCACGTGGCGCGCCAGCGTCTTCAATGCCCGCCGGACGCGGGGCTCGGACTCATGGCCCTCCAGGTCAATGAAGAAGTAGTACTCCCACGCCTTTTTCTTGGATGGCCGTGATTCAATCTTCGTCAGATTGATACGGCCGCGCTTGAACGGCGACAGCGCGTCATACAGCGCCCCCGGCTTGTCCTTGAGCGCGAACAAAATGGATGTTTTGTTCCGCCTGCCCTTCTTCGATGATTCCCCTAACCCAAGAATCAGGAAACGGGTTTTATTCTCCCGGCTTTCCGGAATCGGAATCGCCCGCAGTCCACCTCTCGCTAATTCTCTTCTCGCAATCGCAGCACCCACCACGGGTCCCCGAATCCCCGTGATGAGGCGGAGGGGGCGCGAGGATTCCTCAGCATTGAGTAATCGCTTAACGGCTTCGGCAGTTGAACCGGTTTCACTCCGCAGCACGACTTTGGACAGATGTCGATCTAGCCAGTGGGCACACTGCGCTAACGCCTGCGGATGAGATAAGACAACTCCGACATCCGATAATTTCGCATGCTTCGGCACAATCAGATAATGCCGGATCGGCTGCTCGATCTCCCCGTGAATCTGCACCGGTGAGACCTTGAAATCAATGAAGCGGTCCAGCGTGTGCGTCACGGCCCCTTCCAGTGAATTCTCGATGGGCACCACGCCGTAGTCGGCCTGCTCGCGCTCCACCAGATGGAAGACGTCGTCCACCGTCGGGGCGTGGACGTACTGCGCCAGGCGGCCGAACCGCTTCAGGGCGGCCAGGTGCGTGTTCGTGTGCTCAGGACCCAAGTAGGCGATGCGAGGCATGGCTGATTCCGCGCTCAGGCGGAGTGCTCGAGGCGCCGGCTCTGCCGGACAATCTCGCGATAGATGGCGCGCACCGCCCCGGTGGACAGCGGGCCGCGGTTGGCATTCGTCAGCCGGCGCAGGATGGCGCGCTCTCGGGCCGGGTCGAACATCCGGCGGCCCTGCTCTTTCTTGAGCCGGCCGACGCGGAGCGCCAGCCGCGCCCTCCGGTTGACGAGCTCCAGCAGGCGGTGGTCAAGCCGGTCAATGTGTCTGCGTAACTGCTCGAGGGTCATTCGTCTCGCTCGGTTGCGGGGGGACGAGCGGCAAGACCGCGGGCGTGGCCTCGTGCGTGAGCGGCGGCAGCGCCCCCAGATCTTTCAGGCCGAAGCGCCGCAGGAACTCCGTCGTGGTGCCGTAGAGCAGCGGGCGGCCCGGGCTGTCCTTGCGCCCGACGACGCGGATGAACTGCCGCTCCAGCAGGGTGTCCAGCGTCGCGGACACGTCCACGCCGCGGACCGCCTCGATCTCCGCCTTCGTGAGCGGCTGCCGGTAGGCGATGATGGCGATCGTCTCCAGCGCCGCCTTGCTGAGGGAATCCGCCTTGGGCAGCTCGAAGCCCCGCTTCATCCACGGGGCGAGCTGCGGGTCCGTCACGAGCTGGAAGCCGCCGGCGACTTCCTGAATCCGCAGGGCATGCCGGCCCTGGACGTACTCCTGGTTGAGCTCCTCCGCCAGCGCGCGCAGCGCCTGCGGGTCGAGGCCGCCGAGGACGTCGCTGAGCCGCTTGACCGGCACCGGCTCCCCGCTGACGAACAACAACCCCTCGATCACGCGCTTGGCGTGCACGTCATCCATCAGGAGACCTGGGCCGGGTGCTCCCGGCGCACGATGAGGATGTCGCCAAAGGCCTGCTGCTGAATCGCCAGGCACAGCCGCTGGCGCACCAGCTCCAGGAGCGCCAGAAACGTCACCACCAGCTCCAGCCGGCCCTTCTCCGACGAGAACAGCTCATGGAACGCCAGTTGGCGCTTCACGTTGAGCTGGATCCGCAGCTCGTCCACTTTCATCTCGACGGTCCACGGATCCTGCTCGACTTCATAGACGGACGCGGCGGAGCGCTCCAGCACCTGGGCGAACGCCGTCATGAGGTCGAGGATCCCGACGGGCTTGCCGCCCAGCACCGGCAGCTCCTCACCGGCCTGTGCGATCCCACGGTCGGCCCCGACAGGGGTCGGGGTGGACAGGCGGTTGAAATGCTCGCGCTGCAGGGCATGCAGCTGCGCCAGGACCTGCGCGACGGTCTTGAACTGCTCGTACTCGCGCAGCCGGCGCTCCAATTCCTCGAGGCTGACCGGGACGTCCTCTTCCTCGAGCGGAGGCGGCTGCGGCAGGAGCAGCCGCGTCTTCAGCACCATGAGCTGCCCGAGGAGCGGGAGCGGCTCGGCCAGCTCATTGAGCGAGCGGCCGCCCGCCTTCACCAGCTCCTGGTACTGCCGGGTGAGGTCCTGCAGCTTGATGACGAAGAGGTCCAGCAGATTCAGCTTCGCCAGCTCGACCAGCAGGTGCAGGGGCCCTTCGTAGATCGGGGTGTTGACATCGTAGCGCATCACCGCCCTGCCGCGACCCCTTTCAGGGGCCCGATGCCGATGAGACGCTTGACGTCCGCCATCGTCTGCTGGGCGGCGTGGCGGGCCCGCCGCGCCCCGTCCTGCAGGATCCGCTCCACCTCGTCGAGGGACGCGCGCGTCCGGAAGGCGCGGAACGGCTCGGTCGCCTCGATGAGCGATTCGGCCAGCTCCTGCTTGTTCTGCACGCAGCCGCGCTTCGCCGTGCGACATTCCTCCCGCACCGTCTTGGCGCGCTCAGGGCTGAACAGCGTCCAGTAGTTGCACACGTTGCACGCCTCCGGATGGCCGGGATCCGTCATCTTGATCCGCAGCGGGTCGGTGAACATCGTCTGCGCCAGCTTGCGGATGGCGTCCGGGGATTCCGTGAGGCTGATCGTGTTGTTGTAGCTCTTCGACATCTTGCGGCCGTCGGTGCCCAGCAGCTTCGGCGCGCGGGCGAGCAGCGCCTGCGGCTCCGGGAACACCTCCTGCCGGTACAAGAAATGAAACCGCCTCACGATCTCGCGCGCCAGCTCCAGATGCGGCAGCTGGTCTTCCCCGACGGGCACGACATGGGCCTTGTAGGCCAGGATGTCCGCCGCCTGCAGGATGGGATAGCCGAGGAACCCGTAGGTCGCCAGGTCCCGGCCTTCCAGCTCCCGGAGCTGTTCCTTGTAGGTCGGCACGCGCTCGACCCACCCCAGCGGCGTCACAATCGAGAGGAGGGTGTAGAGCTCCAGGTGCTCCGGCACGTCGGACTGGCGGAAGAGGACGCTCCGCTTGGGGTCGATGCCGCAGGCGAGCCAGTCCAGGACGTTGTCGTAGCTCCACTCGCGCAGCTTGTCGGGGTGCTCGTACTCGCTCATCAGCGCGTGCCAGTCGGCGACCATGAAGTAGCAGTCATAGTCCTCCTGCAGCTGCGTCCAGTTCTGCAGGACGCCGACGAGATGCCCCAGGTGCAGTTTGCCCGTGGGGCGCATCCCGCTCAGGCACCGCTTGCGCGACATCCGCTTAGGAGAGTTTCCGGGCGATCTTCTTGACTTCCCAGGCCTCGAGGAGGTCGCCGGGCTGGATGTCCACGCTGCCCTCGAGGGAAATCCCGCACTCCACCCCCTCCTGGACCTCGCGGACGTCATCCTTCACCCGCCTCAGGCCGGCAATCTTGGTGTCCACCAATCGTTCCTTCCCCCGGATGACGCGGACGAGCGCATCGCGGCGGATGGTCCCTTTGGTCACGACACAGCCGGCGACGATGCCCGTCTTCGAAATCTGAAACAGCTTTTTGATCTCGGCGCGCCCCAGGAACGATTCCTCGGTCTTCGGCTCCAGCAGCCCTTCGATCGCGGCGGTGATCTCATTGACGAGCTCGTAGATGATCTGGAAGATCCGGATGTCGACGCCCTGCGTGACCGCCTCGACCTGGACCGCCGGCTCGACCCCGACATGGAAGCCGATGATGACTGCGTCGGAGGCCGCCGCCAGCATCACGTCCGATTCGGAGATGTCCCCGACGCCCAGGTGCAGGAGGGTCATCTGCACCTCGGCGGTCGGCAGCTTCGTCAGGCTTTGGCTGATCGCCTCCAGCGACCCCTGCACATCCGCCTTGACGATCAGCTTCAATTCCCTGAGCGTGCCGGAGGCGATGCGCTGATGCAGGTCATCCAGCGTCACCCGCTTGGGGGGCATGGCGAGACGTCGGCTCGCCTGCTCCTGGCGCGCCTCGACCAGCTGCCGGGCCGATTTCTCGTCGGCGAGCACCATGAACCGGTCGCCCGCCTTCGGCACGTCCGGCAGACCCAGCACCTCGGCCGGGGCCGCGGGCCCGGCCTCCTTGACGCGGTGGCCGCGGTCGTTGGTCATCGCCCGCACGCGCCCCGCCAGCGGGCCGACGACGACCAGATCGCCGATCCGCAGGGTCCCCTGCTGCACGAGCAGCGTCGCGATGGGGCCGCGGTCCTTCGACTGCCGCGCTTCGATCACGGTGCCCTGCGCCGGCTTGGTCGGATCGGCTTTCAATTCGAGCAGCTCCGCTTCCAGCAGCAGCATTTCCAGCAAATGGTCGATTCCCTCCCGGGTCTTCGCCGAGACCGGCACCATGATGGTCTTGCCGCCCCAGTCCTCGGCGAGGAGATCGTACTGGGCCAGTTGCTGCTTGACCTTCTCGGGGTTCGCGCCGGGCTTGTCCATCTTGTTGATGGCGACGACGATCGGCACCTCGGCGGCCTTTGCGTGGTCGATCGCCTCGACGGTCTGCGGCATGACGCCGTCATCCGCCGCGACGACGAGCACGACCGCGTCGGTCACGTTGGCCCCGCGGGCCCGCAGCGCCGTGAACGCCTCGTGGCCCGGCGTGTCCAGCAGGGTCACCCGGCCCTTGTCGAGGACGACCTCATACGCCCCGATGTGCTGGGTGATGCCGCCGGCTTCCCGCTCCACGATCTTCGACTGGCGGATCGCATCCAGGAGGCTGGTCTTGCCGTGGTCGACGTGCCCCATGAACGTCACGACCGGCGCCCGGAGCACCAACTTCGCCTGGTCCGGCGCCAGCTCTTCGATCAACCGCTCCTCCAGCGTCGGCTGGGGCGCCAGCTCGAAGCCGAAGTCTTTGGCGACCTGGGTCGCGGCGGCCTGGTCCAGCATCTGCGTCAGCGCGGCGAACACGCCCTTGCCGATGAGATGCTTGATGAGGTCGCTGGACTTCACCTCGAGCTTGAACGCGAGGTCTTTGACGCTGATCGGAAATGCCAGGCGGAGCTGTTTGGGCGGTCCCGCCTCGACGGCTGTCGGGGCGGCAGGCGCCGCCGGTTTGGGCGGAACCACGGCCGGTTTTGCGGCCACGGGCGCGACCGGCTTCACCGGAGGAGGAGCGGCGGGTCTGGGAGGCGCCGGGGGCACCGGAGGCGTGACAGGCCCCCTCACCACGGTTGGTGAGGGGGCAGGTTTCGGCGGTGCGGTCACCGCTTTTGGAGACACGGCGGCCTTGACCGGCGCGGCAACGGGTTTCTTCGCCGCGGCCGGTTTGGCGGGCGCGGCCGTCGTGCTCGGCTTTTTGGCACGGGCCGCACGGCCCTTCGCCGGCGCCGTCTTTTTCTTGGCGGCAGCCGCGGGACCGGCCCGCTTACTGCTCGGACGTGCCGGACTGGGGCTCATGTGACTCCGATGCAGACGACGGCTCCGACTGTGCAGGGGGGTGTTCGGGCGCCGCGGCCTCCTGGGCCTTGGCCTGGGCGGCCTGCACCGCTTCCTTGGCGGCTTCGATCAGTTTCTCCGCGGTCTTGTCTCCGATGCCCTTGATCGCGGTCAGCTGCTCGACGGTGGCGTCGGCCAATTGCTGGACGGCGGTGATCCCGCCCCCCTTCAGGCGCTCCTCCATCGTCGGGCCCACGCCGCGCACGTCGCGCAGCGGCATGGCCGCCGCGCCGAGCTGCGCCTTGCTCTTGATCTCCAGCTGCCAGCCGGTCAGCTTCGAGGCGAGGCGCACGTTCTGGCCTTTCTTGCCGATCGCCAGCGACAGCTGATCGTCCTCGACGAGCACGAGGGCCTGGCGCGTCGCGGGATCGGCCTGGATCTCGGCGATCTGCGCCGGCGCCAGGGCCGCGGCGAGGTAGGCGTTGATGTCGTCGTGCCAGCGGATGATGTCCACGCGCTCGCCGTGCAGCTCCCGGACGATGTTCTTCACGCGGGTCCCGCGCACGCCGACGCACGCGCCCACGCAGTCCACCTTCTCGTCCTTGGACCACACCGCGATCTTCGCGCGGTCGCCGGGCTCGCGGGCAAGCGCCTTGATCTCGACGGTGCCGTCGCCGATCTCCGGCACCTCGAGGGCGAAGAGCCCCCGGATGAAGCCGTCGTGCGCGCGGGAAAGGAGGATCTCCGCGCCCTTGATGCCTTTGCGGGCTTCGAGGACGTAGGCCTGGACCTGGTCGCCCTGGTGGTATTCCTCGTAGGGGATCCGCTCAGACTTCGGCAGGATCGCCTCGGTCCGGCCGAGGTCCACGATGATGTCGCCCCGCTCGAAGCGGTGGACGACGCCGGACACGATGGTGCCCGCCTTGTCCTGGAACTCGCCGAGGATGACGTCCCGCTCGGCCTCGCGGATCTTCTGCATGATGACCTGCTTGGCCGTCTGGGCGCCGATGCGGCTGAACTCCGCGGAGGAGAGCCGCTGGCCGTCGGACATGACGGTGATGCTGCCCTGCTGGCGGTCGATCGTCACCGTGACCTCCTTGCTCTCCGAGCCGGTCCCCTTCTTGGCGGCGGAGGCCATGGCGGATTCGATCGCCTGGATCAGGACCTCGCGGTCGATGCCCTTGTCCCGGACAATCGCGTCGATGAGTGAGAGTAGTTCGCCGTTCATCTCAAATTGGGACGTTTCTATTTTTCCTACGCTAACCTCGAATGAAAAATAGAAACGTCCCCATTTACCACTTCACCGTTTTCTTCGCCCGCTGGATGCTGCCCATCGGGACGGTCACGTTGCCGGCGATGGTGCTGATGACCACCGCCTCCGGCTGCACCGCCAGCAGCTGGCCCGTCACCTGATGGCTGCTGCCCAGCGGCTGCGACAACTGCAGGTCCAGGTCCTCCCCGATCGCCCGTTCAAAGTCCCGCCGGGAGACCAGCGGACGGTCCAGCCCGGGCGAGGAGACCTCCAGCGTGTAGCGCTCCCCAATCACATCGGCCTCGTCCAGCGCCTGGCTGAGGAGCTGGTTGAGGCGCGCGCAGTCCTGGATCGTCACCCCGCCGACCTTATCCACCAGCAGGCGGACCAGCGTCCCGCCGCCGTGGCGGTGCAGGTTCAGCTCCACCAGCTCGGCGGAGGCGCCGGCCAGGATCGGTTCGGCCAGCTGCCGGACGGCTTCTCGCTGCGTATCGTCCATCGAAGACAAAAACACCACTCTGCCTAGAACACCAACAAAAAAAGTGGGAGGTCCCACTTTTCGGCGGCCTTCTAGAGTTAGTTTAGTCTAATCCTCGACGGAGACCTTGTCAAGCCCCGCCCTTTCCCTGAAAGGGCGGGGCAAGCAGGCGCTCGACGCTGGGAACGAGCGCGGCGGGCTCGACCTTCTGGCGGGACTTGTCGGCGCGCGCCACGACTTCCAGGCGCCCCTCGGAGGCCCAGACCTTGCCGATGACGACCTGCACCGGGATGCCGATGAGGTCCGCGTCCTTGAGCTTGCTGCCGGGGGACTGCTCGCGGTCATCCAGCAGCACGTCCAGGCCGGCTCGACCCAGGGTCTCGGTGGCCTCCTCCCCGGCCTTCAAGGCCTTGGCGTCGGTCGCCTCGAGCACCGTGACAATGGCGTCGAAGGGGCTGAGGGCCGGCGGCCAGATGATGCCGTCCTTGTCGTGGCGCTGCTCGATCGCGGCGGCGGCGATGCGGTTGATGCCGACGCCGTAGCAGCCCATGATCATCGGCGCCGCCTGTCCGCCCTCGTCCTGGAACGTCGCGCCGAGGGCCTGGCTGTATTTGGTGCCCAGCTTGAAGACGTGGCCCACTTCGATCGCCTTCACGAACGCCAGCGGCTTGCCGCACGCCGCGCAGGGATCGCCGGGCACCGCCACCCGGAGATCCGCCACCACCGCCGGCGTGAAGTCGCGCCCCGGATTGACGCCGCGCAGATGGGCCTGGTCCTTGTTGGCGCCGGCCACCCCGTTGACCACGCCCATCACCGCGTGGTCCGCGAGGAGGCGCACGCCAGTGAGCTTGACCGGACCGGTGAAGCCGACCGGCGCGCCGGTCAACCGCTGGATGGCCGCGGCGTCGGCCAGCTTCAACTGCGGGGCGTTCAGGAGGCGCGCAAGCTTGGCCTCGTTGACATCGTGGTCGCCCCGGACCACGACCGCCACAGGTTCCTTGTCGGTGGTGTAGAGGAGCGTCTTGATGAGGCCACTCGGCGAGACCTTGAAGAACTGGCTCACCTGCTCCACGGTATGTTTGCCGGGTGTGGCCACTTCTTCAATCGGTTTCGGTTGTTCTGACTTCTGACTTCTGACTTCTGACTTCTGACATTTCGCGGCTTCCAGGTTCGCGGCGTAGCCGCAGGACTCGCAGCGCACCACGACATCCTCGCCGCTGTCCGACGGCGCCATGAACTCGTGCGACACGTCGCCGCCCATCATCCCGCTGGACGCCTCGCACGCCAGCACCGAGAGCCCGCAGCGCGCGAAGATGCGCTGGTAGCATTCGAACATCCGCTGGTAGCTGGCGTTGAGCCCGTCGGCGTCGGCGTCGAAGCTGTAGGCGTCCTTCATGATGAACTCCTTGGAGCGGATCACGCCGCCGCGGGGGCGCGGCTCGTCGCGGAACTTCGTCTGAATCTGGTAGAGGGTCAGCGGAAGCTGGCGGTGGGATTTCACCTCCGCCACCAGCGTCGTGATGACCTCCTCGTGCGTGGGGCCGAGGGCCATTTCCTTGCCTGTCCGGTCCTTGAAGCGGATCAGGACGTCGCCGAGCAGTTTGTCGCGTCCGGTCCGGCTCCACAGCTCCATCGGCTGCAGCGCCGGCAGCAGCACCTCCTGCGCCCCGGCGCGGCTCATCTCCTCGCGGACGATCCGGATCACGTTGTGGAGCACGCGGAATCCGAGCGGCAGGTAGGAGTAGGCGCCGGAGCCCAGGCGGCGGATGAGCCCGGCCCGGACCATCAGCTTGTGGCTGATCGCCTCGGCGTCTTTGGGATCCTCGCGAAGGGTGGGGATGAACGCGTCAGACCAGCGCACGAGATTCGTCCAGCAGTCGTTGCACTTCCTCGAGCAGGGCGTCCACCATGTCGGATTCGGGGACGCGGCGAAGTTGCTTCCCCTTGCGGTACACCACACCGACCCCGCCGCCGCCGGCCAGCCCGATGTCCGCGTGCTCCGACTCGCCCGGGCCGTTGACCACGCAGCCCATCACCGCCACCGTCAGCTCCAGGCAGCGCGGCTCGGTCTTCGCGAGCTCGGTCAGCCGCTCCTGGACCTGCTGCGCGATGCCCACGACGTCAATCTCGCACCGGCCGCAGGAGGGGCACGCGATCACGTTCGTTTCGAACCGCCGCAGGTTGAGCGCGGACAGAATCCGCTGCGCGACCTTCACCTCCTCGATGGGATCGCCGGTGATGGACACCCGGATGGTGTCGCCGATCCCCTCAGCCAGCAGGGCGCCGATGCCGATGGACGACTTCACCGTCGAGGCGTCGGGCAGCCCCGCCTCGGTCACGCCGAGGTGGAACGGGTAGTCGCAGAGCTGGCTCATCCGGCGGTAGGCGGCCAGCATCTGCAGCACGTCGGAGGATTTGAGGGAAATCACGATGTCGTGGAAGCCAAAACCCTCCAGCAGGCGGACGGACTTGAGCGCGCTCTGCACGATGGCCTCGACGAGATTGCCCGGATACGCGGACTCGCACTCGGGGTCGAGCGAGCCGACGTTGACGCCGATGCGGATGGGGATCCCGCGCTCCCTGGCGCGGTCCACCACCTCGCGGACCCGCCGGGTCTCGCGGATGTTGCCCGGGTTCCAGCGGATCTTGTCGAAGCCCGCCTCGATGGCCGCGAGGGCGAACTGGGGGTGAAAATGAATGTCGGCGACCAAGGGGACTTTATCGGCCTCGCGGCGGATGTCGGGCAAGGCCTTGGCGGCTTCGATGGTCGGCACGGCGACGCGCACGATCTCGCAGCCCGCCGTCGCCAGCGCGCGGACCTGCCGGACGGTGGCCTCGACGTCCGTGGTGTCGGTTTTGGTCATGGACTGGATCGAGACCGGCGCGTCACCGCCGATGACCACATGCCGCACCCGGACCTGGCGGGTTGTCCGTCGAGGAATCATGGAAGCACTTAGTTGGAGCGCCACCAGCCCTGGAGCTTGTCGAAGAGCCCCAGGCGGTGGACGTCGTTCACGCACACGAAGACGGCCAGCAGCAGGAGCAGCGCGAAGCTGACCTGGGCGGCCTTCTCCTGCACCGTCACGCTGACGGGGCGTCCCCGCAGCTTCTCCGCCGCGAGGAAGGCCAGGTGTCCCCCGTCGAGAATCGGCACCGGGAACAGGTTGAAGATCGCCAGGCTCAGGCTGAAGATGCTCATCAGATACAGCAGCGAGCCGAACCCCATCCGCGCCGCCTCGGAGGTCAAGTACATGATGCCGATCGGCCCGGTCAGCGACTCCTGCATCGACATCCGGCCGGTCGCCAGCGACACGAGCGACAGCCCGATCTGCCCGGTCCACTCGATCTGTTTCGCGAACGTCTCTCCGACCGCGGCCAGCGGCGGCACCCGGCGCGTCTCAAACGCCCCGCTGGGGGCCACCCCGACGAGGCCGACGCGTTGGAGGCGCCCGAACGCGTCCCGCAGCTCCTTGGCCTGCGGCGTGATCGTCACCGCCACTGAGGCCTCCCCGCGCTGCAGGGTGAACGCCAGCGGACGGTCCGGCGCGTCGTGCACGGTGCGCGTCAGATCGTCCCACGTGTGAACCGGCTCGCCCTCGATGGCGAGGATCCGGTCCCCGACCTGCACCCCCGCCGCCTGGGCCGGCGTGCCCTCCAGCACCCGGCCCACTGTCGGCAGCAGCTCGGGGTAGCCGATCACCAGCACGACCCACAACGTGAGGATGGACACCAGGCTGTTCACCAGCGGGCCGGCGAGCACGATACGCGCGCGGATTCCGGGGGATTGCGAGAGGAATTCGCCTGGGGCGTTGGTGGCCTCGGTCCGATGCTCGCCAGCCATCTTCACATATCCCCCAAGGGGGAGAAGGCTGAGGGCGTACTCCGTGCCCCCGCGCGTCCAGCGGCACAGCACCGGGCCGAAGCCGATGGAAAAGCGCGTCACGCGCACGCCGGACCAGCGGGCGACGAGGAAGTGGCCCAGCTCGTGCACCAGCACGAGGGCCCCCAGCACGACGGCGGAAACCAGCCAGCTCATGCGGCGGGGACGGAGACCCGCTGACGGGCGCGGATCAGCTCCTGCGCCGTCTGCCGGGCCCAGTCATCCGTCTTCAGGATGTCGTCCAGCGTCGGATGAGCGCTCGGCGCGTGCTGCTGGAGGGTCTCCGCGATGACGTGCGGAATGTCCAGGAACGCCAGCTCGTCGCGCAAATACGCCCAGACGGCCGCGTCGTTCGCCGCGGACAGCGCCGCGCACGCGGTGCCGCCGGCCCGCGCCGCCTCAAGCGCCAGGCGCAGGCACGGGAAGCGCTCCGGATCCGGCTCGAAGAACTGGGCGCCCGACAGGTCCTGCCAGCGCACCCCCGGCAAGGGGGTGGGCCAGCGCTGGGGATAGCTCAACGCATACTGAATCGGCAGGCGCATGTCGCAGACACTCAGCTGCGCCAGGCAGCTTCCGTCCACGAGCTCGACGAGCGCGTGGATGAGCGCCTGCGGATGGATGATGACGCCGAGGCGCGACAGCGTCATCCCGAACAGCCACTGTGCCTCGATGAGCTCCAGCCCCTTGTTCATCAGCGTCGCGGAATCCACGGTGATCTTCGGCCCCATCTGCCATTTCGGATGATGCAGCACTTGCTGGCGCGTCACGTGCGCCATGGCCGCGCGGTCCAGCCCCCAGAGCGGCCCGCCGCTTCCCGTCACGATGAGCCGGGCGACCTCCTCCCGCGGCACCCCCTGCAGGGCCTGAAACAGCGCGGCATGCTCGCTGTCCACCGGGATGAGCGACGTGCCGTGCTCGCGCACCAGGCGCATGATGAGCTCCCCGGCCATGACCAGGAGCTCTTTGGAGGCGAGCGCGATGCGCTTGCCGGATTCGATCGCGCGGATGAGCGGCACCAGGGCCTCGCGGCCCGACGTCCCCACGACCACGATGTCCACGTCAGGGTGCGTGGCCAGCTCCCTGAGGCCCTCGACCCCCGCGCGCACGAGCACGGCGCCGTTCACCTGCCGCCGCAGGGCCGCCGCCTGCTCTGCCTCGAACACGGCGACGAGCCGAGGACGGTGGCGGGCGATCTGCTGCGCGAGGACGCCGATGTTCGAGCGGGCCGCGATCCCGACGAGCGAGAGGCGTTCCGGCTGGCTCGCGATCACGTCGAGCGTGCTGGTGCCGATGGAGCCGGTGGACCCGAGGACGGCGACGCGGATCATGGATAGATCAGGAATCCGTAGAACAACGGCGCGGTGAAGATCAGGCTGTCCAGGACGTCCAGCACGCCGCCCAGCCCGGGCAGGAGCCGGCCGGAGTCTTTCACCTGGCAGTCGCGCTTGATGAGCGACTCGGCCAGGTCGCCGAGCTGCCCGTACAGGCCCAGGATGAGCCCGACGAGACACCCCGCCAGCCGCGAACCGTGCAATTGACCGACCATCGGCGTCGCCAGCGTCGCGGTGAGGGCGCTGAGCAGGACGCCTCCGACGAATCCCTCGATCGTCTTGCGCGGGCTGATGCGGGGCAGGAGCGTGTGGCGCCCGATGAGGTTGCCGATCCCGAACGCCCCCGCATCCCCCATTTTGGTCACGAGGATCAGGAACAGCAGGAGCCACGCCCCGTCGTGCGGCCGGAACGTGCGGATATAAAAGAGGTAGCTCAGGAGCCCCGCGATGTAGGCCAGCCCGAACAGCGTCGTCGCCAGGCCGCTGAGGGCTTCAAAGGTGTTCTGCCGCGTGAACTGCCGCAGGAAGATGATGACGATCGTGAGCGGCCAGAAAATGTCCCACGCCCAGCTCAGGAGCGTGGCGCCCTCGGCCGGCACCAGGGCCGGCAGATACCCGGGCTCTCCGAGCGAGCGCCAGGCGACGAGCGCCGTGAAGACGACGCCCAGCCCCACGCTCAGCGGGCGGTGCACGAGGATCCCGCGCTGCCGGACCATCGTGAAGAACTCGTGGAGCGCGACGCTGATGAACGTCCCGACGACGAGCGCGAAGACCCACAGCGGAAACACGAACAGCGTGCCCAGCACCAGCCCGATGAGGATCGCGGAGCTGAGCAGGCGCTGCGGAAGGTTCATCCGCAGGCCCCATTCTCCGTCGAGCCAGATGAGGCGACCGCCGGATCCGCGGGGGTCGTGCGCCCGAAGCGCCGGTCCCGCTGCTGATAGGCGCGGATCGTCTCATAGAGGTCGTCCTTCGTGAAGTCCGGCCAGAACTTCGGGGTGACGTACAGCTCGGCGTAGGAAATCTGCCAGAGGAGGAAGTTGGAAATCCGCTGCTCGCCGGACGTGCGGATCAGCAGATCCGGATCCGGCAGCTCGGGCAGATAGAGATGGCGGCTGAAGAGGGCCTCGTCAATCGCCTCCGGCTGCACGCGCCCCTCGCGCACGAGCTGCGCGATCCGCCGGGTGGCGTCGAGGATCTCCTGGCGGCCGCCGTAGCTCAGGGCGAGCGTCATCGTCATCCGGTCGCCCTGCGACGTCCTGGCCATGATGTCGTGAAGATGCGCCAGGACGGTGGGCGGCAGCTCATGCAGCCGGCCGATCGCGCGCAGGCGGATCTGATTCTTGCGCAGGGTCTCCACCTCCCGGTCGAGGAACTCCTCCAGCAGGTCCATGAGCTGGCCGATCTCCTCGGAGGGCCGGCTCCAGTTCTCCCAGGAGAACGCGTAGAGGGTGAGGGCGGAGATCCCCAGTTCGCGGCAGGCCTCGGCGGTCCGGCGGACCGCCTCCGCCCCGGCCCGGTGGCCGAGAATCCGCGGCAGGCCCCGCGCGGCCGCCCAGCGGCCGTTGCCGTCCATAATGACGGCGATGTGCTTGGGGAGTCTCTGGAGATCTAACGCTGGCGAGGAAATCCCGTCGGGATTCGTCCCGGTCACTGCGGTTGAGCCGGTGCCGCGGCCTGCGTGCGGGTCCGTTCCAACTCGGCCTTCAGCTGTTCAATCGTCCCGAGCTGTTCGTCCACCTTCGTCTTGAGGGCGTCCCGTTCGGTCTTGATGGAGTCGTGCTCCGTCCGCAGGCTCCCGATCTCATCCTGGATGTCCTCCACCTCGAACTCGAGATCGTCCCGCTCCAGCCGCACCTGATCGAGCTGGGTGCCGACCGAGGCGACCGCCACCGCCAGGACGATGGTCAAGACCACCGCAATCCCCAGGATCCAGACCAGACCTCGACGCATCCTCAATAACCCTCCTCTAGCCTCTGAAGCGGCTGCCATCATGGCAGCCGCGGAATGCCGAGCGCGGTGGGCGCTCGGCCTTACTTCGTGTAGACGGTGCCGGCCGGCTCGCCGGCCTCGGCTTCCGCCTCGGCGGCGGACTGGGGAGGCGCAGCCGGCGTCATCCCGCGCGGCAGCACGACGATCTCCACCCGGCGGTTCATGCGGCGGCCGTCCGAGCTGTCATTGGACGCGATGGGCCGGTATTCCCCGTAGCCGCCGGCGGACAGCCGCGACGGCTCGAGGCCGCGTTCCTTCGTCAGGTACGTGACGACGGAGCGGGCGCGCGCCAGGGAGAGCTCCCAGTTGTCCTTCCAGCCGGAATACTTGATGGGTTGGGTGTCGGTGTGCCCCTCCACGCCGACCAGATGGTCCGACAGCTCCTGGGTCAGGATCCGCGCCACCTTGTCCAGCACCGGCTTGGCGTCCGGCCGCAGCTGGGCTTTGCCGGAGTCGAAGAGCACGCGGTCCAGCATGCGCATGACGAGCCCGCGCTCTGGCGCAGCTGGTCCGCTTCCTCGGACTTGAGCTGGGCGAGGGTCCGGAACTTCTCCAGCTCATCGCTGAGGGTCTGGAGCTGCTGGATATCCCACGGCGAGCGCTGCGAGAATTTCACCGCGCAGCCGCCGGCGAGCAGCATCGTCGCGACCAGCACCATCCCTCGACCGATCCGACCCGCGCACCGACCCATCGCTTCCTCCCTTTAGAGGGGTCAGACCCCTCAATTAAAAAATAAAAAAGGGGTCAGACCCCGTCAGTTGAGGCCGTCGTTCTTGAGGGGTCTGACCCCTTTATTATGGTCTGACCCCGACTGACGACGCTGAGTTGACTCTAACACAGGCCCCCAGCACCGTCAAGCCTCTACGGGCTGTCCGGCGACGGCCTCCGCCGACCACTTGCGCATGGCCGGCGACTCCCGCTTGCTCTGCAGCACCGCCCACCCCAGCACCGCCACGCTCGCGAGCACCACGACCCACAACCAGCCGCCCGGCGATTCGGCCCGGATGACGAACGGGACGATGAGGAGGCTGACCATGTTCATGACCTTGATGAGCGGGTTCAGCGCGGGCCCCGCGGTGTCCTTCAGAGGATCCCCGACCGTGTCGCCGGTGATGGAGGCCTTGTGCGCCTCGGAGCCCTTGCCGCCGTAGTGCCCGTCCTCGATGAACTTCTTCGCGTTGTCCCAGGCGCCGCCGGCGTTGGCCATGAAGACCGCCAGGAGCTGCCCGGCGAGGATGATGCCGGCGAGGAATCCGCCGAGCGCCTCCTTGTGGAGCACGAGCCCCACGACGAGCGGGGCGAGGACGGCCAGCAGGCCCGGCCCGATGAGCTCCCTCTGCGCCTCCTGCGTGCAGATGGACACGACCCGCTCGTAGTCCGGGTCCTTGGTGCCGGCCATGATCCGCGGGTCGCGGATCTGCTGGCGGACCTCGTGCACGATGAGGAACGCCGCCCGCCCGACCGCGCGGATCGTCAGCGCGCTGAACAGGAACGGCACCGCCCCCCCGATGAGGAAGCCGATGAACACCATCGGCTCGGAGATGGACAGCATCGAGGCGACGTCCGCGTAGGAGATCTGGAGGACCTTGGCGATATCGGTGATGTACGCGTTGAAGAGCGAGACCGCGGCGATCACCGCCGAGCCGATCGCGATCCCCTTGGTGATGGCCTTGGTGGTGTTGCCGCAGGCGTCCAGGTCCGCGAGCGTCTGGCGGGCCTTCGGCTCGAGGCGCGCCATCTCGCCGATGCCGTTGGCGTTGTCGGACACCGGGCCGAACACGTCCATCGAGATGTTGTTGCCGGTCAGCGTCAGCATGCCGATCCCGCACATCGCCACGCCATAGGCGATGTAGGTCGGGTTCGTGCCCGCGTAGATGAGGCAGGAGGCGAAGACGGCCGCGGCGATCACGAGGATCGCCCACACGCTCGACTCGTACCCGACCGCCAAGCCTGCGATGATCGTCGTCGCGTGGCCGGTCTGCGTGGAGCGCGCGACGAACTGCACCGGCGATTTCTCCGGCGCGGTGAAATAGTCGGTGAGATAGTTGATGGCCACGGCCAGCGCGATCCCGACGAGCGTGGTCCACACCGGCCGCATGTCCAGCCCGTCAATGCCCAGCGTGACCCAGCCCGCCAGGAGCCCCTGGTCCGGAAACCGCAGGTAATAAAACCCGATCAGGCAGAAGCCGATGATGGACACCGCCGCCGACACGACGTAGCCCTTGTGGATGGCGTGCATCGCGGCACGGGCCTGCTCCGAGGTGCGCACCAGGTACGTCCCGACGATGGAGCTCAGCACGCCGACCGCGCGCACCAGCAGCGGGAAGATGACGCCCTTGTGCCCGAACGACGCCCAGCCGAGGATCATCGCGGAGACGATCGTGACCTCGTAGGACTCGAAGATGTCCGCCGCCATCCCGGCGCAGTCGCCCACGTTGTCGCCCACGTTGTCGGCGATGGTCGCGGCGTTGCGCGGGTCATCCTCCGGCATCCCCTGCTCGAGCTTGCCGACCAGGTCCGCGCCGACGTCCGCCGCCTTCGTGTAGATGCCCCCGCCCACGCGCATGAAGAGCGCCAGGAGCGTCCCCCCGAACCCGAACCCGAGGAGGACTTCGTAGGCCTGCTCGCCGTAAATCATGAAGATGAGCGTGCCACCCAGCAGGCCCAGCCCGTCGGTGAGCATGCCGGTGATGGTGCCGGTGCGGTAGGCGATCTTGAGCGCCCGGGCGAAGCTGGTGCGCGAGGCCGCGGCGACGCGGACGTTGCCCTGCACCGCCATGTTCATCCCGATGAACCCGACGGTGGCGGAAAAGATCGAGCCCATCAGGAAGGCGCAGGCCCGGCCGAGGGCGATGTGCTGCTCGCCCGCCGTGAAATACAGGAGCCCCGCCAGGATGAGGATCAGGAAGAGGATCGCGCGGAACTGCCGGTTGAGGTAGGCGTTGGCGCCGAGGCGGATCGCGCGGCTGATGCGCCGCATCTGGTCCGTGCCGGTGTCGTGGCGAAGCATCTCCACGGTCAGGAACCCGGCATAGAGCAGGCCCAGCACCGCCACCCCCAGTACGCTCCAGAGCGCCGCCTGCTCCCAGAGCGTGAAGGCCTCCGACCGCATCACCGCAAACAGTTCCATGCGCTCACCAGCGTCCGACTTTGAACGCCTGCTCCCGTTTAGACCCTGTGGAAATGAGGCAGATCGGCACCGTCACCAAGTGTTCCAGCTGCTTGAGGTACGCCTGCGCGGCTGTAGGCAGCTCCTCGAACCGCTCGGCCTCGCCGGTCTCGCACTGCCACCCCGGCAGGGACTCGTAGACCGGCTGGCAGCGTGCCAGCGCGCTCATGTCCGACGGAAACTCGTCGAGCCGGCGGCCACCGAGCTGATAGCCGATGCAGACCTGGATCGTCGGCATGTCGTCCAGCACGTCCAGCTTCGTCACCGCAATCGAGTCGCAGCCGTTCACCTGCACCGCGTGGCGCACGATGACCGCATCGAACCAGCCGCAGCGCCGCGGACGCCCCGTCGTCGCGCCGAATTCCCGGCCCTTGGTGCGGATCTGCTCCATCAAGGCCGGCGGAAACTCGGTGGGGAACGGGCCTTCCCCGACGCGCGTCGTGTAGGCCTTCGCCACCCCGATGATCCGCTCGATGCACGTCGGCGGCACCCCGGCGCCGGTGCACACTCCGCCGGCCGTCGCGTTGGAGGACGTGACGTACGGGTACGTGCCGTGGTCGATGTCGAGCAGCGTGCCCTGCGCGCCTTCGAACAGCAGCCGCTTCTTCTGCGCGATCGCCGCATGCAGGAAGCGCGCCCCGTGGACCACGTGGGGCTCCAGGAGCTTCGCGTAGCGGCGGTACTGGTCGAAGAGGGGCTGAAACTCGAAGGGCTGCTCGCGGTAGAGCGCCGAAAGCCACCGGTTCTTCTCCGCGAGGTTCTGCTTGAGCTTGGCGGCGAAGACCTCCTCGTTGAGGAGATCCGCGACACGGATCCCGCAGCGCGCGACCTTGTCCACGTAGCAGGGCCCGATGCCCCGCCCGGTCGTCCCGATGCGGCCGGTGCGCGCGGCTTCTTCGAGCACGTCGAGCTTCTTGTGGTAGGGGAAGATGAGGTGGGCCTGGTCGCTGAGCTTCACGGCCTCGGCGACATTGATCCCGCGGGCCCTCAGGCGCTGGGTCTCCTCGAGGAGGGCCTCGGGATCCACGACGACGCCGTTGCCGATCAGGCCGACCTTGCCGGGGTGGAGCAGGCCGGAAGGGACGAGGTGGAAGATGAACTCGGTGTCGTCCACGATGACCGTGTGGCCGGCGTTGTTGCCGCCCTGGTAGCGGATGAGGATGTCCGCGTCCTCGGCGAGGACGTCGATGACCTTCCCCTTCCCCTCATCGCCCCATTGGGCGCCGACGACCACCGTGTTCATGCGCCGCTACGTGCTACAGTTTAATGAACTTGACGTCGATGACATGCGCCAGCTTCTTGATCCGCTCCAGGGTCTTCGGCGGCACGTCGTGGTCCACGTTGACGACGGTGACGGCCATGCCGCCCGGCTTGTCGCGCCCGTTGGTCATACCGGCGATGTTGATCTTCGCCTCGCCCAGCAGCGTGCCCAGCGCGCCGATCAGACCCGGCCTGTCGTAGTTCTTGATGACGAGCATCGCGCCGGCCGGGGCCGCCTCGACGAAGTAGCGGTCGATCTTCACGATGCGCGGCTCGCGGCGGGCGGACAGCGTGCCCTGGATCTCGAAGCCGCTGCCGTCGGCGCGGATGTCGAGGGCGATCAGGTTGGCGAACTCCTCCAGCTTGCTCGCCTTCGCCTCGACGATCTTGATGCCCCGCTCGGCGGCGATGAAGGACGCGTTGACGTAGTTGACGTTCTCGCCCACCATCGGCTGCAGCAGGCCCTTGAGGATCGCCAGCGTGCGGCCAGCAGCCCCATCTTCTCGCCGAGCGTGATGTACGGCTGGAGGATCTGCAGGGTCGCGCCGTCCACCGAGGGCATGTTGACCGCGTTGCGGATGCCGCGCCCCAGCAGCGCGTCGGACACCTGCTTGGCGATTTCAATCGCGACGTTGAGCTGGGCTTCCTCGGTCGCCGCGCCCAGGTGCGGGGTGATGACGACGTTGGGCAATTTCAGGAGCGGGTGGTCCGCCGGCGGCGGCTCCTGCTCGAACACGTCGATCGCCGCGCCCGCGAGCGCGCCGCTCGTCAGCGCCTTGGCGAGCGCCTGCTCGTCAATGATCCCGCCGCGCGCGCAGTTGATGACGCGGGCGGAGCGTTTCATCGCGGCCAGCTCCTTCGCGCCGAGGAGATGCTTGGTCTGCGCGGTCAGCGGCAGATGCAGGGTGAGGAAGTCGGCTTCCTTGAGGACCTGCTCGAACGGCACGCACGGCACCTCGAGCTGCTGGGCGCGCTCGGTGGAGAGAAACGGATCGTGCGCAATGACCCGCATGCCGAAGGCCTGCGCCCGTTTGGCGACCTCGGAGCCGATCTTGCCCAATCCCACGACGCCGAGGGTCTTGCCGAGGAGCTCGGTGCCGGTGAAGGCGGAGCGCTCCCACTTGCCGGACCGCAGGGAGGCCTCCGCCTGCGGGATCTTGCGCGCCAGCGCGAGCATCAGGCTCATCGTGTGCTCGGCGGCGGAAATGGTGTTGCCGCCCGGCACGTTCATGCAGATGATGCCCCGCTTGGTCGCGGCGTTCAGGTCCACGTTGTCCAGCCCCACGCCGGCCCGGCCGATCACCTTCAGGCGGTCCGCGCGCTCGATGACCTCCGCGGTGACTTTCGTCGCGCTGCGCACGACCAGCCCCTCGTAGGGCGTGATGACCGCCGCCAGGTCTTTGGGGGCCAGGCCGGTCTTGATGTCGACGGCCAGCTCCGACTCGTCCTTGAGGAGCTTGACGCCGTCGTCGGAGAGGGAATCCGCGATGAGGACTTTGACCGCCATGGGCTTAGCGCGTCCCGACCGGGCTGAGGTTGCCGATGACCGCCTGGGCCGCCTTCAGGCCCTCGCCCGGCGTCACGGACCCTCCCAGCTCCAGCAGCGAGAGCTCGATCGCCCCGAGGGCGATGAGGATGTCGAACGGGCCGATGTAGCCCATGTGCGCCACGCGGAAAATCTTGCCGGCCATCTCGCCCTGGCCGCCGGCGAGCGTGACGTTGTAGCGGTCCTGGATGTGCTTGGTGAGCTTCTTGCCGTCCACGCCGGCGGGGACGTTCACCGCGGTCACCGCGTTGGACGGGCGCTTGGCGAACAGCGACAGCCCGATGGCCTCCACGCCGGCGCGCGTCGCCTGCGCCATCAGGCGGCAGCGCTGCAGCACCTGCGGAAGGCCGGCCTCGAGGATCAGCTTCAGCGCCTCGTCCATCGCGACGACGAGCGACACGCTCGACGTGAAGGGCGTGTCGTCATCCGCCAGCGCCTTCTTCGCCAGCCGAAGGTCAAAATAGTAGCGCGGGCTCTTCGACTGCTCGATCAGCATCCACGCCTTCTCGCTGACGCTCAGGAACGCCAGCCCCGGCGGCAGCATCAGGGCCTTCTGCGAGCCGGTCACGACGAGGTCGACGCCCCACTCGTCGGTCCGGCAGTCCTCGGCCAGCAGCCCGCTGATGGCATCGACGACCAACACGGCGCTGGTGGGCCGCACCGCGGCGGCGACGGCCTGGATGTCGTGCGCCACCCCGGTGGACGTCTCGCACAGCGTCGCGAACACCGCCTTCGCCTCCGGATGCTGCTTGAGCGCGGCGCGCACCTGCTCCGGATCGACCGCCTCGCCATAGGCGACGGGAATCGTCGTGACGGCCACGCCGAAGGTCTTGCACAGCGCCTGCCAGCGCTCCGCGAACTTCCCGCCGAGGATGACGATGGCGTGGTCGCCGGGCGAGAGCAGGTTGCAGACCGACGCCTCCATCGCGCCGGTGCCGGAGCTGGTGAACATGACGACGGACTGCTTCGTCTGCATCGCCGCCTGCATCCCGCTCAGAATGCGCTTGAAGAGCGCGCGGTACTGGGCGGTGCGGTGATGGATGATGGGCCGCGAGAGCGCCTCCTGGACCTGCGGCGGCAGCGGGGTGGGGCCCGGGGTCAAGAGATAGTCTTTGCGCATCGCGGCGTCACTTCTTCGGCTGCGGCTTGATGTTGATGATCACGTCGTCCACCAGCCCGTACTCTTTGGCTTCCTGGGCGGACATGAAGTAGTCGCGGTCGCTGTCGCGCGCGATCTTGTCGACGGCCTGGCCGGTGTGCTTGGCGAGGATCTCGTCGATCTTCTCGCGCAGCCGCAGGATTTCCTTCGCCTGGATCGAGATGTCCGCCGCCGCGCCCTGCACCCCGCCCCACGGCTGGTGGATCATGATCCGGGAGTTCGGGAGGGCGAAGCGCTTGCCCTTCGTGCCGGCCGCCAGCAGGACCGCCCCCATGCTGGTGGCCTGTCCCACGCAATAGGTCGCCACCGCGGGCTTGACGAACTGCATCGTGTCGTAAATCGCCAGGCCCGCCGTCACCGACCCGCCGGGGGTGTTGATGTAGACGTTGATGTCCTTCTCCGGCTCCTCCATCTGCAGGAAGAGCAACTGCGCGATGATGAGGTTGGAGACGATGTCGTCGATCGGGGTGCCGATGAAGACGATGCGGTCTTTCAGGAGCCGCGAGTAGATGTCGTAGGCCCGCTCCCCGCGGGCGGTCTGCTCCACCACGATGGGGACCAGCATCTGTCCGTGCTCACTCATGTGTCCTCCTCTAGAGGGGTCAGACCCCTCAAGAACGACGGCCTCAACTGCCGGGGTCTGACCCCGACACGACGCGCGCCGCGTCCAACAGAAATTTGATGGCTTTGTCCTGGCGGATCGAGGAGGCCACCGACGGCCAGAGCCCCTGCGCATCGAGGAGCTTGGCTGCTCGGTGTATTTCGCGAGCTCCTCGCTGAGCTTGTCCTCGGCGACGCCCGCCATCAGGAGGCGCACCTGGAAATCCCGCGTCAGCCGTTCGGTCTGGCGGCTGACCAGCCGGGGCGGCACCTCGAATTGGTGGCGGGTGAGGAGCGCGTCACACGCCTGCTGCTCCAGGCCCTGCTTGGCCTGGGTCTCCTTGTGCTCGCGGAGCTTGGCCTGGAGATGCTCCCGCAACTTCTCCACCGTGTCAAATCCGACGTCCTTGGCAAATTCGTCGTCGAGGCCCGGGAGCCTCTTTTCTTTCTTGTCGCCTTCCCCCGTGGGGACGAGCTGGGCCGCTGACTCCCGCAATTGCGTCAGGGCCTGCTCGACGTCCTCAGCGGCGACCGTCACGTCCGTCTTGATGATCTTCAGGCCCTTGTACTCGCCCAGCGTGAAGTCCGGCTCGACCTCGACCTGCGCCTCGAGCTCCAGGCCCTTCTGCTCGTCGAGGTTCAGCTTGATGACCTCAAAGGGCCCGACCGGTTTCAGCTTCCGCTCCTCAGCCACCTGCTCGAAGATCTGGCGGGTCATGCGGCGCAGGGTCTCCTCGCGGATCTGCTCGGTGAACTGGCGCTCGACGAGCTCGCGCGGGGCCTTGCCCTTGCGGAACCCGGACAGCGCGGCCTCTTTCTGGAATTCCTTGACGACGAGCTCGCGGACCGGCTGGACCAGCTCCGTCGCGACGGTGATCCGGAGCGTCTGCCGGCAGGGGGCCGGCTGGGTGACGGTGACGGTCATGGGACCGGATGCAGCGGATTTGGCACGGCTGAACACGCTGAGCTCCTTCGGATTCCCGGCGCCTAGAGCCTGAACTTTTCCCCCAGGTAAATCTCGCGCGCACGGGCATCCGTGATGAGCTCATGGGCGGTGCCGGAGATGAGCACCCGGCCCTCGGCCATGATGTAGGCGCGGTCGGTGATTTCGAGCGTCTCCCGGACGTTGTGGTCCGTCAGGAGCACCCCCAGGCCCCGGGTCTTGAGCTCCCGGATGATCTCCTGGCATTCGAACACGGTGATCGGATCGATGCCGGAGAACGGCTCGTCCAGCAGGATGAACTGCGGATTCGTGACGAGCGCGCGGGTGATCTCCAGCCGCCGCTTCTCCCCGCCCGACAGGGTGAACGCCTTCTGGCGGGCCAGGTGCGTGATGCCCAATTCGTTCAGGAGCCGGTCCAGCCGCTTGCGGCGCGCCTCGCGCGGCAGCCCCAGCGTTTCCAGGATCGCGAGGATGTTGTCCTCGACGGTCAGCTTGCGGAAGATCGACGGCTCCTGCGCGAGGTAGCCGATCCCGAGGCGCGCGCGCCGGTACATCGGCACCGCGGTGATGTCCAGCCCGTCCACCGTGATCGAGCCGCCGTCCGGCCGGACGTAGCCGACGATCATCGAGAACGTCGTCGTCTTGCCGGCGCCGTTGGGGCCGAGCAACCCGATGATCTCGCCCCGCCGCACCACGATGTCGACGCCGTCCACCACCGGGCGGCCGTTGTAGCCTTTGACGAGATGCTGGGTGTCAAGCTGTTGCATGCTGGGGTCTAATGGCTCGGCAGGCGGAAGATATCGGAGTCGGCCAGCGCGCCCCGCTGCGGGGGGGGCTGATCCGAATCCGGATACACCAGCAGCGAGGGCGAGCCGAGCAGCGTCACCTTGCCGCCGGCGGGCTCGTAGATGGCGCGCCGGCTGTCCGCCGTGTGCGGGCCCTGCACGATGCGCACGCGGCCGTCCGCCTGGGCATAGGTGATCGTCCGGTTGGTCCTGTGCAGATAGGCGACCAGCGTGTCCGAGTACAGGTCGGTCTGC
>JACPTX010000025.1 GCA_016192545.1 Candidatus Omnitrophota bacterium | reverse complement strand
GCGCCTCAACCACCTCGACGTCATACGCCGACCCGAGCCGCTGCGCGGCCAGCGCCGCCAGCTCGAAGAGCACGTTGACTCCGGGGCTCATGTTCGGGCTGAACACGACCGGGATCTCCCGCGCCGCTTCCCGGATCGCCGCCCGCTCGGCCTCGGACAGTCCGGTCGTGCCGATCACCATCGGGATCTTCACCCGCCTGGCCGCCTGCACATGCTCGATGGTCGCCTGCGGCTGCGTGAATTCGATGAGGACATCGCCCGCCCTGACCGCCGCGTCGGCCTCGTCGGTCACGCGCACGCCCAGCGGCTTCAGCCCCAGGCACTCGCCGACGTCTCGTCCCAGGCACGGGTGTCCAGCAGTCTCCAGCGCGCCGGAGACGGCGAAGGCGGAGTCCGCCGCCGCCAGGGCCGCGATCCGCGAGCCCATCCGCCCGCAACACCCTGAGATCACCAGTTTAATCGTCATCATAACAAAGGGGTCAGACCCCTCAAGAACGACGGGTTAACCGACGGGGTCTGACCCCTTTTCTACGCGACCCCGCCGTCCGTCCTCGTCCGCCAACGACCGTGGCGGACCTGCGGCGCCCCGACAAAGTCGGGGCCCGCTCCGCGTCACCCGCGGGCTGTTTGCCGAGTCCATAGGCACCCAACGCGGCGCGCAGCTTCTCGAGGTTCGCGCCTTCCATCGCGCACAGCGGCAGGCGCAGGCCCGGCTCGATCATCCCCAGGAGGCCCATCGCGGTCTTGACCGGAATCGGGTTGGTTTCGAGGAACATCGCTTTGACCAGCGGCAGGAGCCTGTCGTGCCGCTCGGCCGCCTCCCGCAGCCGGCCTTGCTCAAAGGCGCGGATCAACGCCACGACGTCCTTCGGCACGAGATTGGCGACAACGGAGATGACCCCCGTGCCGCCGATCGACAGCACGGGCAGCGTCAGCGCGTCATCGCCGGAGAGCAGCGCGATCCGCCGGCGCGTCAGGTGGAGGATCCGGCTCATCTGCTCCAGATTGCCGCTGGCTTCCTTCACGCCGACGATCGTCGGCACGTCCTCCGCAAGCTTCGCGAGCGTTTCCGGCTCGATGTTCACCGCGGTGCGCGACGCGATGTTATAGAGCACCAAGGGGATGTCCACCGCGTCGGCGACCGCCTTGAAATGCAGATACAGCCCGCGCTGCGTCGGTTTGTTGTAGTACGGCGAAATCAGCAGCGCGGCGTCCGCGCCGGCCTGCCTGGCGTGCTGGGTGAGGCGAATCGCTTCCTGGGTGTTGTTGGACCCGGTGCCGGCGATGACCGGCACCCTGCCGCGCGCGGCCTGGATGACGGCCTCAATGACGTGATCATGCTCTTCGTGCGACAGCGTCGCGGATTCCCCCGTGGTGCCGCAGGGGACGAGCGCCGACGTGCCCGCCTTGACGTGGCGCTCCACCAGCCGCCTCAGCGCCGCGTCATCCACCGCCCCGCGCGCGGTGAACGGGGTGACGAGCGCCACCATCGATCCACGCAACGTCAGTGCCATCGGAACGTCCCCTCACAAATCCACCGCACCGCACCCTCCAGCGTGACGTCCGTGACCCGCCGTCCTTCGACTTGCTCCGCTCGCTCAGGACGACCCCGAGCAAGCCCGCTTTTGGCGGGCGCGTCGAGGGGCCGCGCCCGTCCCTGCGCCTCCACCGACAATGACACGGTCAAGGTCTCGCCGCTTTTCGTTTCGACCTGGGTGTGGCACTCTCGGACATCCGCTTCCCTCGCGTGCGCGCCGCCATCCTCATGCACCGTCCGGCGCACCAGCCGGCCGACCCGCAGGTCGCCGCTGAGCGCATGGACGACCGCGGCCGCGGCGGCTCCGGTGCCGCAGGCCAGCGTCTCCCCTTCGACGCCGCGCTCATACGTCCGCACTCTCAGGTGATGCGGCTTCTTCGGATTGACCTCGATGAAATTCACGTTGGCGCCTCGGGGGCCGAACGCCTGATGGAACCGGATCCGGCGGCCCAGCGCCTCCACCTCCACGCGATCCAGATGATCGACGACGGCCACCACATGAGGCACGCCGGTATCCACCGACGAGAGCGACCGGATCGACCCGTCCACTTTCAGCGCGAGGTCCAACCGCAGGTCGCGTGGCTCAGGCATCCGCATCCGGACCCGATCCCGATGGACCTGCGCGCTCACCAATCCGCCGGCCGTCTCGATGAAGACTTCTTCGTGATGCCGCCGCCCATGCCAACCGTGCACGAACGCGGCGACGCACCGCGCGCCGTTGCCGCACATCTCCGCTTCGCTGCCGTCCGAGTTGAACACCCGCATCCGGACGTCGGCCAGCCGCGAGCGCTCCAGCACCAGCAGGCCGTCCGCGCCGACCCCGTCGCGGCGGTCGCATGCCGCCCGGGCGACTTTCGCCCACCCGGCCTTCAGCCATCCGAACGCGTGATGCACGGTGTCGACGACGAGGAAATCGTTCCCCGTGCCGACCATCTTCGTAAACGGGATCTCCCCGCTCATCCCACCACCTGCCTGCCCCGCCAAGAGGCGGGGCGAAAAGCCGGGTCGGTGAACGCCACAGAAATTTTCGCGGCTCGCCAATGGCGAGCCCAGGCAGGTGGTGGGATCATGTCAGGAGCTCCTGTGGCACGAGATCATACCGGAGGAGGTCGTCTTTCGTCTCCCGCCGACGGATGACAAACGTGCGCGTCCCCCGCACCAGGACCTCGGCCGCCCGGGGACGCCCGTTGTAGTTCGACGACATCACGAAGCCGTACGCCCCGGCGCCGAGCACGGCCAGATGCTCGCCGGCCTCCAGGCGCGGCAGGCGGCGGTTGCGCGCCAGCACATCCGCGCTCTCGCACACCGGCCCGACCACGTCGTAGACCGCCCGCGAGGTCTTGGAATCCGGCACGGTGGGGACGACCTCGTGATACGCGCCGTAGAGCGCCGGCCGGATCAGGTCGTTCATCCCCGCATCGACGACCAGAAACCGCTTGCCGCGCGCGTCCTTGCGGTAGAGCACCCGGGTCACCAGGATGCCGGCGTTGCCGACGATGAACCGCCCCGGCTCGAGAATCAGCCGGACCTGCAAGCGCCTGACCAGCGGCACCACGGCGCGGGCAAACTCCGCCGCCGTCTGCGGACGTTCATCCTTATAGACAATCCCCAGTCCCCCGCCGAGGTTCAGCCACTCGATGGCGAGGCCGCGCCGGCGGAGCCGCGTGATGAGCCCGCCCACCCGCTTGATCGAGCGGATGAACGGCTCGGCCTTCGTGATCTGCGAGCCGATGTGCAGGTGAAACCCCATGAGCCGCAGCGAGGGAAACTCCCGCCAGCGCCGGCTGATCAGCCGCTCCGCGGTCTCGAGGTCGATGCCGAACTTGCTCTCCGCGATACCGGTGGTGATGTAGCGGTGCGTATGCGCCTCGACGTCCGGGTTGATCCGCAGCGCGACCGGCGCCGCGCGCCGGGCGAGGACGGCCTCGGCCTGAATCGTCTCCAGCTCAGGCAGCGATTCGACATTCAAACAGAAAATCCCGGCCCGCAGGGCGTCCCGGATCTCCTCCGGCTGCTTGCCGACGCTGGCGAACACGATCCGCTTCGGCGGGCAGCCGGCGGCCAGCGCCTTGTGCAGCTCCCCGCCTGAGACGATGTCCAACCCCGCGCCGTGCCGGACCAGGACCTTCAGGATCGCGAGATTCCCGTTGGCCTTCACCGAAAAACAGATGAGGGGCGCCAGCTCCCGGAACGCCGTCCGGAGCTTGGTGAAATGGTCCACGATGGTCTTATAGCTGTAGAGGTAGACCGGCGTGCCGGCTGCGCGGGCGACCCGCTCCACCGGCACCCCTTCACAGTACAGATGGCCCTTCCGAACGCGAAACTCGTGCATGCGACTCACCCGGTGCCAGACACTTTTCCCCCACGAAAAGTGTCAGGCACCGAATTGTTTGCGCCAGCGCCCGATCGCCTGCTTGACGGACTGGGGGCTGGTGCCGCCCCAGCTCAGCTTCACTTCCACCGAGCGGCGCGGGTTCAGCAGCGCTTGGGCCTCCTCATCGAACAGCGTCGAGAACCGTTTCAACTCGGCCAGGCGCAGCGCGCCGAGCTTCACCCCCCGGCGCTCCGCGCTCAGGACGAGGCCGCCGACAATCTCATGCGCCTGGCGGAACGGCACGCCCTTCCGGACGAGGTGCTCAGCCAGATCCGTCGCGCACAACGCATCCGACTCCAGCAGCCGGTCAATGCGGTCGCGCCGCACGTCCACATGGCGGATGAGCCGCTCCAGCACCGTGAGCGAGCCCTGGACCAGGTCCACCGCCTGGAAGACCACCAGCTTGTCCCACTGCAAATCCCGATTATACGCCAGCGGCAGCCCCTTCAACACCGAAAGCAGCGACACCCAGCCGCCGGCCACCACGCCGGCCTGCCCCCGGATGAGCTCCAGGACATCCGGGTTCTTCTTCTGCGGCATGAGGCTTGAGCCGGTCGCGAAGGCGTCGTCCAGCTCGAGGATCCCGAACTCCTCGGTCGCCCACAGGATGGCGTCCTCGGCGAACCGCGACAGATGCACCGCCAGCAGCGACAGGGCGCCGAGCAGCTCGACGGCGAAATCGCGGTCCGAGACCGCATCGAGGCTGTTGTCCGAGACGCGCGCGAACTTGAGCTGTCTGGCCGCGAAGTGGCGGTCGATGGGCAAGGAGGTGCCGGCCAAGGCGCCCGCCCCCAGCGGCAGCACGTTGATGCGCGCCAGCGCCTCGCCCAGGCGGTCGTGATCGCGCTGGAGCATCTCCACGTACGCCAAGAGGTGATGCGCGAGCAGCACCGGCTGCGCGCGCTGCAGATGGGTGTAGCCGGGAATCACGACGTCGCGGAACCGCTGCGCCGCATCCACCAGCGCCTGCTGCAGCCGGCGGATCTTCTTGCGCGCCTGGGCCGCCGCGTCCCGGCAGTAGAGGCGCAGGTCCAGCGCGACCTGGTCGTTGCGGCTGCGCGCGGTCTGCAGCTTCTCCGCCACCGGCCCGATCAGCTTCGTCAGCATCTGTTGCACCTGGGTGTGAATATCCTCGGCCGACGGATCTGGCTTGAACGTGCCTTGCTCGATCACGCGCAGGAGGCGTTCCAGCCCCCTGACGAGGCGGTTCGCCTCCGCCTGCGGGATGATGCCGCACTTCCCCAGCATCCGGGCGTGGGCGATCGAGCCCACCACGTCATACCGGGCCAGCCGGTGGTCCACGGCGATGCTCGACGTGAAACGCGCCACGACCGGATCCGTCGGTTTGCGGAACCGTCCGCCCCACAGCTTGCGTGCCATCACGCGGCCCCTTCGTAGGGCAGGCCCCACAACTTGATGAAGCCGGCCGCCATGGACTGATCAAACGCGCCGCCCTTCCCGTATGTCGCGAGCCGCTTCCGATACAGCCCGTGCGGCGAGCGGCGGCCGACGACCTGGCAGACGCCCTTGTGCAGCTTCAGCCGGACGGCGCCGGTCACCCGCCGCTGGGTCTCGTTGACGAACGCATCCAGGGCGGCCTTCAACGGCGTAAACCACAGGCCGTCGTACACCAGCTCCGCGTATGTCAGGGCCATCGCCTGCTTGACATGCAGCAGCCCGCGGTCCAGCACCAGGCGCTCCAGCTCCGCGTGCGCCTCGGTTAGGACGGTGGCGGCCGGCGCTTCGTACACCTCGCGGGATTTGATGCCGACCACGCGGCTCTCGATCAGGTCGGACCGCCCCACGCCGTGCTCGGCCGCGATCCCGCACAGCCGTTCAATCAGCGCCACCAGCCCCAGCCGCCTGCCGTTCAGCGCAACCGGCACCCCCTGCTGAAATTCGACGGTGACCGCCGCGCCCTTCGCCGGCGCCTCGCGGGGCGTGTTGACCCAGCGGAAGCTGTCGGCGGGCGGCTCGGTCCAGGGATCCTCAAGTGAGCCGGACTCGATGCTCAGGCCCCAGAGATTCTCATCAATGCTGTAGAGACTGCGCGCCTTCAACTGAATGGGGATCCGGCGGCGCTTCAGGTAGGCCAGCTCCTCGGCGCGGGAGCGGAACTCCCATTCCCGGACCGGCGCGACGACCTGGAGACGCGGATCGAGCGCGCGGACCGACACCTCGAAGCGCACCTGGTCGTTGCCCTTGCCGGTGCAGCCGTGCGCGACGGCGCCCGCCCGTTTCTGCTGCGCGACATCCACCAGGTGTTTGGCAATCAGCGGGCGCGAGAGCGCCGTCGCCAGCAGGTACTTGCCCTCATAGACCGCGTGGGCTTTCAGCGACGGCAGGATGTAGTCCCGGGCGAATTCCCGGCGCAGGTCCCGCACCACGACCGCCGCAGCCCCGGCGGCCTTCGCCCGGCGGACCGCGTCCCGTTCCGGCTCTCCCTGCCCCACATTCGCCATGAAGGCGACCACGCGCCAGCCGCGGTCCGCCAGCCAGCGCACACAGACCGACGTATCCAGCCCGCCGGAATACGCCAGGACAATCGTCCGGCTCATGGTTCGACTCCGCTCACCATTGACCCTGAGCAAGCGAAGCGCGTCGAATGGGTCATCACGACCTCCCTCCATACACCATCATGAGGAGCGCCTTCTGCGCATGCAAGCGGTTTTCGGCCTGGTCGAACACCACGGACTGCCGGCTCTCCAGCACGTCCTCGGTGATTTCCTCGCCGCGGTGGGCCGGCAGGCAGTGCATGACGATGCAGCCGCGCGCCGCCTCCGACAACAGCCGCCGGTTGACTTGAAAGCGCCGGAACGCCTTCAGACGGGCGGCCCGCTCGCGCTCCTGCCCCATGCTCGTCCACACGTCGGTGTACAGGACGTCGGCCCCGCGCGCCGCGTCCTGCGGGCTCGCCACCCAGGCCAGACGCGCACCGCGCCGCGCGGCCCGCCGGGCCGTCTCCCGCCAAATCCGCCGGTTCGGCCGGTAGCCATCCGGCGTCGCGACGCGCAGGTGCAGCCCCAGTATCGCCGCGGCCTGCGCCAGTGAATGGAGCACGTTGTTCCCGTCCCCGACATAGCTCACGGTGCGCCCCTTCAGCCCGCCGAAGCGCTCCTGCATCGTGAACAAATCCGCCAGCGCCTGGCAGGGATGGTGCAGCTCCGAGAGCCCGTTGATCACCGGCACCGACGCGTACCGGGCGAATTCCTCCACCTGGCTGTGGCGGAACGTCCGCACGATGATGCCGTCCACGTAGCGCGAGAGCGTCCGCGCCACGTCCTTGATCGGCTCCCGGGTGCCCAGCTGCGCGTCATCCGGCCCCAGGTACATCGCCGAGCCGCCCAACTGCCGCACCGCCACCTCGAAGGACACGCGGGTGCGCACCGACGGCTTCTGGAACACGAGCGCCAGCACGCGGCCCTCCAGGGCGCGCGCGCCCAGGCGTGGGTTCCGCTTGCAGCGCGCGGCCAGCCGCAGGCAGGCGCGGAGCTGCCGCTCGGACAGATCCGCGATGCTGAGGAAGTGGTGTGGGGTCATCCTTCCACCTGCGAGAGGACTTCCTCAAGCACATCCAGCCCGCGGTCCAGCTGCGCGCGGGTGATCGTCAGCGCCGGCAGGAGCCGCAGGATGCGTTCCTGCGTGCAGTTGATCAACACGCGCCGGAGCCGGCACTCCTCCACGACCGGGCGCCCGTCCACGCTCAATTCGATCCCGATCATCAACCCGCGTCCGCGCACCTCCTTCACAATCGGACAGCGCGCCTTGAACGCGGTCAGGCGCTCCAGGACGACCCCCCCGAGGTGGACGGCGCGTTCCAGCAGCCGCTCCTTCTCGAGCGCCTCCAGGACCGCCAGGCCGCAGACACACGCCAACGGATTGCCGCCGAACGTCGAAGCGTGCGTGCCGGGCGCCAGGACGTCGGCAATCGCGCGCTTGGCGACCATCGCGCCGATCGGAAATCCCCCGCCCAGCGTCTTCGCCAAGAGCATGATGTCCGGCTCGATGCCGGCATGTTGATAGGCAAACATCGTGCCGGTCCGGCCCATCCCGGTCTGAATCTCGTCAGCGATCACCAGCAGCCGGCGCTCATCCGCCAGCGCGCGGAGGCCGCGCAGGAACTCATCGCCGGCGATGCGCACGCCCCCTTCCCCCTGAATCGGCTCCAGCAGGATCGCGACGGTCTTCGGGGTGACCGCCCGCTTCACGGCCTCCAGGTCGTTGAACGGGACACAGACGAACCCCGGTAGGAGCGGCTCAAACCCTTCCTGGTATTTCGGCTGCCCGGTCGCGCTCAAGGCGCCGGTCGTCCGCCCGTGGAATGAGCGCTCCATGACGATGATCTCATGGCGGCCCTCGGCATGGCCCCACCGGCGGGCCAGCTTGATGGCGGATTCCACCATCTCCGCCCCGCTGTTGGCGAAAAACACCGTGCCGTCGAACGAGGCCTCGACCAGCGCGCGCGCCAGCTTCCACTGCGGCATCTGGTAGTAGGTGTTCGCGACATGGAACAGGCGCCCGGCCTGGCCCCGCAGCGCCTTCATCAGCCAGGGGTGGCAGTGCCCGAGCCCGCCGACACCCCAGCCGGGAAACAGGTCCAGGTACTCGCGGCCCTCGAGGTCCCACACGCGGCTGCCCTTGCCCTTCACGAGTACGAGCGGGCTGCGGACATACGTGTTCATGACGTAGCGGCCGTACTGCTCGAGCACGTCCGCCGTCTTCATGGCCTTGCGAATCCGCGTGGGCTTGGTCATCATCACCGCCATCGGTTACCGGATGATCTCCGTGCCGATCCCGGTCTTGGTGAAGATCTCCAGCAGGAGCGCGTGCGGGATCGTCGCGTCGATGATGTGCGTCTTCTTCACGCCGCCCTGGAGCGCGGCGACGCAGGCGTGGACCTTCGGGATCATCCCTTCCTGGATCACCCCGCGCTCCAGCAGCAGCCGCGCTTCCCTGGTCGTCAGCGTCGGGATCAGCGAATGCGCCTCGCCCGGATGCCGCAGAATCCCGCGCACGTTCGTCAGCAGCACCAGCTTCTCCGCCTTCACGCTGGAGGAGACGACGCTGGCCGCCTCGTCGGCGTTGATGTTGTAGAGCTGGCCGTCGCGGCTGCCCATCGGCGACAGGACCGGGATCGCGCGATGGTCCAGCGCCCGGCGGATGCGGCTGACGCGGACGTCTTTGACCAGCCCCACATACCCCAGGCGGCCGGCGTCGGGATGCGGCTCCGCCAGAATGACGCGGTCGTGCACCACCAGCCCGTCGGCCTTCCCGCCGAGCCCGTGAATCTGCCGGACGAGCTGCCGATTCACTTCCTCCAGCGCCTCATTGACCACCTGCACGGCCGCGCGGTCCGTCACCCGCATGCCGTTGATGAACCGGACGGCCCTGCCGGTGGACGCCAGGCGTTTGGAAATCTCCGGTCCGCCGCCGTGGAGCAGGACCGGGCGCAGCCCCACTGCGCTCAAGAAGACGAGGTCCTGGAGAATCCCTTTGACGACCGAGGGGCTCTCCAAGGCGCTGCCCCCGTACTTCACGACGATCGTCTTGCCGGCGAACACCTGGATATACGGCAGCGCCTCAATCAGGATGTCGGCTTTCCGGATCGATTCTTGCATCTTCCTCTAGAGAGGGGTCAGACCCCGTCAGCCTTGAGGGGTCTGACCCCTCTATTAGGTTTGGTAATTTGCGTTGATGCGCACGTATTCCGCCGTCAGGTCGCAGGCGGTCACCGCGGCGCGTCCGCGCCCGGCGTGCAGGTGCAACTGGATGGCGACCTCGCGCGGCGCAAAGAGCTGCCGCGCCAGCGTCTTGCCGAGCCGCACGGCGATGCCCCGACGCACCACGAGATGTCCCTGAATGTGCATCTCCAGTTCCTCGGGGCGAAAGCGCGCGGACGACGCGCCCGCGGCCGCCGCGATGCGGCCGACATTCGGCTCGCCGCCGGCCAGCATCGTCCGCACCAGGCTGGAGGAGGCGATGCGGCGCGCGCATGCGAGCGCCTCCGCGCCGGTCCTCGCCCCGAGGACGCCAATCGTCGCCACGCGGGTCGCGCCTTCCCCGTCCTTGACGAGCAGGGACGCCAGATGCCGCGTGACCGCCTGCGCCATCGCCGCAAAGCGGCGGGCCGACTCGGTGCCGCGGCGCACGCGCGCGCCGGACCGGCCGTTGGCGAGGAGGAACACGGTGTCATTGGTGCTCATGTCGCCGTCCACACTGATCCGGTTGAACGAGCGCTCCACCGCCTCGCGGAGCGTGTCCTGCAGGAGCCCGCGGTCAACCGCCGCGTCCGTCGTCAGGACGCAGAGCATCGTCGCCATCGAGGGGGCGATCATCCCCGCGCCCTTGGCCATGCCGCCGAGATGACAGACCCGTCCGCCGATGCGCTCAGCCACCGCGGTTTCCTTGGTCTTCAAATCGGTCGTCAGAATGCCTTGGGCGGCCCGCCGGTGCCCGGAGCGGCTGAGCCGCTGCACGAGCGAGGGCATGACGCGCTGCATGCGCGCCACAGGCAGCCGGCGGCCGATGAGCCCGGTGGAGGCGACGAGCACCTGCCGCTCCGGCACCCCGAGCGCCTTGGCCGCCTGCCGGCTCAACACCACCGCATCCCGTAGGCCCGGCTCGCCGGTCATGCAGTTGGCGCACCCGCTGTTGAGGAAGACGGCGCGCGCCAGGCCTGTCCGGACGCGCCGCTGACTCAGCAGGACCGGCGCGGCCTTGACCCGATTCGTGGTGAACGTTGCGGCGCACACCGCCGGCGCCTCCGACACCACCAGGGCCATGTCCGGCTTGCGGCTGCGCTTGATCCCGGCGCTGGCTCCCGAGGCCGTAAAGCCCTTCGCGGCGGTCACCCCCCCCGATACCCGCATCATGCGAACGTCAGGCCGGCGGTCTCCGGCAATCCGTGCATGAGGTTGAAATTCTGGATGGCCTGCCCGGCCGCGCCCTTGGTCAGGTTATCGAGGGCGCTGGCCACCACGAGCGATTCAAGCGACGCCTCCGCGACGAAGCCCACATCACAGTAGTTGGTCCCGACCACGTCGCGCAGCTGCGGCAGCGCGCCCGGGCGCAGCCGGACGAACGGCGCGCGCTCCTCCGAAAAACAGGCCGCGTAGGCCCGGCTGACGGCGTCGAGTCCGGCGCGGGTGCGGAGATGGATCATCGAGATCAAGCCGCGGCTGGCCGGGATGACCTGCGGCACGAACGACATCAGCGCCGCGCGGCCCGTCACCCGCTGGATCTCCTGGAGCACTTCCGGCATGTGCGGGTGCCGGTTGACCTTGTAGGCGCGGAGGTTCTCGGTCATCTCGGTGAACAAGAGCGACTCGTCCGCCTTGCGCCCGGCCCCGCTGAGGCCGGATTTGGCGTCCACCGCGAAGCGGCGCTCCTCGACCAGGCCGGCCTGCAGCAGCGGCAGCACACCGAGCAGCACGCTCGTCGCGTAGCAGCCGGGGTTGGCGACGAGCTGCGCCTGACGGATCTCGTCGCGGTGGAACTCCGTCAGGCCGTAGGCCGCGCGGCCGTCTGCGAGCAGCTCCGGATGCGCATGGGCGAACTGGTACCACTGGGGATAGAGCGCGGGATCCGTGAGGCGGAAGTCCCCGCTGAGGTCGACGACCCGCTTGCCGGCCTTGAGGAGGCCCGGCACCAGGGTCATCGCGGTGCCGTGCGGCAGCGCCAAAAAGACGGCGTCGCTGTCGGCGGCCAGACGCGCGGGGCTCAGGGACTCGACGGGAAGGTCTAGCGCGCGCGCAAAGCGCGGGAAGACTTCGGAGGCAGGGCTCGGGCGCTCCCACTTGGCCGAGGCGGCCAAGTAGGTGAGGCGAACGTGCGGATGGTTGAGGAGCAACCGGATGAGCTCTTGACCGGCGTAGCCGGTCGCTCCCGCAATGGCGACCCGAATCGCTGACATCTATGTGGCTGAATGGTGGTCATGGTAACAAAACTGACCCGTCTCTGCAATGCGCCCGAAGAGTTCCTAACGAAATCCCGACAGGGTCGCGTTGCGCGCGCGACCGGGCCAGATGCGAGGCGCGACGACGACGGCGTACTGAGGAGTCGAGGTACGTCGAGGAGGAGCAACGAGGCAGATGGCCCGGTCCCGCCGCAACCCTCCGGGCGGGGCCGATCCGCGTCGCCGCGCGGCGTCGCTCGTCGTCGTCATACTTCTTCGCATCAGTATGCCTTCCTCCTCGCTCCTGGCGCTGCTTGCGGCTGGGCCCCGCGCGGCCCTGTGGGGATTTCCGTTAGGAACTCAACGTTTCGTCCACTGGAAGCGCTTGCGGGCGCCCTTTTGCCCGTACTTCTTGCGTTCCCGTTCCCGCGGGTCACGGGTCAGCAGCCCGGCGGCCCGCAATCCGGTGCGCAGGGCGGGATCCAGCTGGAGCAGCGCGCGGGCGATGCCCAGACAGACCGCGCCGGCCTGGCCGGCCATGCCCCCGCCCTCGACGCTGGCCAGCACGTTCTGCTTGCCGAGCTGATGCGTGACGATCAACGGCTGGCGGATCGCCAGGCGCAGCGCCTCGCGCGGAAAATACTGCTCGTAGGGCTTCCGGTTCACGAGAATCGTACCGGTGCCGGCCAGCAGGCGGACGCGCGCGATGGCCCGCTTCCGGCGGCCCGTGGCCCAGATCGCCTGAGGCGCGGGCGCGGACGATGGGGCCTTGGCCCTCGGCGCAGGCTTGGCAACCGGCGCCTCCCCGACGGCTGTCGGGGCAGCGCTCACCACCTCAGGGCTTGCCGGCGTCGAGACCGCCGGCTCAACCGGCTGAGCCGGCGTGGTGTCGGGTTGTTCGATTGTGCTCATGTCGTGGCTTTCGGAAGCCCTTGCATCGGCTGCAGCTGCTGCGCCTGATGCGGATGCGCGGCGCCGGCGTAGACCTTCAAGTTGCCCAGGATCCTCCGCGCGAGCGGGCCGTCGGGCAGCATCCCCTTGACCGCCTGCCGGATGACGCGGTCCGGCGAGCGCTGCAGCAGATCCTCGAGCGTCGAGCGCTTCAGCCCGCCCGGATACCCGGAGTACCTGGCATAGGTCTTCTGGGAGAGCTTGCGGCCGGTCACCTTCACCTTCTCGGCGTTGATGACGACCACGAAATCGCCCGTGTCCAGATACGGGGTGTAGGTCGGCCGGTGCTTGCCGCGCAGGGCCAGCGCGATGCGCGTGGCCAGCCGGCCCAAGACCTGGCCCTGGGCGTCGACCAGCACCCACCGCCGGTTCAGCGCGTTCACGTCCGGAAACGTCGTTTTCATGCTGCCATCGTCGGTACACGAAAAGCTTTATTGTAACCGAATGCGCCCCGCCTGTCAATTCCCCGTCAGCTCAATAGACGACGCGGACGAGGAAGAGGGCGTGGGGCGGGGCGGTCGGGCCGGCCTCCCGCAGGTTACGGCTCTTCAGGAGCCGCTGCATCGTGCCGGGCGGGCGGTAGCCGCGCCCGATGTCAATCAGGGTGCCGACGATCCGGCGCATCATCGCGTAGAGGAAGCCGCTGGCTTCGATCTCGATGGTCACCCAGTCCTGTTTCCTGAGCACGCGGGCGGCATAGATGGTCCGCCGCGCATCCCTCACCGGCCGGCCGCTGCGCTGAAACGCGCTGACATCGTGCCGCCCTTGCAGCACTCTGGCCTCGCGGCGCATCAGCGCCAGATTCAGCGGCGCGCGCACGTGATGCACGTAGCGCCGGTGGAACGGCAGGACCACGTCCCCGATGAAGAGGTGGTAGTGGTACCGCTTGCGCTTCGCGCTGAACCGGGCGTGAAACCCCGCCGGCGCCTCCTGGACCTTGAGCACCGCGGTGTCAGGCGGCAACCGGCTGTTCAGCGCGCGCCGGAGCGCGTCGCACGGAATCCTCGAGCGGGTCCGGATGTGCGCGACCTGTCCGCGGGCATGCACGCCCGCATCGGTCCGCCCGCTGCCCACGACGCGGACCGGCTCCTTCAGGATGCGCCGCAGCGCCTGCTGGAGGGTACCTTGAATCGTCGGCTTGGATCCACGCTGGACCTGCCAGCCGGCGTAGTCCGTGCCGTCGTAGGCGAGCGTAAGCTTGAGGGTGCGCATCAGAAGGGGTCAGACCCCTTTTCTTAAAAAGGGGTCTGACCCCTTTTCTTGATGAGCAGCTCGGCGATTTGGACGGCGTTGGTCGCGGCGCCCTTGCGCAGGTTGTCGCCGCTGAGCCATAACACGAGCCCGTTGGGCACGGACTCGTCCTTGCGGATGCGCCCGACCAGCACCTCGTCGCGCCCGGCCGCATCCACCGGCATCGGATAGCCGCCCGGAGTCCGCTCATCGACGAGCCGCACGCCCGGCGCCTGCTGCAGCAGCCGGCGCGCCTCCTCGACGGACAGCGGCCGCTCGGTCTGAATCCAGACCGCCTCGGAGTGGGCGATGAAGACTGGCACCCGCACGCAGGTGGCCGACACCGGCAGAGCCGGCTCCTCGAGAATCTTGCGGGTTTCCTGGACCATCTTCCTCTCTTCCTTGGTCGCACCGTTCTCCAGAAACACGTCGACTTGTGGGACCAGGTTAAAGGCAATTTGGCTTGGCAATACCGTCTTGCGTTTTGCGTTTTGCGTTTTGAGCTTTGAGTTCACTCGCCACTCGCCACTCGTCACTCGACACTGACGGACGATGCGCTTCGCCTCTTCATACAGCTGAGCCATCGCCTTGGCCCCAGCGCCGGACACGGACTGATACGTCGCGACCGTGATCCGCGCCAGGCGCGCGGCGTCGTGCAGCGGCTTGAGCGCGACCAGCAGGACGATGGTCGAGCAGTTGGGATTCGCGATCAGGCCCCGATGCGACCTGAGCGCGTGGGGGTTGACCTCCGGCACGACGAGCGGCACGTCCTCCCGCATCCGGAAGGCGCTGGAGTTGTCCACGACGACCGCGCCCCGCTTCACCGCCTCCGGCGCGAATTCCAGACTCCGCGCAGCCCCTGCGCTGAAGAGGGCGATGTCCACGCCGTCAAAGGAGCCGGGCGCGAGCCGCTCGACCGGGTAGCTCGTGCGCTTGAAGACCATCCGCCGGCCCGCGGAGCGCTCCGACGCCAGCAGGCGGAGGCCGCCGACGGGAAACTTCCGCTCGGCCAGCACCCGGAGCATCTCGGTGCCGACCGCGCCGGTGGCTCCCACCACTGCGACGGTATATCGTTTGGTGGCTCGTGCTCGCGTGCTCATCGGTGCTCGTGCGGCCTTCACGGTCATCCTACTTCAAGTGTTTCACGACCAAATCCCCGACCTCGCTGGTCGAATAGCCCATCTTGCCGGCCGCCTGGCTCTTCATCTTGGGCGTGACCTGCTTGACCGCCTGCTCGATCCGCCGGGCGGCCTTGGACTCGCCCAGATGGTCCAGCATCATCATGCCGGCGCAGATGGCCGCCAGCGGGTTGATGACGCCCTGGCCGGTGTACTTGGGCGCGGAGCCGCCGATCGGCTCGAACATCGACACGCCCTGCGGATTGATGTTGCCGCCCGCGGCGACGCCCATCCCGCCCTGGATCATCGCCCCCAGGTCGGTGATGATGTCCCCGAACATGTTGTCGGTGACGATGACGTCGAACCACTCCGGGTTCTTCACCATCCACATGCAGCAGGCGTCCACGTGGGTGTAGTCCGTCGTGACGTCCGGGTACTCCTTGGCGACCTCGTTGAAGACGCGCTGCCACAGGTCGTGCGCGTAGGTCAGGACGTTGGTCTTGCCGCAGAACGTCAGCTTCTTGTCCTGGTTGCGCGCGCGGGTATATTCGAAGGCGTAGCGGATGCACCGCTCCACCCCCTTGCGCGTGTTGACGGACGTCTGCAGCGCGACCTCGTCGGCCGTCCCCTTGCGCAGGAACCCCCCGACGCCGGTGTAGAGCCCCTCGGTGTTCTCGCGCACGACCACGAAGTCGATGTCCTCGGGCCCCTTGTCCTTCAGCGGCGTCCATACGCCGGGATAGAGCTGCACCGGCCGCAGGTTGATGTACTGGTCCAGTTCGAAGCGCAGGCGCAGCAGCAGCCCGCGCTCGAGGATCCCCGGCGCGACGTCCGGATGCCCGATCGCGCCGAGGTAGATCGCGTCCGCCTCGCGCAGCTCGTTGAGCGCGGAATCCGGCAGGACCTCTTTCGTCTTCAGGTAGTGCTCGCCGCCGAACTGGTACGGCTGCCAGGCCACCTTGAGGCCTTCCAGCGACGCGACGGCCTCGAGTACCTTGCGGCCTTCGCGGATCACCTCCGGCCCGGTCCCGTCGCCGGGAATGACCGCGATGCGCCAGGTCCTCGTCGCGGAGGACGCGCGTGCCGATGTCGATTTGGTCATGGACGTTTTAGCCATCTTGCGGCTGCCCGTGAATGGTGTTGAGTTGCTCAAGCGCCTTGGCGTGATACGGATCGTACCGCAGGCCGATCGTCAGCCACCGCGCGGCATCCCGCCACGCCCCCTGCTCGAACGCCAGCTCCCCCAACCCAAAATATGCGGCCGCGCTCCTCGGCGCCTGCTTAAGGACCTGCTCAAACAGCGGCCTCGCCTCGGCGTACGCGTGCTGAAGCAGCTGAATCTGCGCGAGCGCCAGCAGCAGCGCGGTGTCCTCCGGCGCGCGCTCCCGCGCCTTGACCAGGACCTGCTCCGCCTCGTCGTACCGCCCCAGCTCCCTGAAGGCCTCGGCCAGGGCCAGCGACGCCTGCGGGCTCGGCCGATCCTGCTGGGCGACGGCGGACTGCAGATACGCCAGCGCCTCCGGCCACCGCTTCGCCTGCCCGAACGCGCGGCCGAGTTCTTCGGCTTGCTTGCCGTCAGGAGCCTTGAGGGCGGCGGCCTGCTCGTACGTGGCGAGCGCCTCGTCGAGCTGCTGCTGGCGCAGGAGCAGGCGGGCCAGGACATAGTAAGCTTCAAGGCGCGTCGGGTCAAGTTCGAGCGCGCGCCGCAGCGCTTCCTGCGCGCGCAGCGGGAGGTTGCGCTCGACGTAGACCTTCCCCAGCTCCAGCGCCGCCGCCGCGCCCGGTTCCAGGGCCAGCGCCTGCTCGAACGAGGTCGTCGCGGCTTCCAATTCGCCCCGGAATCGCTGCGCCCGGCCGAGCGCGGCGTAGAAGGCGGCGTCCTTATCCTCGTTCCCCACTCCAGGAGCGATGACGGCAATGGGTGTCTTCAATCCCCCGAGGCCGTGGTAGTTCGTCTTGAACGCCGGCGCCAGGTACAGCGCCTTGGGCGCGCTGAACTCCAACCACGGCCAGTCGTCTTCATGAAGTCCAGCCACATCCGCCGTCAGCAGGCGAACCTGCTCAGGCCCCAGCCGGAACGACTCCAGCAGCACGCGCGGATGCGCCAGGGCGATGCGCTCAAGATCCTGTCGGATCGCCGGCTGCTCCAGCTGCGCCTTCAGGCGCGCATAGTCAACTTGCAGCGGCTGCGCGGAGCCCAGGAGCACGATATCCCCGGTCGTCGTCGACCACACCACGGTCTGCGGGAACACGGCCTGGAATGTCTTCAAAATCAGCTTCACGTCTGACGGAAACAGCCGGTAGAGATGGATCCATTGCGCCATGATCCCGCCAGCGGCCAGGCGCCTGCGGCACAGCTCAAAGAACTCCCTGGTGTACAGGTTCGCGATCCCCGCCATCCAGGGGTTCGACGGCTCGGAGATGATGACGTCGTACGGCGCGTCGGCGGCGAGGAGGAAGTTGCGGCCGTCCGCCGCGTAGATCCTCGCGCGCGGGTCGTCATGGATCCGGTGGTTGTGCTCGGCGAAGAACCGCGCCCCCTCGATGACCGCCGGCTCAAGCTCCGCGCAGTGCAGCTCCGACACCGGATAGCGCCCGGCGCTGCCCAGCGTCACGCCGCTGCCCAGCCCGATGACCAGCACCCGCGAGGGATGCGGATGGAAGAGCAGCGGCAGGTGCGCCAAGAGCACCTGCGTGCCCATGTCGCCCCCGGAAGAGGCGTCGGTCTTGCCGCCGACCTTCAGAAAGAGGTGGCCGTCCTGCGCGTTCCGATGGACGCTGACGGTGGTATGCAGGCCGTCACGATAGAACAACAGCTCATGCTGCTGGGCCGCGTCGAGCACGGACGTTCCCTCATAGGCCTGCGGGCTCATAAACACGCCCAGCACAAGCATCTGCCGCTGCCAGGCCGGAACGAACACCGCGGCCCCGAGCCCTGCATAGAGCGCCAGCGATGCCGCGGAAAACGCCAGCCGACGCACCAGCCCCACCGGGCTGATCCGCACATAGAGCACCAGCGCCGCCGCGAGGTTCACCATCGCGCCGAGGACCAGCGTCCAGGCCAGGCCCCAGTGCGGAATCAACCAGAACCCGGCCAGGAAGGAGCCGAGAATGCCGCCGAGCGTGTTCACCGCGTAGCCGGTCCCGAGGCGCCGCCCGACCCGGTCCGGAGGCGCCGTCAGGAGCTCGCCGACGAGCGGAAACAGCAGCCCCATGGCGAGCGTCGGCACGGCCATCACCGAGATGCTCAGGATGAGCTGGACCCAGGAGAGCCCCGCGAACGACCGGTCGAACAGCGGCCACAGCCGCACGAAGGCCTCCGGCAGCCGCCCAAAGAGCGCGATCGAGAACAGCCCGTAGGCGGCCAGGACCGACTCCAGGATGACGACCTGCTCGACGCGCGCCCGCGACCCCGATCGAAGATCGGGGGAGTCCCGAGCGGAGTCGAGGGGCGCGGCGCGCAGCCAGCCGCGGGCGATCGCGCTGCCCGCGGCGATCCCGCCTAAAAACGTCGCCAGCATGATGCAGAACGCGTAAATCGAGCTGCCCACCACCAGGCTGAGCGCGCGCGTCCAGGCGACTTCATAGAGCATCGCCGAGAATCCCGACAAGCCGAACGCGAGCAGCAACACGCGCACGAGGCGGGGATCCTCGCCGGACGTCGTGCCCTGCCCTGCCGCAGGCGAGGCGCTCAGCGCCCGGCTGAACGTGCGCGCGAGAAGCCCGATGAGCAGGCTCAGGATCCCGGCGCACTGCAGGCTCAGCACCCACCCCAGCGTCTGCAATCCGACGGTGTACACCAACACCGTGCCGGCCATCGCGCCGGCGGTGTTGATGGCATACAGCGAGGCGATCCGCAGGCCGCGCTCCTGCGCGCTGCGGATGAGGAACCGGCTCACCAGCGGGAACGTCCCGCCCATCAGCACGGTGGGGATGAGCAGGACCGCCGCCGTGCACAGGAACGAGGCCCCGACCAGCACCGACGGGGACAAGCCTGAGGCGCGATAGAGCGGGATGTACACCTGCTCGACGGCCCGAAACAGCCACGGCGTCGCAAACGCGTACAGACCCACGACGGCTTCACAGGCCGCGTACCACCGCAGCAGCCCCGGGGCGCCCCGCCGGTCGCTCAGCCGCCCGAACAGCCAGCTGCCGAGGGCCAATCCCCCGAAGAAGACCGTCAGGATGGTGCTCGTGGCATGCACGGTGCTGCCGAACACCAGCAGCAGCTTGCGCAGCCAGAGGACCTCGTAGACGAGCCCGAGCGAACCGGAGAGGAAGAACAGCGTATAGACGCCGCGCACGCCCCAGCGGGCCTGCGCGTCAGAGAGGATGAGCGGCCGGCTCAGTGATGAGCCCCTCGGTCGGACTGGAGGCGGAGGCGTAGGGTTTCTTGGGGATGCGTCCGGCCTCATACGCCAGACGCCCGGCTTCGACCGCCAGGCGCATGGCGCGGGCCATCTTGACCGGGTCTTTCGCGCAGGCAATCGCCGTGTTCATCAGCAGCCCATCGGCGCCGAGCTCCATCGCCACGGACGCATCCGAGGCCGTGCCGACGCCGGCGTCCACGATGACCGGCACGGACACCGCCTCGAGGATGAAGCGGATGTTCAAGACGTTCAACATCCCCTGCCCGGAGCCGATCGGCGCGGCGAGAGGCATCACGCAGGCGGCCCCGGCGTCCTCCAATTTCTTTGCCATGACCGGGTCATCGTTCGTGTAGGGCATGACGATGAAGCCTTCGTTGACGAGCGTCTTCGTCGCCTCCAGCAGCTCAACGGTATCCGGCAGCAACGTCTTCCGATCCCCGAGGACTTCAAGCTTGATGAGGTTTGACAACCCGGCTTCCCGCCCCAGCCGCGCCACCCGAACGGCCTCCTCCGCCGTGTAGCAGCCGGCCGTGTTCGGCAGCAGCGTGTAGCGCCGGCGGTCAATGTGGTCGAGCAGGTGTTCCTCGCTGGGGCGGTCAAGGTTGAGCCGCCGCACCGCCACCGTCACGACCTCGGCCCCGGAGGCCTCAAACGCCTCCTGCATGACCTGCGCGTTCGCGTACTTGCCGGTTCCGACGATCAGGCGCGACTGAAACGTGTAGGAGCCGACCCGCAATCCTTCCGACATCACGTCCCCACCAGGGACACGGCCGGGCGGGATTCCTCCACGATCGTCCCTTTCGCGACGACCACCACGCCCCGCTCCGTGACATGGAAGCGGCGCCGATCCTCCTCGAGGTCGTAGCCGATTTCGGCGTAGCGCGGGATCACCACGTCCTTATCGATGATCGCGCGCCGGATCTTCGCGTAGCGCCCGACCTCGACGCTCTCCATGAGGATGGAGTCGTACACCTCGGAGAAGCTGTTGACGCGCACGTTCGGCGAGAGGATGCACCGCTGCACCTTCCCTCCGCTGATGATGCAGCCGTTGGCGACCAGGGAATCCAGCACCGTTCCGAGCCGGCCGGTCGCCTCGTCCGCAAACACCGTCTTCGCCGGCGGCCACTGCTCCTGGGAGGTGCGGATCGGCCAGCTGCGGTCGTACAGGTTGAGCTGCGGGGTCACCTGCACGAGATCCATGTTCGCCTCGTGGTAGGCGTCGAGCGTCCCGATGTCCCGCCAGTACTTGGCTTCTTTTTTATTCTCATCCTTGAAGTTATAGGCGTAGACCCGCAGGTCCTTCACGATCCTCGGGATCACGTCGCGCCCGAAGTCGTGCGTGCTGTCGGCGCGCTTGGCGTCGTCGATGAGCACGCCCTCCACGACCTGCGTGTTGAAGAGGTAGATGCCCATCGAGACGAAGCAGCGCTGCGGATCGCCCGGGATGGCCCTGGGCTGCTGCGGCTTCTCCTGGAAGCCGACCATCCGGCCGCCCGGATCCACCTCGACGATCCCGAAGCCCCTGGCCCGCTCGCGCTCCATCTCGATGACGCCCACGGTCACGTCCGCCCCGCGGTCTTTGTGGAAGGCGAGCATCTCGGCGTAGTTCATCTTGTAGACGTGGTCCCCGGCCAGCACCAGGACGTGGTCCGGATGCTCCTGCTCGATCGAGTAGATGTTCTGGTAGACCGCATCCGCCGTGCCCAGGTACCAGTGCTCCCCGGTGCGGTGCTGGGCCGGGATGACGTCGATGTACTCGCCCAGCTCGCTGTCGAAGATGTTCCACCCCATCCGCAGGTGGCGCTGCAGCGAAATGGACTTGTACTGGATCAGGACGTGGATCTTGCGGATGCCGGAGTTGATGCAGTTGGAGAGCGAGAAGTCCACCACCCGGTAGATGCCGCCGAAGGGCACCGCGGGCTTGGCCCGGTCCTTGGTCAGCGGCCAGAGCCGCTCGCCCTTGCCGCCCGCCATGATGAAGGTGAGCACCTGCCGCATCATCGTGATGGCACCGGGGCCGGCGACATCACCATGGCCAGGCCCTGCCGCACCAGCATCACGGCAAACGCCGCCAGCACGAGGCTGAAGACCTTCGAGATCACCTTGGCGCCATCCCGCCCGATCCGCTCCATGAGCCGGTCCGCGCCCTGGAGCACGACCCAGGTGACGAGGATGTTGCAGCTCAGCGCCGCCACCGTCGGCCACAGCCCGTAGCGCTCCCGCGACAGCAGCACCGTCGTGAGGACCGCGGGCCCGACGATCAGCGGCACCCCCAGCGGCACGACCCCGATCGCCTCCAGGGAGCCGAACAGCGCCTTCTCCGGATGCAGCAGGTCGCTGAGCATCAGCGCAAACAGGATCACCCCGCCGGCAATCATCACGTCCGCCATCTGGATGCCCATGAAGCGGAACACCGCGCCGCTCACCCACAGGAACGCCAGCGCCACGAGGAACGCCACGAGCACGGCGTTGTGCACCGCCTGCCGCCGCTGGGGGCCCGGCAGCCCCTGCGAGAGCACCCAGTAGAGCGGCAGCAGCCCCGGCGCGTCAAACGCCACGAACAGGGGGATAAACGCCAGCCAGAATCGCTCCATCACTATGTCCATCGCAGGGAAAAAGGCAGATGCTTATTATACGCCTTTAGAGGGCGCCCGACAATCGTCAGGGACGGAAATGACAAGCGACGAGGCGGCCGGGCTGCTTCTCCAGCAGGGCCGGTTCCTCCTCGGCGCAGCGCGCCGCGGCCAGCGGACAGCGCGTGCGGAAGGCGCACCCGGAAGGGGGATGGAGCGGCGAGGGCAGCTCCCCGCGGTCCTCCACCCCGGCCTGCCGCAGGCCCGCCGATTCCAGGAGGAGCTCGGTATACGGATGGAGGGGCGCGCGGAAGAGCTGGGCGGCCGGCGCGCGCTCCACGATCCGGCCCAGGTACATCACCGCGATCCGGTCGCACAGCGAGCCGATCACCCGCAGGTCGTGGGAGATCACCAGGTACGACAGGCGCCGCTCGGCGTGCAGCCGCCGCAGCAGCTCGAGGATCTGCGAGCCGACATAGACGTCGAGCGAGGCCACCGGTTCATCCAGAATGAGGAGCGAGGGATCCAGGGCCAAGGCCCTGGCGATGGCGACGCGCTGGCGCTCGCCCCCGCTCAGCTCGCGCGGATAGCGGCGGAGATACGACGCCGGCAGCCCGACCTGCTCAAGGAGCTGCTGCACGCGGCCCCGCCGGTCCGCCTCGCTGCGAATCACGCGATGCACGAGGAGCGGCTCGCCGAGCATCGCCCCGACCCGCTGGCGCGGGTTCAGCGAGCCGGTCGGATCCTGGAACACCAGCTGGATCTGCCGGCGAATCGAGGGCGCCATCCGGCGCCCGTTGGCGAGGGCCCGGCCCTGGAACAGGATCTCCCCGGACGTCACCGGCTCGAGCTGGGTGATCAATTTGGCGAGGGTCGTCTTGCCACAGCCGGATTCCCCGACGAGCCCGACCATCTCGCCGGGCTGGATCGTCAGGCTCACGTCGGACACCGCCTGGACGAACCCGACGACGCGGCGCAGCGGCCCTGCGCGGGACGGGAACCGCTTGGCGACGTGCCTGAGCTCCAGGACGGCGCCGCTCATGGTTCGACTCGTTTCACTCGCTCACCATGACCCTGAGTCCCTCGACCTCGCTCGGGATGGTTCGAGGGATGGTGAGCCCGTCGAACCACAAGGCCGAAGGCCGCGTCGAAGGGTCATCCCCCGCCTTCCAGCGCGGCGATGCGCGGCTGGGCGGCCAGCAGGCGCTTGGTGTAGTCGTGCCGGGGCTGACCGAGGAGTTGCGCCGCGGGTCCTTCCTCCACGAGCCGCCCCTGCCACATGACCGCGATCCGGCCGGCCAGCTGCCGGACGAGGTGGATGCTGTGGCTGATGACCAGCAGGCTCAGGCCGAGCTCCTGCTGCAGGCGCTTCAAGAGCGCATGACGCGCTGCTTCATCCCGCCTGACAGCTCATGCGGATAACTCGACAACCGCTCCTCCGGCGCGGGAATCCCGACCTGCGCCAGCAGCTCGACCGCGCGCCCCCGGGCGGCCCGGCTGCGGCGGGACGTGTGCCGCTCTACGGTCTCAATGAGCTGCCGGCCGACCGTCATCACGGGGTTCAACGACGTCGCCGGCTCCTGGAAGACGTAGGCGATCGCTCCGCCGCGCACCTGCACCAACTCCTCCTGCGGCAGGCGCAGGAGATCGCGTCCCTTGAACAGGATTTCCCCGCTCCGGATCGCCCCCGGCGGCTCAGGGATCAACCGGGTGACGGCCAGTCCCAGCGTCGTCTTGCCTGAGCCGGATTCGCCGACCAGCCCGACGACCTGGCCGGGCCCGATGGCCAGCGACACGCCATCCACCGCGCGCACGCGCTGGTGCGCCGTCTCAAACTCCACGGTGAGGTTGCGGATGTCCAACATCAAGAGCGGCCCAGCCGCTCGCGCAGGCCTTCGCCGAGCAGATTGAACGCCAGGACCGTGCAGAGGATCGCCAGCCCCGGATACAGCGTCAGCCACCACGCGACCCCCAGCGTCCCTTTCGCATCAATCAACAGGTTGCCCCAGCTCGGCGTCGGGGGCTGGACGCCGAGGCCCAGGAAGCTGAGGCCGGATTCGACCAGGATCGCCGAGCCGATCCCCAGCGTCGCGCTGACCAGCACCGGGGAGAGGGCGTTGGGCAGCAGGTGCCGCCACATGATCCGTCCCGCCCCGAACCCCAGCACGCGCGCGGCCTGGATGAACTCGCGCTCCTTCAGGCTGAGCACCTCGGCCCGCACCAGGCGCGCCACCCCCATCCACCCGGTCACGCCGATGATGAGGATGATGTTGGCGACGCTTTGTCCGATCAGCGCGACAATGGCGAGCAGCAGGAAGAACGTCGGGAAGCACAACATGACGTCCACGAACCGCATGAGCGCGCTGTCCACCCAGCCACCGTACCAGCCGGCCGCCAATCCCAGCGCCGTGCCGATCAGCATCGCGACGCCGATCGCCCCGACACCGACGAGCAAGGAGATGCGCGCGCCGAACACCAGGCGGCTGTAGAGGTCGCGGCCCAGGCTGTCCGTCCCCAGCCAGTGGAGCGCTGACGGCGGCTGCAGCGCCTCCAGCAGGTCGATCGCGTTGGGATCGTGCGTGGCGGCGGACGGCGCCGCGACCGCCAGCACCGCCAGCGCGACGATCACGCCGCCCCCGATCCGCACCCAGAGGTCCGCGGCCCGCCGCCTCATCCTCCCTGCCCTCCGACGCGGATGCGCGGATCCGCGTACGCGTAGGCCAGGTCGGCTAGGAGATTGCCGAGGAGCGTGAGCCCCGCGCTGATGGTCAGCAGCCCCATCACCGTCATGAGATCGCGCGCCATGACCGCGTCGTAGTAGAGCCGCCCCAGGCCCGGGATCGCGAAGATGGTTTCGAAGATCACGCTGCCGCCCAGCAGCCCCGGCACCGACAGGCCGAGGATGGTGATGATCGGCAGCAGCGCGTTGCGCAGCGCATGGTCGAAGAGCACGCGCGGCTCCGGCAGCCCTTTGGCGCGCGCGGTGCGGATGTAATCCTGCTGCAGCACGTCCACCATCTGCGAGCGCATGTAGCGCGCGACCCCCGCCAGCCCCCCGAACGCCGAGACGAACACGGGCAGCGCCAGATGCCGGGCGAGATCCCAGCCCCGCTCCCACCACGGCCACGAGTCCGTCCCCAGCCCCTGCAGGCCGGAGATCGGCAGCCACTGCCACTGCACCCCCAGCCACTGCATCAACAGGAGCGCCAGCCAGAACGTGGGCATGGAAAACCCCAGGAAGACGAGCAGGGTCGTGGCGTGGTCAAAGACGCCGTGGGGTTTGGCCGCCGCCACAATGCCGATCGGCAGCCCGAGCAACAGGATGAGGAGCATGGAGAGGACATTGATCGTCAGCGTGACCGGGATGCGCTCGGCGATCTTCTCGCTCACCGGCCGGTTGTCCGCCAGCGACCGCCCGAAATCCAGCCTCGCGACGCGCGCCACCCACCGGCCGTACTGGACCGGCAGCGGGTCGTTCAACCCGTAGAACTCCTTGATCCGCTGGCGGGCCTGCAGCGAGATCTTCGGATTGAGGTCGGTCCCGACGACGGCCGGGTCGCCTGGCGTCAGGTGGATGACGACGAAGCACAGCAGCGTGATCCCGATGCCCAGCGGAATCAGGCCCAGCACGCGCCGAATCAGATACGTCAGCATGAGCCGCTCATGGCTCCAGCCGCCAGCGAGGGTAGCGCCACTCGGCGGTCGGCGCGTACCAGTCGATGAGGTTGTAGCCGATGCCGATCGGCGTGACGGCGACGTTGCGGAACCGCGCGTGCACGATCGGCAGCGCATCCGGCACGTAGAGGAAGGTGTAGGGCTGGTCCTCGTAGATGAGCGCGTGAATCCGCTTGTAGATGGCGGCACGCTCGGCCTGGTCGAAGGTGCGGCGCCCCTCGAGGATCAGGCGGTCCACGTCTTCATTGTTGTACCCGACAAAATTAAATTCGCCGGGTTTCGTCTTGGAGGAATGAAAGATGTCAAACAGGTCCGGGTCGCGCGACAGGCCCCAGCCCAGCAGGATCGCCTCGAAATTGCGCGCGTCGATGAACTGCGACAGGAACGCGCTCCACTCGACGACGCGGATCTCGACCTGGATGCCGATTTCCTTCAGCCGCCGCTGGATGATCTCCGCCGCCTTCTGCCGCTGGTCGTTGCCCTGGTTGGTCAGGAGCGTGAAGCGGAACGGCTGCCCTTCGAGGTCCAGCCAGCCATCGCCGTCGCTATCGCGCCAGCCCGCTTCAGCCAGCAAGTCCTTGGCTTGGGCGGGATCATACGGCGCCGGCGTCACGGCCTCATCATACGCCCAGGACTCCGGCGGAAACGGGCCGGTGGAGACCCGCCCCAGCCCCAGCAGCACGCCGTCGATGATCTCCTCCTTGTTGATGGCCAGGTTCAGCGCCTGACGCACCCGGCGGTCGGCGAACCGCGGATCGCGCAGGTTGTAGCCCACATAGGTGTACCCGAAGGCGGGATACCGGAACACCCGGTAGTGAGTGCGGAAAAACGGCGTGTCGATCTGCCGGCGGAACTGCAGCGGCGTCAGGCCCGAGAGATCCACCTGCTCGGTCGAGAGCTCCAGGAACATCGTCGCCTGATCCGGGATGATCCGGGTGAAATGCCGGTCCACGTGCGGGCGGTGCTCGAAATAGGACGGGTTGGCGATGAGCTCGATGGACTCGCCGGTCTTCCACCGCCTGAAGCGGAAAGGCCCGGTGCCGATCGGACGGCGGGCGAAGGGGGTCGTCTGCCAATCCGCCCCCTCGAGGAGATGCCTGGGCATCATCCACATCCCCCAGCTGGCCAGCCCCGGCGCGAACGGCTCCTTGTAGCGCACCCGCACGGTCAGCTCATCCATGACCTCAAGCCGCTCGATGCGCTCGAAGTCCCCGCTGTACGGCGTCGGCGTGCCGGGGTCCACGAGACGCTCGTAGGTGAACCGCACGTCCTGCGCGGTGAACGGTACCTCGTCGTGCCAGCGCACGCCGGGACGCAGGTGGAACACGATGACGAGCCCGCCCTCCTGCACCTCCCACCGCTCGGCCAAATCCCCCACGAGGGTCAGATCCGGCGCGTATTTCACGAGCCCGTTGAAGACGAGCCCGCAGATGTCGGCTGAGGCGCTGTCCGAGGCGAGGATGGGGATGAGGTTGCGCGCGTCCCCGATGGACCCGGCGACCAGCGTATCCCCTGCCTGCGCCGCGGGCGCGGCAGGCAGGCCGGCGGCCGGCTGGTTCTCCGCGCGAAGCGGAACAACCTGGCAGACGAAGAGGAAGGTTGCGAGGAATGCCGCCGAACGCGCAATGCCTCGCAGCCGGTGCGGGGCCCTTCCGACCGCGTTACTGCGACGGGCTGGTGTCACTCGGTGCCGGAGGTTCGGCTTGTGGCAGGGGAATCTGCTCAAGGACGGACCGCCCCTGGACGGTGGACAGGTACGCCAACGACAGGCACGTGACGACGAACAGGCCGGCGCACACCGCGGTGGCTTTTGTGAGGACGGTCTTCGCCCCCCCGCCGAACAGCGATTGCGCCGCCGCCCCGCCCAGCGCCTCGGAGAGCCCGCCGCGCCCGCCCTGCAGGAGGATCACGACGATCAGGACGAAGGACACCAGGATATGGACGACGAGAATCAAGCCGTAGAGGATGGGGGTCATCGGGTGACCAGTTTCGCCTCAGCGGCGGATTTGACGATGGCGGTAAACGCCTCCGCGTTGAGGCTGGCCCCGCCGACCAGCGCCCCATCCACGTCCGGCTGCTGCAGCAATTCCAGCGCATTGGACGCGTTGACGCTGCCGCCGTATTGAATGCGGACCGCCTCCGCGACCGGCGCGCCCCAGCCGTCTTTCAGGAGCCGGCGGATGAACGCCTGGGCTTCCTGCGCTTGGGCGGGCGTCGCGTTGCGGCCGGTGCCGATGGCCCACACCGGCTCATACGCGAGGATGAGCGCGCCCACCTCTTTGGCCGACAGCCCGTGCAGCGCGCCCTGCACCTGGCGGCGCACGACCTCGAACGTCCGGTTGGCTTCCCGTTCCTTCAGCGTCTCTCCGACGCAGACGATCGGCGTGAGGCCGTGCTGCAGCGCCGCGCGAAGCTTCTTGTGCACCCTGTCATCCGTCTCGCCGAAAGACTGCCGCCGCTCGGAGTGGCCGATGATGCAGTAGCGGCAGCCCAGGTCTGCCAGCATCGGCGCGGAGACCTCGCCGGTGAAGGCGCCCTGCGGCTCCCAGAACAGGTCCTGGGCTCCGAGGGCGATGGAGGTATTGGTTAATTGCGAGGCCACCGCCGCGAGAGCCGTGAACGGCGGACAGACCACCACGTCAACGGTGGGCCTGTCCAGCGAGGCCTTGAGCTGCTGCACGAGCGCCACCGCCTCGCGGCTCGTCAGGTTGCACTTCCAGTTTCCCGCGATCACCGGCCGTCTCATGCGTCTTGGAGGATGGCAATGCCGGGGAGAACCTTGCCTTCCAGATATTCGAGGGAGGCGCCGCCGCCGGTGGAGATGTGGCTCATCCGCGCGGCCAGCCCGGACTGCTGCACGCAGGCCGCGCTGTCCCCGCCCCCGATGATGGTTGTGGCGCCCTTCAGGTTCGCCAGCGTCTCGGCGATCCGCCGGCTGCCTGTGGCGAAACGCGCCTGCTCAAAGACCCCGACCGGGCCGTTCCACACGACCGTCTTGGCATCGCGCAGCGCCTCGATGAACCGCTGAACCGTCTCCGGTCCGATGTCCGCCCCGCCCCAACCCTCCGGAATCTGCCCGACCGTCACGGTCTTGACCGGGGTGCCGGGATCCAGCGACGTCGTGATGACGTGATCCACGGGCAGCAGCACAGAGACCTTCCGCTGCGCGGCCTCGGCCAGGAGCTGCCTGGCCAACTCCACCTTGTCCGCTTCGAGCTTGGAGGCCCCGATGTCGTGCCCCTGGGCCTTGAGAAACGTATAGGACATGCCGCCGCCGATCAGCAGGCG
>JACPTX010000009.1 GCA_016192545.1 Candidatus Omnitrophota bacterium | reverse complement strand
TCGTCTCGCGCGGATAGCCGCCAGCAAGAAGTCGCGCTGATTTCTCGCGGTCTGAAAGGACTGGCGCGGGAGCTGAACATCCCGGTGATCGCCGTGAGTCAGCTGTCACGAGCCCCTGAACAGCGAGACACGTTACGGCCTCGGCTCTCAGATCTGAGAGAGTCCGGATCGATTGAGCAAGACGCCGACGTGGTGGTATTTCTGTTTCGCGAAGAGTATTACAAGCCGGAAGATACCACGCTCAAGGGCATGGCTGAGGTGATTGTTGCCAAGCAGCGCAACGGTCCTACGGGGACGGTGAAGTTGACCTTCCTGAAGGAGTACACCCGATTCGAGACCCTCGCCCAACTGTAATCGTCTGCCTCGCGTTGCTGGGTCTGCTGAGCAGCCAGGCGGCGGCCCAGGAGCCCTTCCGGGTGCTGGAGGTGGAGGTGCGGGGGACGCAGGCCATCGCCAAAGAAACGTGCATCGCCCAGATGCAGACGCGCCCCGGCATGCCGTACCTGGAGCAGGTCGCCAGCGAGGACATCCGCCGGCTCTACGCGCTGGGCTATTTCACCGACGTGCGGATGGAGACGGAGCCGGCCCCAGGCGGCGTCAAGGTGGTGGTGACGGTGAAGGAAAAGCCGTCCATCAAGGCCGTCGAGATTGAGGGCAACCGCCGCCTCCCCACCAAGCGCATCCGCGAGCTCCTGGGGGTCAAGCCGGGCCAGCTCCATGATCCGCGCAAGCTGAAGGAGGGGATCGAGCAGGTCAAGGCGCAGTACCGCCGCCGGGGCTACTCCCAGGTGGAGATGGCGTCCACCGACGCGGTGGACGAGGCCGCCAACGCCGCGACCGTGCATCTCGTCGTGGACGAGGGCCCCCGGATGCGCATCCGCAAGATCCTGGTCGAAGGCAACCTCGCCTTCCCGGACCAGAAGATCCGCAGCGCGATCAAGACGAAGCGCAAGCACTGGTTTTCCTCCGGCGTGTATGATGAGCAGGTCCTGGAGGAAGACCTCGACCGCATCCGCGCCTTCTACCGCAAGCAGGGCTATCAGGATGTCGCGGTGGCGCATGAGGTCCTGGCCGGGCCTGCCGGCGACTGGCTGTATCTCCACCTGACGATCACCGAGGGGTTGCAGCACCGGGTGGGGCAGGTCGCCATCGCCGGCACCGTCCTGTTCCCCGAGCATGAGCTCCGCCAGCTGCTCACCTTGAAGCCGGGGTCGGTCTACAACCTCGAGGCCCTGCAGGACGACCTGCGCGCGGTCAAGCAGTATTACGGCGACCGCGGCTACATCAATGCGGAGGTGACGCCGGAGAGCCAGCTGGATGCGGCGGCGAAGCGCGTGGATCTGACGCTGCGGATCGTCGAGCACGAGCTGGCCTACGTCAACCGCGTCGAGGTGCGCGGGAATCTCCGGACGAAGGACGTGGTGGTCCGCCGGGAGCTGCGCGTGTATCCGGGCCAGCCGTTTGACGGCGCGAAGATCCGCCGTTCCATCGAACGGCTCTATAACCTGGGCTTGTTCGAAGAGGTGTCGGTGGACACCCAGCCGACCGAGACCCCCAATCACGAAGACCTCATCGTCGAGGTGAAGGAGGCCAAAACCGGCAGCTTCAGCTTCGGCGGCGGGCTGTCCTCCATCGACCGGCTCATCGGGATGGTGGAGCTGGAGCAGCGCAACTTCGACATCATGAATTTCCCGAGGTTCACGGGGGCCGGGCAGGACATGGTCTTCCGCATCGAGGTCGGCAGCGTCCGCCGGAATTTCGACCTGTCGTTCACCGAGCCCTGGATCTTCGGCCACCCGCTGTCGTTCGGCGTCGACGGCTACAGCCGCACCCGCCTGCGGAGCCGTAACCTCGGGCTGGGGTATGAAGAGGAGAAGCGGGGCGGCGGCATCCGCCTGGGCAAGGAGTTCACCGACACCCTGCGGCTCGACAGCGCGTATCAGCTCTTCCGGACCGAAATCTCCGACATCGTGGAGGAGGCCTCGGCGGACCTGAAGGCCGAGCAGGGCCGCATTGATGTCAGCGTGGCCGGGACGATGCTGTCCTGGGACGCCCGCGACAACCGGTTTGATCCGAGCCAGGGCGGGCTGGTGTTTGTCGGCGGGGATCTGGCCGGCGGCCTCCTGGCCGGGGACCGCGACTTCTTCCGCCTGCAGGGCGGGGCGAGCCACTACCTCCCGCACTTCAAGCGGTTCGTCTTTGAGAGCCGCATCCGCAGCGGGATCGTGAGCGAGTATTCGAATACGGCGGAGGTGCCGATTTTCGAGCGCTTCTTCGCGGGCGGGTCCAACACCATCCGGGGCTTCGAGGAGCGGCGCGTCGGGCCCCGCGATCCGGCGTCGAACGATCCCATCGGAGGCGAGGCGAGCCTCATCGCGGCGCTCGAGGAAGTGATGACCATCGTGAAGGACGAGCGCGGGAAAGCCATCGTCAAAGGCTCCGTCTTCCTGGACGCCGGCAACGTCTGGCGGCGGATCGACGAGTACGCCAGCTCGGTGGAGGTGGGGACGGGCGTCGGGGTGCGCGTCAACACGCCCATCGGGCCCCTGCGACTGGACCTCGGGTTTCCGGTGACGCGCCTGGGCAACGAAAAACGCAAGCCCCGGCTGCACTTCAATCTCAGCCGGGCCTTCTAGAGAAAGGATACGGGCAGATGCACACGCGGTGGATAGTCGTGGGACTCATGGTGCTGGGCGCGGGTGGGGCGGTCGGGCAGGCCGAGGCCGCGGCGGAGCTGAAGGTCGGCTATGTGGACCTCGCCAAGGTGTTTGACAGCTACCGGCGCACCGGGGAATCCGACCAGGTCCTGCAGCAGAAGAGTAAGCAAAAGCAGGCGGAGCTGGAGGGACGCGTCGAAGAATTGAAGAAGCTGCGCCAGAGCCTCGAGCTCCTGAATGACCAGGCCAGGGAAGCCAAGGCCAGGGAAATCGAGGAGAAGTCGGACGAGCTGAAGCGGCTGAAGAGCCGCAGCGAACGCGAGCTGTTGGGGGAGCGCAACGAGATGGCCAAAACGATTCTCCAGGAGATCGGCCAGACCGTGGCGGAGTACGCGAAAACGAACAGCTTCTCGGTGGTCCTGAATCAACAGATGCTCCTCTACGGGGAGGAGGCCTACGACGTGACGGACGAGGTCCTCAAGCTCCTCAACGACCGCTACGCGGCCAACAAGGGAGCGAAACGGTAAGCATGTCCGACGAGGCGGTGAGCGACCGCCAGCGCACGATTGCCAAGGAGGTTTCCCTGAAGGGGGCCGGCCTGCATACGGGCCGGCCCTGCACCCTCCGGGTGCTGCCGGCGCCGGCCCAGGCCGGCATCCTGTTCCTCCGGACGGACCTGCCGCACCGCCCGACCATTCCGGCCAGCGCCTGTCATGCGGTGGAATCGTCGTCGGTGCGGAGGACCGTCTTGGCCAAAGACGGCGTGGAGGTCCAGACGGTCGAGCACTTCATGTCCGCGCTCTGGGGCGTGGGGGTGGACAACGCGTATGTCGAGGTCTCCAGCGCGGAGCTGCCCGGCGTGGACGGCTCAGCCGGGCCGTTCGTGGACCTGCTCAAATCCGCCGGGGTGACGGAGCAGGACGCGCCGCGCAAGGTCTGTTCGCCGCGGGAGCCGATGATGGTGGAAGACGGGGAATCCTCGATCACGGTCTTTCCGGACCGCGCCCTGCAGGTGTCCTATACGCTGAGCTACAGCCATCCGCTCGTGAAAGCGCAGTTCGTCAGCCTCGGATACAACGGCGGCTCGTTCGAGGCGCACGTCGCGCCCGCGCGCACCTTCTGCCTCGCCGAGGAAGCGGACGCCCTGCGGGCGCAGGGCTACGGCAAGGGGGCGAATTACGAGAACACGCTGGTCATTGGCAACGGGGGGGTCATCCGGAACACCCTGCGGTTCGACGACGAATTCGCCCGCCACAAGCTGCTGGATCTCCTCGGCGATCTGTACCTCCTGGGGGCGCATCTGCGGGCGCGCGTCATCGCGATCAAAAGCGGCCACCCG
>JACPTX010000008.1 GCA_016192545.1 Candidatus Omnitrophota bacterium | reverse complement strand
TTCTCGAAGACGTCGACGACGCCTTTCGCCAGGGAGCTCTCCGGCCCCACCACGGTCAGGTCGACGTCTTTCGTCTCCGCAAACTCCGCGAGCGCCTCGACGTCTTCCGCGCCGATGTCCACGGGCTCCGCCAACTGGCCGATCCCGCCGTTGCCCGGCGCGCAGAAGAGCGTGTCGAGCTCCGGCGACTGGCTCAGCTTCCAGGCCAGCGCGTGTTCCCTGCCTCCGGATCCAATCATCAACACCTTCATCTCATCAACACCTTCATCCAGTCCTCCGTTCAATCGTCCCGATGATCCACGCGGGCACGCCGCCGTGCGTGAAGCGCTGGACCGCGGCGTCGGCCGCCCGCGGGCGGCATGCCAACACCATGCCGAGGCCCATGTTGAACGTCCCGTCCATTTCGTCCTGGCTGATCCGCCCTGCGGCCTGGATCCGGCGGAAGATGTCCGGAACCGGCCAGCTCCCCGGCATCCACCGGGCGGTCAAGGCCGGCTGCTTGGCCGTCAGGCTCGGGAGCCGCCGCCGCAGGCCCCCGCCCGTGACGTGCGCGATGGCGGTGATCGGAAAGCGGCTCAGCGCGGCGAGCACCGGCTTGACGTAGATGCGCGTCGGCACCAGCAGCCGGCGCCTCCATCGCTTGAGCTCCGCCTGATTGAACACCTTGCGGATCAGCGAGAAGCCGTTGGCGTGCGGGCCGGAGGACGCCAGGCCGACGACCGCATCGCCGGCGCGGACCTGCGAGCCGTCGAGCAGCCGCCGGCGCTCCACGACGCCGACGCAGAACCCGGCGACGTCATACTTCCCATTCTCATACACGCCGGGCATCTCCGCGGTTTCGCCGCCCAGCAAGGCGCAGCCGCTGAGCCGGCAGCCCTGCGCGATGCCCCGCAGCAACTGGGTCATGAGCGGCGGATTGAGCCGGCCGACCGCGAGGTAATCGAGAAAGAAGAGCGGCTGCGCCCCGTAGACCAGCACGTCATTCGTGTTCATCGCCACGACGTCCACGCCGATGGCGGCATGGTCGCCGGCCGATTGCGCCAGCGTCCATTTCGTCCCCACCCCGTCCGTCGACGACACCAGGACGGGATCGCGGAACCCGCGCGCCGGCAGGCGGAACAATCCGGCGAACTGCCCGCGGTCCGGCAGCACGCCGGGACGGTAGGTCGAGCGGATGAGCGGCGCCAGGCCTGCCAGCCACCGGTCCGCCGCCGCGACGTCCACCCCCGCCTGCCGATACGTGGCTGCCGGCATCAGCACTTGCCTTCGCCGGCGTGCTTCTCGAGCGCGAATTTGTCGCCCTCTTCGCCGAACGGGATCGGATACTGGCCGCTCCAGCAGGCGGTGCAGTAGCTCGACGGCTTGCCCACGCACTTCAGGAGCCCCTCCAGCGAGAGATACCCCAGCGTATCCGCCCCGACGAACTTGCGGATCTCGTCCAGGGAGAGCCGGTTGGCGACCAGCTCCTTGCGCGTCGGGAAATCGATCCCGTAGAAGCAGGAGAACTTCGTCGGCGGACAGCTGATGCGCATGTGGATTTCCTTCGCGCCGGCCTCCCGCAGGCTCTTGATCCGCGCGCGGGTGGTGGTCCCGCGGATGATGGAATCGTCCACGACGACGAGCCGCTTGCCCTTGATGATCTCGCGGATCGGGTTGAACTTCACGCGCACCTTCAGGTCGCGGATCTCCTGCGCCGGCTGGATGAACGTCCGGCCCACGTAGTGGTTGCGGATGATGCCGATCGCGAAGGGGATCTGCGACTCGAGGCTGTAGCCCAGCGCCGCGAAGTTGCCGGAGTCCGGGATCGGCATGACGAAGTCCGCCGCGACCGGATGCTCGCGCGCCAGCTCCCGGCCCAGCTTGACGCGCACCGCCTGCACGCTCTCCTGGAAGATCACCGAGTCCGGCCGCGCGAAGTACACGTGCTCGAAGAGGCAGTGGCTCAGCGCCGTGTTGGTGCCTTGGAACGGAAACAGCGAGCGCGGGCCGCCGGCGTCAATCACGACGACCTCGCCGGGCTCGACCTCCCGCAGGAACCGCGCGCCGATGAGGTCCAGCGCGCACGTCTCCGAGGCGAGGACGTAGGCGTGGTTCATCTTGCCGATGCACAGCGGCTTGAAGCCGTTCGGGTCGCGGCAGCCGATCAGCGCGCGCTCCGTCAGGAAGATCAGGCTGAAGGCGCCCTGCAGCTCCCGCAGGCACTCGCCGAGCGAGTCTTCGAATGAGCCGTTGGCGGCGCGGGCCAGCAGATGCAGGATGATCTCGCTGTCCACCGTCGTCTGGAAGATCGACCCGGAAGACTCCAGGCGCTGCTTCAGCTCATAGGCGTTCACGAGGTTGCCGTTGTGCGCGACGGCCACCGAGCCCTTGGCGCAATTGACCAGGAGCGGCTGGACGTTCTTGAGCACGCTGCCGCCGGTCGTCGAGTAGCGCGTGTGGCCGATCGCCGCGCGGCCGGGCAGCTGGTGCAGGCGCTCCTCGTTGAACACCTCGGACACCAGCCCCTGCGCCTTGAAGCTGTGCATCTCGCGGCCGTCGTGCGTGACGATGCCCGCCGCCTCCTCGCCGCGGTGCTGCAGGGAGTAGAGCCCGAGATACGTCAGGCGCGCCGCGTCGCGGTGGCCGTAGATGCCGAACAGCCCGCAGGCTTCTTTGGGCGAATCGTCAAGGGGCGTCATGCGAAGACCCCGCGCCACCGCTGACTCATCGCGTTGACCGCCACGTTGATCCAGGGGCCGACTTGCAGCGTCGAGCCGCCGACGCGCCCGGCCGCGCTGCACGGCACCGCGTGCCGCTTGGCCAGCGCCTCAAGCGGGCGCTGGGCGGCCGGATCGCAGCTGATGACGATGCGTCCGGCCGATTCCCCGAACAGCAGCGCATCTGTGCGAGCCTTGCGTTTTGCGTTTTGCGTTTTGAGTTGGATGGTCGCACCGACCAGATGGTCCGGCTCCGACACGCACGACTCCGCCAGCGCGACGGCCAGCCCCCCTTCCGCGCAGTCGTGCGCGGACTTGAGGAGTCCGGCCTCGGCCGCTTCCACCATCAGCCGCTGCAGGCGCCTCTCCCCTGCCAGATCCACGCGCGGGGGCCTGCCTTGCTTGCGGCGGTGAATCCGCTTGAGGTATTCGCTGCCGCCCAACTCCTCCCGCGTCTGTCCGAGCAGAAGGACGATGTCGCCCTCGTCCTTGAAGCCGCTCGTGACAGGGCCGGGGTGCCGACCGCGGTCGCGGATGAGGCCGACCATCCCGATGACCGGCGTCGGGTCGATCGCGCCGCGCGGGCTTTCATTGTAGAGGCTCACGTTGCCGCCGGTCACCGGGGTGGCGAATGCGCGGCAGGCCTCGCTGATCCCGCGCACGCACTCCGCGAACTGCCACATGATCTCAGGGTCTTCCGGATTGCCGAAGTTGAGGCAGTCGGTGACCGCCAGCGGCTGGGCCCCGACGCAGGCAAGGTTGCGCGCCGCCTCGGCCACCGCCAGCTTCCCGCCCTCGCAGGGGTCGAGGTAACAGTACGTCCCGTTGCCGTCGATCGTGGCGGCCAGCAGGGCGCCCGTGTCCTTCAGCCGCAGCACGGCGGCATCCGCGCGCCCCGGCAGCGCCACCGTGTTCGTCTGCACCATGTGGTCATACTGCTCATAGATGCCAGCCTTGTCCGCGATGGTCGGCGAGCCCAGCAAGGCCAGGAGCGTGTCATTGAAGTCTTTCGGCTGCGGGATCCCTCTCAAGGCCAGGCGCTGCGCCCTGGCCAGATACTTCGGACGCCTGCGCGGACGCCGATAGACCGGCGCGCCGCTCGTCAGGGCCTTGGCAGGAATTTCCGCGACGGTCTTCCCGCGGTCCTTGACGCGCATGAGGCCATCATTGGTGACGGTGCCGATCTCCACCGCATGCAGCCCCCATTTCGCGAAGAGCCGCGTGATGCGCGATTCGCGGCCGCGCTTGACGATGAGCAGCATGCGCTCCTGCGACTCGGAGAGCATCACCTCATACGGGCTCATGCCCTCTTCGCGCCGCGGCACGCGGGCGACGTCAATCTCGATGCCGCAATCCCCCCGGTCCGCCGTTTCGCAGGTGGAGCAGGTCAGCCCGGCCGCGCCCATGTCCTGGATGCCGACCACGTCGCCGGTCTGCAGCGCCTCCAGCGTCGCCTCGATCAGGCACTTCTCGGTGAACGGGTCGCCGATCTGCACCGCCGGACGGTCATGCTCCGAGCCCTCGGTGATCTCGCGCGAGGCGAAGCTCGCCCCGCCCAGCCCGTCGCGGCCCGTCGAGGAGCCGGCGTAGAGGACCGGGTTGCCGATCCCGCGCGCGCGGGCGCAGGCGATCTTGCCCGCCGGCACCACGCCGATGCACATGACGTTCACCAGCGGGTTCTCGCGGTACGTGTCGTCGAAATACACCTCCCCGCCGACGGTCGGGACCCCGACGGCGTTGCCGTAGTCGCTGATGCCCTTCACCACCCCACCCAAGAGGAAGTGCGTCCGTGCATGGCCGTTGAGCGTCCCAAAGCGCAGCGAATCGAACAACGCGATAGGACGCGCGCCCATCGTGAAGATGTCGCGGATGATGCCGCCCACCCCGGTGGCCGCCCCCGCGTGCGGCTCGACCGCCGAGGGATGGTTGTGCGACTCGACCTTGAACGCGACTGCCCATCCGCCCCCGATGTCCACCAGCCCCGCGTTCTCCTTCCCCGCCGGAATCAGCACGCCTTTGCCCTTCGTCGGGAACGTCCTCAGGTAGACCTTCGAACTCTTGTAACTGCAATGTTCGGCCCACATGACGCTGAAGATGCCCAGCTCCGTGATCGTCGGCGCGCGGCCGAGAATGCGCTCGATGCGGCGGTACTCATCCGTCGTCAGGTTGTGCTTCTTGATGAGCGCAGGCGTCATCGCCGCGGCCTGCGTCATGCGGCCACCAGCGAGTTCATCAGCGACTCGAACAGCAGGCGGCCGTCCATCGAGCCCAGCTCCGGCTCGGAGCATCGCTCCGGATGCGGCATCATCCCCAGCACGTTGCCATGCTCGTTCGTGATGCCGGCGATGGATTCGACCGAGCCGTTGGGATTGGAGGCCGGGCTCACGGCGCCGTCCGGATCGCAGTAGCGGAACAGGACCTGCCCGCGCGCGTTCATCGCCTTGAGCGTCTTGGGCTCGACGGTGTAGTTGCCCTCGTTGTGCGCGATGGGCAGGCGGATGACCTGGCCGGGCTGGAACCGGTTGGTGAACGGCGTGCCGGTCCGCTCCACGCGCAGGTGCACGTGGCGGCAGATGAACCGCAGGCTCGTGTTGCGCAGCATCGCGCCGGGCAGCAGCCCCGCCTCCAGCAGGATCTGGAATCCGTTGCAGATGCCGATGACGAGCCCTCCGTCTTTCGCGAACGCCGCCACGGAGTTCATGATCGGGGAAAACCGCGCGATCGCCCCGGTCCGAAGATAGTCCCCGTAGCTGAAGCCGCCCGGCAGCACGATGCCGTCGCAGCCCTGCAGGCCGGTGTCCTGGTGCCACAGGGCGACGACGTCCTGCTGCAGCACGTCGCGCAGGACCCAGACGCAGTCCTGGTCGCAATTCG
>JACPTX010000059.1 GCA_016192545.1 Candidatus Omnitrophota bacterium | reverse complement strand
GCCCACGACCTCCAGGACCCGGCTGGACTGCGCCCGCTGGCGGTCCGTCACCACGATCCGATGATAGGGCGTCTTCAGCGTCCCCAATCGTTGAAACCGAATCACCACCATGGCGCCTTAACTCCTTTCGCGTTCCCGATGGATGCGCGCACCCAGCATCGACAGCTTCTCTTCCAGACGTTCATAGCCTCGGTCCAGGTGCTCGAGGCCTTCGAGCACGGTATGGTTGTCCGCCACCAAGCCGGCCAGCAGGAGCGCGGCCGAGGCCCGCAGGTCCGAGGCCTTGACCGGCGCGCCGCTCAGGCGCGCCACACCCTTGACGATCGCGTGCGCCCCGTCCCGCGTGATGGACGCCCCCATCCGGCGCAGCTCCGGCACGTGCTGAAAGCGCTCCGGATAAATCTTCTCGGCCACGAGGCTCACGCCCTCGCTGACGGCCATCAGCGCCATCATCTGCGCCTGCAGGTCCGTCGGGAATCCCGGAAACGGCAGCGTCGTGATTTCCACGCCCTTCAGGCATCCGTTCGCGGCCACGCGCAGCGCGCCCGGCAGCAGCTCGACCGTCGCGCGGGCCTGCCGCAGCGCGTCGATCAGCGCCCCCAGATGCTCCGGCACCGCCCCGTCAATCCGGACGTCCCCGCCGGTCATCGCCGCGGCGATCATCAGCGTGCCGGTCTCGATGCGGTCCGGGATCACGCGCCAGCGCGCCCCGCGCAGCCGCGCGACCCCCTCGATCTGAATGCGCGGGGTGCCGTGCCCGGAGATCCGCGCGCCCATCGCGATCAGGCAATTGGCCAGGTCCACGACTTCCGGCTCGCAGGCGGCCGACTCGATCACCGTGATACCGTCCGCCAGGGTCGCGGCCATCATGACGTTGTCCGTCGCCAGGACCGAGGAGCCGGACGGCCCGGCGAGATGGATCGTGGCGCCGGTCAGGCGCTCCGCCTGCGCGAGGATGTCGCCGTGCTCGATGGCGATGGCCGCGCCCAGCGCCTGCAGCCCTTTGAGGTGCAAATCAATCGGGCGCGGGCCGATGACGCAGCCGCCCGGCAGCGACACGCGGGCGCGCCCGTGCTTGGCCAGCAGCGGCCCCAGCACGCAGACCGAGGCGCGCATCAGGCGCACCAGCTCGTACGGCGCGGTCCAGCCGCTGTAGTCATCCGGCCGGATGACGAGCCCCGATGGCGGTCGGGGCCACGACACCTCGGCGCCGAGCGTCCGGAGGATCTCGGCCATCGTCAGCACGTCGGTCACGCGGGGCGCGCCCTCGATGACCGACTCCTCCTCCGTCAGGAGGCAGGCGGCCATGATCGGCAGGGCCGCGTTCTTCGCGCCGCTGACGCCGATGCTGCCTGTCAGCGGGTCGCTGCGCTCGACGACGAGCGTGTCCATTAGATTATGGAGCCCCGCATTACCAAGGAACGATGGCGTCTCATGCTCCGCGGCGCGGGGCGACATCCCGCACACCCGTTGAAGTCGAATGCGTTCTATGCGGGGTCAAGGAATCACGACGCCGGACACTGACGATTCTCGGACGGCCGGCGAGGTCGTTTCCCACCGATGCCTCCGCCGCCCACGAGAGTCCCTCCGCAGACGCGCGCAGCGCCTCGGCCTGGGACTCCGCGCATTCCATCATCAGCGAGCCGCCCGGCGCGAGCAACCGCTCGGCGTCCATCAGCAACCGCCGGTGAAACCGCATCCCGTCCGATCCTCCGTCAAGACTTTCCCGCGGTTCCCGGCGCACATTGTCCGGCAATCCCGCCAATTCGCCGCTCGGGACGTAGGGCGGATTCGAGACGATGAGAGAAAACAAGCCCCCCACCCCGCTGGTCCAGTCCGATTGAATCAGATGAATGCGGTCGTCCAGATGATGAGCGAGGACGTTCGTCCTGGCGGTCTGGAGGGTCTTCCATGATAGCTCAAGCGCCGTGATCGCGCAAGCCCCCACCGCATGCGCCAAGCTGATGGCGAGGCACCCGCTGCCGGTCCCCACGTCCAGCACCAGGACCGGTTCCCTGCCCCGTGAGATAGGTGAAGCCGCTATCTCACGGGGCCTGCCCGCTGAAGCCAGCGCCTGGAGGGTGACAATCGCCTGCGCCGCAAGCGCTTCGGTTTCCGGCCGCGGGATCAGCACCGACGGATTGACCGCCAGACGATGACCCAAAAACTCGACCGATCCCAACACGTACTGCAGCGGCTCGCCTGACAGGCGACGGGCCATCCGCTCCTCAAGCTCCGCGGCCTGCGCAGACGAGATGGGTCCGTCCCAGAGGTATAAGTCGGTTCGGCTCACCCCCAGCGTATCCGCCACCAGCCACTCCGCCTCCGCCCTCGCGCTCCCCACCCCCGCCCCCCTCAGCTGCGTCTCAACCTCCCCGAGCATCCCCCTCGTCTCCGTCAGAGTTCCCCGTCCGATCATCTGCCCGTGAAGTGACAGCCGTCTTGACATTAAGCGACTTACCGGAGCGCAACGAGGATAGCAATTACGCCGATGCCGATCGGCAAAACCTTGAGTAAGAAATTGAGTTGACTTTTTAGGTACCCAACCTCTTTCCTCAAGTCCTTCATTTCCGCAGTATGCTCCCTTGGTTCAAGTCGGGGTGTCTGGCCAGACTCGGTCAGAATTCTTACCACACCATCAAGTAAGTGAGTCATTTGATCCAAGACTCGTCCCACCGAAAGCGCGAAGAGAATCAAGTCGGTCCCCAAAATTGTAAAAAGCAGCAAGGTGATCCCTACGGTCTGAGCGAGACGTGATTTAGTACTCGGAAAGGCGTAAGCATTCCACGTGGTGAAAAGAAAATAGCCTATCGCCAAAGCACAAAGAATGCCAAGTATGACTCTAACTCTGCGTGGGGACATCTTTAAAATACCGCCGAATTCCGCAACTTCCGGGGACGCATGACTGATTTCACCGTGAGTATTATACCGCGAGGTGGGAGTGTTGGGAGGGTTTAGGGGGTCGTGGTCAGCAACGCCGGTTTCCAGAACTTACGCAGCAAGCCGCGCCAGCTCTTCATCCGGTATCAAGAGGACATGGCAGCGAACCGCCTTCGCCGCCTTCACGATCGAAGAGATTCGGGGATCGTGATGGGCGCTTTCGGTACGGGCGATGTGGGGTTGCAGCACCCGCAACTTCTTAGCCAGCGCACGCTGAGACAATTTCCTCCTACGACGCATAATCGCCAACTGGGTCGGAAGCGGGAGCTCAGCGAACAGCTTGGCGTGCTCCAACGCCGCCTCTGGGTGTGCCTCCAATAATTCGTGAAGATGTCTGTCGAAACCTCTCATCGCGCCATCACCTCCCTCAGTCGTACAAGATTTCGAGCACTTACCGACTCCGCTTAGATGATAACATATCTGTTATCATGTGGCAAGAGGGATCAGGAGGAGGCGGATTGGAGGGACTTGGTGCGGTCGGCGGCGGCGAGGGCGTCCACGAGCTCCTGGAGGTTGCCCTCCAGGACGACGTCGAGCTTGTGGAGGGTCAGGCCGATGCGGTGGTCGGTGATGCGGCGGTCCGGGAAGTTGTAGGTGCGGATTTTCTCGCTGCGTTCGGCGCTCTTGACCTGCCTACGGCGGCTGGAGGCGATCTGCGCCTGCTGGGTCTGCCGCTTGAGATCGAGCAGCCGGGCCCGCAACACCCGCATCGCCTTCTCTTTATTGCGCAGCTGGCTCCGCTCGTCCTGGCAGGTCACCATGAGGCCGCTCGGCAGATGGCGGATGCGGACCGCGGAATCGGTGGTGTTGACGGACTGCCCTCCGGGGCCCGAGGAGCGGAACACATCGATCTGCAGATCCTTCGAGGGAATCGGCGGCAGCTCCACCTCTTCGGGCTCCGGCAGGACCACGACGGTCACCGTCGAGGTGTGGATGCGCCCCTGCGCCTCGGTTTGCGGCACGCGCTGGACCCGGTGCACCCCGCTTTCGAACTTGAACCGCTCGAACGCCCCGGGGCCTTTGACTGACAGGATGAGGTCTTTGAAGCCGCCCGCCTCGGTGGGGTGGCTGTCCATCACCTCCACGCTCAAGTGGAATTTCGCCGCGTACTTCGTGTACATCCGGGAGAGATCCCCGACGAAGAGGCCGGCCTCCAGCCCGCCGGTGCCGGCGCGGATCTCCACGAGGATCGGCCGCTCGGCCGCCTCGTGCTCCTCGCGCCAGAGCTGCTCCAACTGCTCCAGCAGCCGGGTCTGGTGCAGGCGCAGCGACACCGCTTCTTCCCTGGCCAGCTCCCGCAGCTCCGGATCGCCCTGCGCGTGGACGAGCTGCTCGGCTTCCTGCGCGTCGCGCTCGATCCGCTGGTAGGTCCGGAATGTCAGGACCGTCTCCTTCAGCCCGGCCAGCTCCTTGGAGAGCCGCTGGTACTCGGCGGCATCCGGCCGGCTCGCATGGCTGGCGACCTGCTCTTCGAGCTGGGTATACCGGTCATCGAGCTCCTCGAGGTGCGCGAGAAACTGGTCACGCGGGAGGTTCATTCCGGGTGGGCGTTATTTGGCGGGGGATTTGGTCTTCGTGTATTTGCGGCGGAACTTCTCCACGCGGCCCGCCGTGTCCACGAACCGCTGCTGGCCCGTGAAGAACGGATGGCAGGCCGCGCAGATCTCAACGTGAATCTGCTTGCGGGTCGAGCGCGTGTGGTACACCGCCCCGCAGGAGCAGGTGATCGTGCACTCCACGTACTCCGGGTGGATCCCTGTTTTCATGCCGCGGCCTCCTTCAGCTTTTCTTCGCCATGGTGGCGAGGAACTCGGCGTTCGACTTGGTCTTGCCCAGCCGGTCGGTCAGCAGCTCCATCGCCTGCACCGGGTCCATCTCGTTGAGGACCTTGCGCAGGATCCAGATGCGCGCAAGCTCGTCGGCCGGGATCAACAGCTCCTCGCGCCGGGTGTTGGAGCGCCGGATGTCGAGGGACGGGTAGATGCGCCGCTGGAACAGGTTGCGGTCGAGGGTGAGCTCCATGTTGCCGGTGCCCTTGAACTCCTCGAAGATCACGTCGTCCATCCGCGAGCCGGTGTCGATGAGGCAGGTCCCGATGATGGTGAGGCTGCCGCCCTCCTCGATGCCGCGCGCCGAGCCGAAGAACCGCTTGGGCTTGTGCAGGGCGTTGGCGTCGATCCCGCCCGACAGCACGCGGCCGCTGTGCGGCTCCACCGTATTATAGGCGCGCGCCAGGCGCGTGATCGAGTCGAGCAGGATCACGACGTCCTTCTTGTGCTCGACCAGCCGCTTCGCCTTCTCGAGGACGATGTCGGCGACCTGCACGTGGCGGTCCGCCGGCTCGTCGAACGTCGAGGAGATGACCTCGCCCTTCACCGAGCGCTGCATGTCGGTCACCTCTTCGGGCCGCTCGTCAATGAGCAGCACGATCAGGATGACGTCGGGATTGTTCGTCGTGATGGCGTTGGCGACCTTCTGCAGCAGGACGGTCTTGCCGCTGTAGGGGGCGGCAACGATCAGCCCGCGCTGGCCCTTGCCGATCGGGGTCAGGAGGTCCATGATGCGCGTCGAGACCTCGGAGGGCGTCGTTTCCAGGACGAAGCGCTGGTTCGGGTAGATCGGCGTCAGGTTGTCGAAGAGGATCTTGTCCTTCGTGTCCTCCGGGTTCTCGAAGTTCACCGCCTCGACCTTGAGGAGGGCGAAGTACCGCTCCCCTTCCTTGGGCGGGCGGACCTGGCCGCTGACCGTGTCGCCGGTGCGCAGGTCGAACTTGCGGATCTGCGACGGCGAGACGTAGATGTCGTCGGGGCACGGCAGGTAGTTGTAGTTCGGGGACCGGAGGAACCCGAAGCCGTCCGGGAGGATCTCCAGGACGCCCGCGGAGAAAATCAGCCCCTCCTTCTCCGTCTGCGCCTGCAGGATCTTGAAGATCAGGTCCTGCTTCTTGATGCCGGAGAGGCCGTTGACGTTGAGATCCCGAGCCATCCTGTTCAGCTCGGAGATCTTCATGTCCTTGAGCGCGGCGAGGTCTAAGCGCGCGCCCGTTTGGCTGCCAGTAGTCTGTTCCATATCGTGCTCACCTGCCTCCTGGTTTGGTCCAACCCGTTCCCGTTCTCCACCACATAGTCCGCCAGATCCTCCTTCACGGTTAATTGCCACTGCGCCGCGATTCGTCCTGCGGCATCTCCCTCGGACATGCCCCGTGCGATGAGCCGCTGGCGCTGCACGTCCGGCGGCGCGGTCACCACCACGAGCGCGTCCACCAGCTTCTGCGAGCCGGTCTCCACCAGCAGCGGCACGTCCAGGACGACCGCCTTCACCTGCCTGCGCGGCGCCCGCTTTCCTCCTGGGCGGCGCGGCAGGCAGGCGCGGCCCCTGCGCCGGAGGCGGTGCAGCCGCTGCTTGATGTGCTTCAGCACGTGCGGATGCACGATCGCCTCCAGCTCCCGGCGCGCCTCCGGGTCGCGGAAGACGCGCGCGGCCAGCCAGCGGCGGTTGACGGTGTTATCCTCGTTCAGGACGTCCTCGCCGAAGGCCCGGATGATGGCGCGCCACGCGAGCTTCTTCGGCTCCATGACCTCGTGGGCGATCCGGTCGGCATCCAGCACCACCGCCCCGAGGTCCCCGAACATGCGCGCGACCGTGCTCTTGCCGGTGCCCAGCCCGCCGGTGATCCCGATGACGATCATGCGGGCAACGCATCTGCAGGGTTCATGTCGAGCCAGTTGGGGCCGGTCTTCACGAGGACGCGCAGCGGCACGGACAGCTCGATGGCGTGCTCCATGATCCGGCGCGCCTGTCCGACGAGCGCCTCGCGTTCCTTCGGCGGCGCCTCGAAGACCAGCTCATCGTGCACCTGCAGGATCATCCGGCTCTTCAGCCCCTGCGCGCGCAGCCAGTGATGCAGCTGCACCATCGCCTGCTTGATCAAATCCGCCGCGCTGCCCTGGATCGGGGCGTTCACCGCCATCCGCTCCCCGAACTGCCGGGTCACGGGGTCGGGGCTGGTGACTTCCGGGATGTAGCGGCGGCGCCCGAGCAGGGTCTGCACGAAGCCGTCGCGGCGCGCCTGCTCGATCTGTCCGTCGAGAAAGGCGCGGACGTTCGGGTAGCGGGCGAAATACGCCTCGATGAACGCGGCCGCCTCTTCCTGGGGAATCCCCAGCTCCTTCGCGAGGCCGAAGGGGCTCATGCCATAGAGGATGCCGTAGTTGATCGCCTTCATCGCGCCCCGCATCTCGGCCGTCACGTCGCGCTCCTCGACGCCGTAGATCAGCGAGGCGGTGTAACGATGGATGTAGTGCTCCTGCCGGAACGCCTCCCCCAGCGCCGGATCGCCGGACAGGTGCGCCAGGATGCGCAACTCGATCTGCGAGTAGTCCGCCGCGATCAGGACCCAGCCATGCTCCCCCGGCACGAACGCCCGGCGGACCTGCCGGCCCAGCTCGGTTTTGATCGGGATGTTCTGCAGGTTCGGCTCGCTGGAGGAGAGCCGCCCGGTGGCGGTGCCGGTCTGATGAAACGTGGTGTGAAGCCGCCCGGTCTTCGGATCAATCAGCTCGGGCAGCGCCTCCAGGTACGTCGAGCTCAGCTTGGCGAGCTCGCGGTATTCGATGAGCTTCTTCGGCAGGGGGTGCGTGTCGGAAAGCTTCTGCAGCACCTCGCTGTCCGTCGAGGGGCCGGTCTTGGTCCGCTTGACGACCGGCAGCTTCAGCCGGCTGAACAGCACCTCGGCGAGCTGTTTCGGCGAGTTGAGGTTGAACTCGCAGCCGGCCAGCTCATGCAGCTCGCGGCTCAGCCGCGAGCGCTTGACGTCCATCTGGGCTCGCAATGAGGCCAATTGGCCGCGGTCCACCGCGATCCCGGTTGTTTCCATCTCGGCCAGCACCTGCACCAGCGGCAGCTCGAGTTCCCGGTAGAGCGCCTCGAGCGCGGCGGCGCGCAGGTCGCGGACCAGCCCCTCGTGCACCTGCAGGATCGCGCAGGCATGGTCCGCGAGCCCCGTTAGAGAGGATGACTGCTCTAACGGGGCAAGCCGGCGCCCCAACCGCTCCTCCGCCAAGTCTGAGAGACTCGGCTCCGCGAGCGACGGATTGAGCAGGTACGCGGCGATCATCGTGTCGCCGGCCACGCCGTCCACTTCACACCCTCCCGCGCGCAGGAGGCGGGAGAGGCGTTTCACATCATGGCCCACTTTCGGATGCTGCGCCGAGGCGAGCCAGTCCCTCAACGACTTCAACCAGCTCGGCGGGGTCGCGTCAAACGGCACGATCCACGCCTCCTCAGCGGTCCAGGCCAGCGCCACCAGCATTTGGCGGGTCCTGCCGCCTCGGGACTCCGCCTGCCGTCCTCGTCCCTCAACGGGACTGCGGCCGGCGGCAGGAGGCCTCCCCTCGGCGTCACCCGCCACATTCGGACACCACTGGGTGGACCACGCGGCCAGCGCCGCAGGCTCACGGGACGCGAGCCGCTTCGCCAGCTCATCCGCGGTCCGCTGGTCTCCCACCACATGCGCGCGAAGCGTGGGCTGCGGGTCGGCCGGCATGGCGGCATCCACCTCGGCCAGCAGCTTCTTGAATTCGAGTGAGCGATACAGCCGGCGCAGCGCCATCCAGTCCGGTTCCTGCACGGCCAAATCGTCCAGCCCGACCTCGATCGGCGCCTCCGCCGTGATCTGCGCCAGCTCCCTCGCCAGGCTCACCTGGTCGCGGCAGCGCGCGAGCGCGGTCCGCTGGGACTCGCTGGGCAGCTCCTCCAGATGGTCATAGAGGCGCTCCACCGTCCCGAACTGCTGCAGGAGCTGGGAGGCGGTCTTCGGGCCGATGCCGGGGACGCCGGGGATGTTGTCGATCTCATCGCCGCTCAGGGCGAGAAAGTCCACCATGCCCTCAGGGCCGATGCCGTAGCGGGCCTTCACCGCTTCCCCGTCCAGAATCGCGCCGTTGTCCGCATGCGGGTTGTAGACCTTGACCCGCGGGCCCACGAGCTGCAGCAGGTCCTTGTCCCCGGTCACCAGGAACACCTCGACGTCGGCGCTGATCCGCTTGGTGATCGTCGCCAGGAGATCCTCGGCCTCGTAGCCTTCCACCTGGAAGGTCGGCACGCGCAAGGCCGCCAGCAGGTCCTTGATGAGCGGCAGCTGCGCGATGAGGGGATCCGGCATGGGCTTGCGCTGGATTTTGTAGTCCTCAAACCGCGCGCGCCACCGCCAGGTACTCGGGATGGTGCTTGTCCCGCAGGGCCTTCAGCATGACGGCAAAGCCGTAGACCGCGTTGGTCGGCCGGCCGTCCGACGTCGCCAGCCCCCGGATCGCGTAGAAGGCGCGGTAACAGAACGCGGTCCCGTCGATGAGGAAGGCGGTGCGCATGCGCGTAGAGAGTCTCGTACGGACTGTCGTGTTGGGGATTTCTGTCGGGAGTGTGACGGTGTCGTGCGACTAGGTTACGGCCAGCGTCCGCTGCGTTCGGTCACCGTGTGGAATTCCTGGGTGGATTGCTCGTGCGCCTTCAGCTCGTCCTCGACGATGCGGCGCCGGGAATAGATCTTGCCCTTCAGGCCCGGATACGACTGGATCACGCCCAGCGCCACCAGCCGTTCCTCGGCGCGCGCGGTCCAGGGATCGGCCGGGTCGCCGAGCTCGTAGCGCTTCGTCCAGTGCTGGACGGCCTGGTCCTTGTCCCCCAGCCGTTCGTGCAGCATGGCCAGGTTAGCGTGCGCCTCGAGGTAATTCGGGTCAATCAGGAGCGCCTGCTCGTAGGACCGTTTCGCGTCTTCAAACTGCCCCATCTGCTCCTGGAGCACGCCCACATCGTTGTGGGGCGTGGGATACGCGGGATCGATGGCGGCGGCTTTCTGATAGGCGGCCAACGCCCCCACCATATCCCCCTGCTGCTGCTTCTCGTAGCCTTCGGTGCGGTAGGTCACGGCTTGATCGCGCAGAGCGGCTGAGAAGAGCGATGGGTGTGGGAGCACGATGAGGCAGGCAACCCCCACAGCAAGCCACCACGGGGCTGTGCTGTTCATACCTTTTAAAGATAGCATATCCACACGCTTCCGTCAACAACTTAGGTGTCAGACACGTCAGGGAGAGTCGACAGTCAGGGTCGCGTCTGACACCGCCACGGCGATGGCGCCGGTGACCGCGGTGATCGTGATGGTCTGCGAGCGGCTCTCGTTGGAGAGGACCAGCGACACGGAGCGGCCGGCCAGCCCGCCGCCGGGCTGAAACACGACGCGGAAGGGACCGCCGGTCTGCTCCTGCGATTGGACGTCCACCTGCAGCGACGAGGCGAGCCTGACCCGGCGCGGCTCGTCTTCCGTCAGGGTTTCCTCGATGACGAGCTCATGGGTGTCCGGGTTCACCACGACGGTCCTGGGCGTGCGGGAGCTGATCGCCGAGCTGCGCGCCAGCGACAACAGCCCGATGACTTCGCGGGTCGCGCCCTTGAGGCGCATCTGCGTGGCATAGCCGGTGAGCGCCGGGACACCGGCCGCCACGAGCAGGCCGATGACGGCCATCACCACCAGCATTTCCACGAGGGTAAAACCCTTACCAGTTGATGAGGTCATCCCCCGTGCCCTGGTCATCGGCGCCATTGGGTCCCAGCGAATAGAGATCGTAGGAGCGGGTGCGGTGGGTCGGCGAGCCGCCGTTGACCGAGGTATAGACGTAGGGCTTGCCCCAGGGATCGAGCAGCTCACCCCCCACCAGCTCCTCCTGCTTGAAGTCCATATAGGGCCCGGCCCAGTCCGGATCGCTGGTGCCCTCGGCCACCGCCTTGACCAGCTCCGCGTTGCCGGACGCCGGATACGCGCCCATGTCGCCGTGATACATCGAGACGGCGGTCTCCAGCGAGGCGATCATCGCCTTGGCCTTGGTGATGGCGCCGCGCCGCCTCGCCGACTGCGCGCCTGCGGTGACCAGGCTGATGAGGATGCCGAGGATCGCAATCACCACCAACAATTCAACCAACGTGAAACTCCTCGTCAGTTTTGCCTTTTGCCTTTTGCCTTTTGCGTTAGGCATAATCTTGCGTCTCCCGCAGCACTTCGGCCGCCGTCGTCTCCCCTGCCAGCGCTTTCTGCGTCCCTGCCTCCCGCAGCGTCTGCATCCCGGCGGCGCGCGCCGCCTCCCGAAGCTCGCTGACCGCGTGGCGCTCCAGCACGAGCGGAAACAGCGGCTCATGCATCAGGAGCAGCTCGTAGATGCCCATCCGTCCCTGGAACCCCATCCCCTGGCAGGCCTCGCATCCGACCGGCCGCATCAACGGCTGCCTCAGATCCTTGGCCGTCACGTGCAGGGCGGCGAGGTCCTCGGCGCTCGGGCGTTCGACAGGGGCTTTGCATGTCGGGCACAGGCGCCGGACCAGCCGCTGGGCCAGGACCCCGGTCACCGTCGAAGTGATGAGGAACGGCTCCACGCCCATGTCGACCAGGCGCGTGACCGCCCCCGGGGCGTCGTTCGTGTGCAGCGTCGAAAACACCACGTGGCCGGTCAGCGAGGCCTGGATCGCGACCTGAGCCGTCTCCACGTCGCGGATCTCACCGACCATCACGATGTCGGGATCGTGGCGCAGGATCGCCCGCAGGCACGTCGCGAAGTCGAGCGAGATCTTCTGGTTGATCGCGATCTGCACGAGGCCCGCGATGTCGTATTCGACCGGATCCTCGGTGGTGATGATCTTCACGTCCGGCTTGTTGAGCGTGGTCAGGCAGGCGTAGAGCGTGGTGGTCTTGCCGGAGCCGGTCGGCCCGGTCACGAGGAACAAGCCGTGCGGGCGGCGGATGAGCCCCTCGATCGCCTGTTGAGTGGCCGGCTCCATCCCCAGCTGGCCGAGCGTCTTGTCCAACGCCCCCTTGTCCAGCACCCGCAAGACGATGCTTTCCCCGGTCACCGTCGGCAGGGTCGAGACGCGCAGGTCGATCTGCCGCGACTCTTTCGTCAGGAGGATGCGGCCGTCCTGCGGCAGGCGCGACTCGGCCACGTCGAGGTTCGCCAGAATCTTGATGCGCGAGGCGATGGCCAGCGCCAGGCTCTTCGGCGGCTTGGCGACCTCATAGCACTGCCCGTCGATCCGGAAGCGGATGTTCACCAGCTCCTCGAAGGCCTCGATGTGGACGTCCGAGGCGCGCCGGCCGACCGCCTCGGTCAGCACGAGATCCACTAGCCGGATGACCGGCGCCTGGTTGGCCAGCTCCAGCAAGGCCTTGCTGTCCTTCGCGGCCTCGGCCCCGATGGCTATCGGGGCGGCCTGCCGCAGCTCGGCGAAAGCGCTCTGCAAGGAGCGGACATCCAGCGTCGGCGTCGGGCCGGCTTCAGCCATCAGCCCCACTCCTCGGCGGTGGCCCTCAGGACTTCGGCCACCGTGGTGGACCCCTCGCGCACCTTCAGCCTGCCGTCCTCGCGCAGGGTGCGCATCCCTTCGCGGACCGCCTGCTGCTTCAGCTTGGAGGCCTGGCTGCTGGTGACAATCAGCTGGCGCAGCGCGTCGCTGAGCACGAGCAGCTCGTAGATGCCGATCCGCCCGTAGAAGCCGGTGCCGTGGCACTGCTCGCAGCCGCGCCCGACCGCGAGCTCCTTCACCGCCGGCTCGCCGAGAAACGCGTGCTCGTCCTTGGTCGCGGCCCGCATGTGGCGGCACGAGGGGCACACGCGGCGGACGAGCCGCTGGGCCAGCACCCCCTGGACGGTCGAGGCCACGAGGAACGCGGCCACCCCCATGTCGATCAGCCGGGTCACCGCGGAGGGGGCGTCGTTCGTGTGCAGGGTCGAGAAAATCAGGTGGCCGGTGAGCGCGGCCTGGATCGCAATCTGCGCGGTCTCCTGGTCGCGGATCTCGCCGACCATGATGATGTCCGGGGCCTGGCGCAGCATCGCGCGGAGCCCCGCCGCGAAGGTCAGCCCGATGGCCGCCTTCACGTGCACCTGGTTGACGCCGGCGAGCTGATATTCGACCGGGTCCTCGACGGTGATCAGCTTGCGCTCCGGGCGGTTCAGGGCGGCGAGCGTCGTGTAGAGCGTCGTGGTCTTGCCGGAGCCGGTCGGGCCGGTGACGAGCACCATGCCGTAGGGGCGCGCGACGAGCTCCTGCCAGAGCGGCTCGTCCCGCTGCGACATGCCCAGATCCTTCAGCGTCAAGAGGGACTGGCCCCGGCGCAGGAGCCGCATGACGATCGCCTCGCCATGCAGCGCCGGCAGGATCGAGACGCGGACGTCCAGCGGGCTGCCCTCCACCTCGAGCTGCAGCCGTCCGTCCTGGGGCAGCCGTTTCTCGGCGATGTTCAGGCCGGCCATGATTTTGATCCGGCTGGTCACCGGGCCGTGGAGCGCTTTCGGCGGGCTGCTCGCGTCGCGCAGCACGCCGTCAATGCGATAGCGCACCTTCAGCCGGTCCGCCGAGGGCTCGATGTGCACGTCGCTGGCCCGCATCCGCACCGCTTCGGTCAGGATCGAATCGACCAGGCGGATGATCGGCTCATCCGTGGCGGTGACCGTCTCGCCCGGCGGCGTCACGATACCCGAGGCCGGCGTCCCGACGGCCGTCGGGGCCTGCCGGTCGAGGCGGAGGAGCAGGGCGTCCAAATCCTGCTCGCGGACCAGCACGGCGTCCAGCGTGGCGCCGCAGCGCTGTGCGAGCCACTCCAACGCGAACAGCGTGAACGGATCATCCGTCGCGACGAGCACATGGTCGTTGGCCGGGCCTTGGATCGGCACGATCCGGTGCGCCCGGCAGAGATCCATCGGCAGGCGCGGATGCGCGACCACCTCGACCTGGGAGGCCTCCAGCTTGGCCGGCATCCACCCCAGCTGGGGCGCGAGGCGCTTGCCGCTTTCGGCGTCACGGATCATGCCCAGCTTGACGAGCACCGACCCGAACCGTTCCTGGGTCTTGGCCTGCTCCTGCTTGGCCTGCTCGATCTGCTGGGGGGTGGCGATCCCCAATTCTTTGAGGCGCGCCAGGAGCGTGTCAGGCTGCTGTGGATTCATGCGGCGATATAGAGGTAGCGGGCCGGATGCCGACTGCGGTTGAGGACGCGATGGCGCGTCCGGCTGGGGATGAAGGCGCAGTGTGACGCGGTCAGGCGCAACGCGCGCCCCCGACCGCCCCGACCGCAGTCGGGGTCGGGGTCCTCCTGCTCCACGTGCACGGTGCCTGCGAGGATAATCAGCAGCTCTTCCCTCTTGCCGGTGGAATGCCAGTCGATCACCTGCCCCGGACGCAGCCGGATCGCCCGGCTGCGAAGACGGCGGGCCGTCGCCGGCACCAGCCGCCCCGGCCGTCGGCACGACCGCCGAACGACCCTCATCGGCTGTTCGACGCGTGGTTGATCAGGTGGGCCAGATACCCGGCCCCGAACCCGTTGTCGATGTTCACCACGCCGATGCCAGGCACGCAGCTGTTCAGCATCGTCAGCAGCGGCCCGACGCCGGCGAAATTCGCGCCGTAGCCGATGCTGGTGGGCACCGCGACGACCGGACACCGGACCAGGCCCCCCACGACGCTGGCCAGGGCGCCCTCCATCCCGGCCACCACGACGACCGCCCGCGCCCGCTGGAGGAGCGGGAACGCGTTCAGCACGCGATGGATCCCGGCCACGCCGACGTCATAGAGCCGCGCGGCGCGGCTCCCCAGGAGCTCTGCGGTCAAGGCCGCTTCCTCGGCGACCGGCAGATCCGCCGTGCCTGCGCTGACCACCACGACCAGCCCCCGGCGCGTCAGCCGGTGGGCCGGCAGCCGATACCCCAGACGCGCCATCGGATCATACCGGACCGCCGGCAGGGCCTGTTGGACGACGGAGGCCGTCGCGGGATCCAACCGGGTGAGCACGAGCAGCTCACCCGACGCGATGATCCGCCTGGCCAAGCGCACGATCTGCGCGGAGGTTTTGCCTTCGCAGAGAACGGCCTCGGGCAGGCCCCGGCGCAGCCGGCGATGGGTGTCGAGCTGGGCGAATCCCAGATGGTCGATGGGCGGATGCCGGAGATCCCGCACGACCGCCGCGACGGTCCGGCGGCCGGCGCGCACCTCGCGCAGCCAGCGTGTGAGGCGCTGCTCGTTGACCATCACGCTCGACTCCGACGAAGGGAGGTCAGCTGGCGATGAGGAGATAGACCACGAGGCCGACCAAGAGCCCGGCCGAGATCAGATAGAGATCGTTGAAGTAGACAAAATCCCTGACGCGTTCCCGCCACGGCGAGGACGCGGCCGCGGCAGGGCCGGAGGCCGACGGCCTCGACGCCGCCTCGAGCTGCGCGGGCTTGAGGGCCTTCACCTGGTCCGGCTGGAACCGGAGGAACTGGCCGCCCAGCTTATGGCCGGTGAGCTGGCCTGAGCGCACGAGCCGCTCGACATCCTCTTCGGTCACGCCGAGATACTGAGCCGCCTCTGCCGTGGTCCACAATTTTTCCATGAATCGCACCTATGGCTCGTCTGGACTCTCAGTGTCTTCGAATGGCCTCTTGGTCCGCATCCGCCACTCCAGGCGGCTCAGCCCGAACAGCACCACCAGGACGATCCCGGTCGTCGCCAGTGCGCCCACCAGGAAGCCAGCGCCGACTGCCAGCCCGATCCCGGCCACCGCCCAGAGGCTGGCCGCCGTGGTGAGCCCTCGCACGGAGGCCCGGAACCGCATGATGGTCCCCGCGCCCAAGAACCCGATCCCGCTGACCACCTGCGCGGCCATCCGGGTCGGGTCAACCGTGACGCGCCCCGCAAGGGCTTCCATCAGATGCAGCGCGGTCAGCATGATCAGGCACGAGCCCAACCCGACGAGCAGATGGGTGCGCAGGCCCGCCGCGCGCCCATGGCGCTCACGCTCATAGCCGATGGCGCCGGCCAAGACCGCGACCAGGAGCAACCGTTGGAGCACGACGAGGTCAGGCATCAGACCCCCGACAGGCACAGGTTCGCGTCAGGCGACAACGACAGCGGCGAGACGCGGCCACGGCGCAGCTGCTCATACGCCAGGCCCGCGACCATGGCCCCGTTGTCCGCGCACAGCTCGATGGGCGGACAGACCACGCGGATCTTGCGCTCGGCGCCGGCCTCGGTGAGGCGCTGCCGCAGGCGGCGGTTCGCCGCCACCCCCCCGCCGATGACGAGCTGCTTGCAGCCGGTCCGCTGGCAGGCACGCAGCGTCTTGGCCAGGAGCATCTCGACGACGGCCTCCTGGAAGCTGGCGGCGATGTCCGCGATCTGCGGGCGCTCCAGCGGCTGGGGCTGTTTGCGCACGTGCTGATACACGGCGGTTTTCAAGCCGCTGAAGCTGAAATCGTAGCCGTCCTTCGCGGTGTGGCGCGGGAAGGCGATCGCCGCGGGGTTGCCTTCTTCCGACAATCGGTCAATGACCGGCCCGCCGGGGTAGCCCAGGCCGAGGAGCTTCGCGACCTTATCGAACGCCTCGCCCGCGGCATCGTCCTTGGTTTCGCCGAGTGGCTCAAACCGCTGGTCCGGATGCACCACGCACAGCAGCGTGTGTCCGCCGGACACCACCAGCCCGACGAACGGCTCGGCGAGATCCGGGTCCGACATCGCGCCGGCGTAGAGATGGGCGGCGAGGTGGTCGATGCCGATCAGCGGACGGTCAACGGACAGCGCCAATCCCTTCGCGAATGCGAGGCCGATGACGAGCGCGCCGGGCAGCCCGGGCCCCTGGGTCGCCGCGATGGCATCCACGTCGGCCAGCCGGCACTGCGCCTGCTGCAAGGCGTCCTCGAGCACCTGCCAAATCACCTCGACATGCACCCGCGCGGCGATCTCCGGCACGACCCCGCCGTAGGCCTGGTGGAACTGCTGGCTGGAGGCGACGACGTTGGACCGGATGGTCCGGCCCTCCTCGACGATGCCGATGGCGGTTTCGTCGCACGACGTCTCAATGCCGAGAATCCGCACCATCAGTTGGCTTTCGCGGACGAGGAGCCGTTCGCGGGCTTCATCGCGCCCTGCTGGTACACCTTGATCCCTTTCAACAAGTCCACCGCCCGCGCCAGCTGGCTGTCCATGCGCAGCTTGGCCGTCTGGTCCTTGTCGTCCGGATGCTCCAGTTTGTCAAAGAGCTCCTCCGCCTCCGGCTGCTGGTCTTTGTCTTTGCCGTCCGCGTCCTTCGCGCGCTCGGCAGATGGTTCGAGCGGCACGACCACGTCCGGGGCGATCCCCTCTCCGTGGATCGACCGACCGGCCGGCGTGAAGTACTTGCTCGTGGTCAGGCGCAGGGCGCTGCCGTCCTTGAGCGGAAAGATCGTCTGCACCGACGCCTTGCCGTGCGTCTTGGTCCCCAGGATGATCCCCCGGTGGTGGTCCTGGATCGCCCCGGCCAGAATTTCCGACGCCGAGGCCGAGCCCTCATTCACCAGCACGACGAGCGGCAGGCCGTTGGCCATGCCGGTCCGCCGGCTGCGGAACTCGAAGTTCTGGTTCTTGAGGCGCCCCTTGGTGCTGACGATCATCTGCTGGCGGTCGAGGAACAGCTCCGCCGCGGAGACCGCCACATCCAGGAGGCCGCCGGGATTGTTGCGCAGGTCCAGGATCAGGCTGTCCATGCCCTCGCGCTTGAGCTTCTCCACCGCCCCTTCCAGATCCTCCGGCGTATTCTCGCGGAAATCGGACATCCGGATGTAGCCGATATGGGCCTCCAGGATCCGCGAATCCCGGATGCTCTTGATTTTGATGATGTCCCGCGTCACGGTGAAATCTTTCAGCTCATTCTCCCCTTCCCGCAGGATCGTCAGCGCGACCGTCGTGCCGGGCTTGCCGCGCAGCTTCTTGACCGCCTCCAGGAGCGTGATCCCCCGCGTGAGCTCTCCGTCGATCTTCACGATGCGGTCGCTGGCCTTCAGGCCCGCGTTGTACGCGGGGGTGTCATCGATGGGCGTGATGACGGTCAGCAGATCGTCCTTGATGGTGATCTCGATCCCCAGCCCGCCGAAGTGGCCCTCGGTGTCCACCTTCAGCTCGTTGTAGCTGTCCGGGTCCAGGAACTGGCTGTACGGGTCCAGGATCGAGAGCATGCCCTTCAGCGCGCCGTAGATGAGCTGCTTGGCCTCGGGCTGCTCCACGTAGTCCGTCTGGACGATGGACAGGGCGTCCGTGAACAGCTCCAGCTCCTTGTAGAGCGCCTCGTCGCCCACCGCCCGCCTGGCCTGCAGGGCGCTGTTGGACAACGCCAGGAGCGCCGTCAGGCTGACCGCGCCGATGATGACCATCCGCCATCGTTTCATGGATGAACCTCCCTCAACTGAGTTTGCGTTTCAAGATCTCGGTCACTTGGGTCGGGTTGGCCTTTCCCTTGGAGCGCTCCATGCATTTGCCGACGAGGAACATGAGCGCGTTCATCTTCCCCTTGCGGTAGTCCTCGACCGATTGCTGATGGGCGGCGAGCACCTCGTCCGCCAGCCGGTCGAGCGCCCCGTCATCCACGATCTGCTTCAGACCGCGCTGCTCGATGAGCTGCCGGGGATCCTGCTGCTGGTCGAGCATGTCCACGAAGAGGTCCTTGGCCATCTTGCCGGAAATGGTGCCCTGGTCAATAGCCTCCAGGAGATGCACGAGCCACGCCGGCTCGACCTGAACCTCTTCCGGTTCTTTGCCGCGCGCGTTGCCGTACGCGCGCAGGTCCCCCATGAGCCAGTTGGCGACCGGCTTGGGCCTCCGGTACGACGCGACCGCCTGCTCGAACAGGTCGGCCAGCCGGCGGTGCTCGGTCAGGACGTGGGCGTCGTAGGCGGAGAGGCCGTAGGCGTCGGCGAACCGCCGGCTCCGCTGCGCCGGCAGCTCCGGCAGCGCGCGCGTGATGGACTCCACGACCGTCCGGCCGATCACGAACGGCACGAGGTCCGGCTCCGGGAAATAGCGGTAGTCGGAGGCCCCCTCCTTGCTGCGCATGGACTCGGTCGCCTCGGACTTCAGGTCCCAGAGGCGGGTCTCCTGCGCGACCCGCTGCTGCGCATCGAGGGCGCGCGCCTGCCGGCCCATTTCGAATGTCAGCGCGGCCCTGACGTACTTGAAGGAGTTCAGGTTCTTGATCTCCACCTTCGAGCCGAACTCGGACGCGCCGGCTGGCCGCAACGAGATGTTCGCGTCGCAACGCAAGCTGCCTTCTTCCATGTTGCACGTCGAGACGTCCAGGTACTCGAGCACGGCTTTCAGCTCGACCAGATACTGATAGGCCTCGTCGGGCGAACGCAGGTCCGGCTCGCTGACGATCTCCAGCAGCGGGACGCCGGTCCGGTTGAAATCCACGTAGCTGGCCGGCTCTTTGGGATCATGCAGGAGCTTGCCGGCGTCCTCTTCCATGTGCACCCGCGTGATCCCGATGCGCTTCGTCGTGCCATTGGCCGCGATGTCGAGGTGCCCGGCCTTCGCCAGCGGCCGGTCATACTGGGAGATCTGGAAGTTCTTCGGCAGGTCCGGATAGAAATACTGCTTGCGGTCGAACTTCATGACCTCGGCCACCTGACAATCAAACGCCAGCGCCGTTTTGATCCCCCATTCGAAGGCCTGCTGGTTCAGCACCGGCAGCGCCCCGGGCAGCCCCAGGCACACCGGGCAGGTCTGGGCGTTGGGCAGACCCCCGAACTTCGTCGGACAGCCGCAAAAGAGCTTCGAGTGCGTCGCCAGCTGCACATGGACTTCCAAGCCGATGACCGGTTCGTAAACCATCTCAGAGAAGGGGTCAGACCCCTCAAGAACCATGGCTTTGACCGACGGGGTCTGACCCCTTGATTGCTGGAGTTTGATGGTGCCATTCGGTCGCCTGCTCATACGCGAAGGCCGCCCGCAGCAGCGCCTCCTCGCCGAACGGCGCCGCCACGAGCTGCATCCCGATCGGCAGCCCCTCGCGGGAAGAGCCGCACGGGATGGAGATCGCCGGCACGCCGGCGAGGTTCGCGGAGATGGTGTAGATGTCCGACAGGTACATCTGGAGCGGGTCGTCCAGTTTCTCGCCGAGCCGGAACGCGGGCGTGGGGGAGGTCGGCAGCACCACCGCGTCGCAGCGCTGGAAGGCCTCGTCGAAATCCCGCTTGATCAGCGTGCGGACTTTCATCCCTTGCAGGTAGTAGGCGTCGTAGTAGCCGCGCGACAGGACGTACGTCCCCAGGATGATCCGCCGCTTCGCCTCCGCGCCGAAGCCCTCATCCCGCGTGCGCTCGTACATGTCGAGGAGCGACAGCGTGTGGGTGGGCGGCCGTTCGCCTCCCGGCTCACGGCACTCCCGTCGCCCACCCCCGCACGTTTGGCTTCGCCAAACGAAGCCGCGGGGGTACCCGGGCTCGGTCGCGCGATAGCCGTACTGCACGCCGTCATACCGGGCGAGGTTGGAGCTGGCCTCAGCCACGGCCACCACATAATACGTGGCGATGGAGGAGCCGATGTGAGGCAGGTCAACCGGCACGGTCGAGCAGCCCAGCCGTTGAAAGACCTGCGTTGCCTCTTCAATCGCCCGCCCGACCTGCTCGTCCAACCCCTCCTTCGGAAGGTTCGGCACCCCGATCCGAAAGCCGCGGATCGGGGCAGAGAGCCGGCCGACATAGTCCGGCACGTCGACGGGCGCGGAGGTGGAATCCTTCGGGTCGTGCCCCGCGATGACGGACAAGAGCAGCGCGCAGTCCGTGACGTCCTTCGTGATCGGCCCGATCTGGTCGAGCGACGAGGCGAAGGCGATCAAGCCATAGCGCGACACGCGGCCATACGTCGGCTTCAGCCCCACGACGCCGCAGAACGACGCCGGCTGCCGGATCGAGCCGCCGGTGTCCGTCCCCAGCGCGCCCAGCGCCAGATCCGCGGCCACGGCGGTCGCGGAGCCGCCGCTTGAGCCCCCGGGCACGCGGGCCGGGTCCCATGGATTTTTCGTCGGGCCGAAATACGAGGTCTCCGTCGAGGAGCCGAACGCAAACTCATCCATGTTGGCCCGCGGGATGATGACGGCCCCTTCCTGGAGGAGCCGGTCAATCGCGGTGGCGTGGTACGGCGGACGGAAGCCGGCCAGGATGCGCGAGCCGCAGGCGGTTTCCTCGTCCTGCACGCAGAGATTGTCTTTGACCGTCACGGGAATCCCGAAGAGCCTGCCCCGCGGGCCCTGCCGGAGGCGCGCGTCGAGCGCCGCCTCGAGGCGGCGGCGGTCCACCGCGATGTAGGCGTGGAGCAGCGGATTCAGCCGCTCGATCTGGTCGAGCACGTCGCGCAGGAGCTCGCGGGGATCGCACCCGCCCTGCTCGATGCGCGCCCGCGCCTCATGCATCGTCAACTCGCACAGCCGGCTCATGGATTACTCGATCACCTTCGGCACTTTGACGAACTGGTTGTGGCGCGCCGGCGCCAGGCGCAGGGCTCGTTCAGGGTCCAGGCAGGGCTGGTTCGCATCCGGGCGGGTCACGTTCGCCAGAGGCAGGACATGGCTGGTCGGCTCCACGCCCTCGGTGGACACCGATTGCAGCTGCCGCACGTAGCCCAGAATCTCATCCAGCTGCGGCACGAATGTGGCCAGCTCCGCGTCTTCCAACCGGATCCGGGCCAGCCGTGCGACGTGCTGGACATCCTGTTTCGTCACGACGCTCATACTCGTCGACAATTATTGTATCATAGACTGTCCGCGCTGGCTCACGACATTCGCCAACCTCGCAAACTCCTCAAGGGACAGCATCTCCCCCCGGATATTCGCCGGCAATCCCGCCTCTTGAAGCGTGCGCGCTGCCTGTGGCCGGCTCATGCGGACACTCGCCAGCCCGCCCAAACAGTTGAGGAGCGTCTTGCGGCGCTGGGAGAAGGCGGCACGGACCACGTCGAACAACACGCGCTCATCCCTCACCCCGACGGCCGTCGGGGCGGCGGCGGGCCGGGGGATCAGATGGACCCACGCCGACCCCACCGCCGGCGGAGGAAAAAACGCCTGACGGGGAATGCGCAGGGCCTGCTCCACCATGAAGCGGTACTGCACCAGAATGGTGAGCCGGCCGTACGCCTTGGTCCCGGGGCGCGCGGTGAGGCGGTCCGCCACCTCCCGCTGCATCCCCAGCCACGCGTCGGCGACCGGCGCAGGCCGCTCGGCCAGCATGACCAGAATCGGCGAGGTCAGGAGATACGGGATCGCGCCGACCACGCGGCAGCCCGGATGCTGCGCCCAGGGAAACGCCAGGATGTCCTGGCAGCGCACCTCGACATTCGGCCACGCCGCCATCCGCGCCTTCAGCGCCTGGCAGACCGCGCGATCCACCTCCACGGCGATGACCCGTCCGGCGGAGGCCGCCAGCAGGTCGGTGAGCGCCCCGAGCCCTGCGCCGATTTCAATCACGGTGTCGCGGCTGGTCAGACGGCAGGCGCTGACCAGGCGGGCGGTGAGGCGCGGATCGACGAGATAATGCTGCCCGAGGCGTTTGGTGAGCCGCAGGCCGTGGGCCCGCAGCAACTCAACGAGCTCGGCCTTCGTATGCATGAGAGGGGTCAGACCCCTCCTGAAACCCTGCGCTCAACAATCGGGGTCTGACCCCGTTTGGCGACGAGGGTCGAGGCCAGGTGGATCGCGTAGCGCATGGAGCCGGGGTGCGCGCAGTTGCGGCCGGCGATGTCGAGGGCGCTGCCGTGGTCCGGCGAGGTTCTGACGATGGGCAGGCCGAGCGTCACCTGGCAGCCGCGGTCTCTCGCCAAGAGCTTGAACGGGATGAGCCCCTGGTCGTGATACCAGCACAGCACGGCGTCATAGCCGGAGGGATCGGCGAAGAACCCGTCGGCGGACACCGGCCCTTCCAGTCTGATCCCCCTGCGTGAGAGCTCCCGCATCACAGGAAGCAGGACGCGCTGCTCTTCCCGCCCGAACAATCCGGCCTCTCCGGCATGCGGATTCAGCCCGCAGACCGCCAGGCGCGGACGCCGGATCCCGAACTCACGCCGCAAGCCATCGAGCGTCGTCCGAATGGCGTCGCGCACCAGGCGCGGGGTGACGCGGGACGGCACCTGTCGGAGCGCCACGTGGCGCGTCAGCAGCACGACCCGCAGGGCCGGCGAGGCGAACATCATCACCGGGTTGGCGACCCCGAAGGCGTGCGCGAGATACTCGGTATGCCCCTCGAATCCGCGGCGCGCGCGCTCCACCGCCCATTTCGTGACCGGCGCGGTGACCAGCCCCTGCGCTTCACCCCGGCGCAACAGGCCAACCGCCACCTCCAGATAGTCCAGTGAAGCCCGCCCTGAAGCCGCGCTTGGCCTGCCCGGCGTATAGCGCTGCCGATGGGCCAGGTCAAGGAATTCGAGGTGGCTGCCTCGGGGCAGACGCCGACCCACTCGTACGGCGGTCCGCTCAAAGACCGCCAGATCTCCAATCACCGTCACACGGCAGAAGGGCAGCGACGAGGCGAGGGCTTTCAGCATCACTTCGGGGCCGATCCCGCACGGATCTCCGGCGGTGATGAGCAGGGACGGACGGGGCGCGCTCATTCCTCATCCATCACCTGAATATACGCCCGTTGTCTCAGGTCCGCCAGCCACCGCTCGAGCGCCGCCACGAACTTCTCCTGATAGAGCCGGCGCTCCAGGCGGTCGCGCCCCTCGGCGAGCTCCCGTTCGGAGAGGCTGCGCCGGTCGAACACCTTGAGCAGATGCACGCCGAGCGGCGAGCGGATCGGCTCGGAGACCTCCCCGGCTTGCAGGCTAAAGAGCGCGGCCTCGAGCTCCGGCCGCAGTTCGCCGGGGCGCACCCAGCCCAACGACCCGCCCTCCTCGGCATGGGGCCCTTCGGAATACTGCTTGGCCAGCTCGCTGAAGTCCGCGCCCCGCTGGAGGCGCTCGCGGAGCTGGCGAATGAGGGTCTCCGCCTCCTCGCCGGAGCGCTCATCCCCGAGGCGGATCAGGAGGTGAGACGCCAAGACCTCCTCGCCGGGATTGCCGGGCAAGGCGGGGGTCTCGGCGGCGCTCGCCAGCTCCGCAGGGCTGATCAGAATCTTGGAGCGCACCTGGCGGTCAATCGTGTTCTGCGCCATGAGCTGCTCGCGCAGCTTGATCTTCAATTGCTCCTCGCCCAGCTGCGCTTCCTGCAGCATCTGCTCGTAGGCCTCTTTGCTCCCCAATTGCGCGCGGATGTCCTGCAGCCGCTTCGTCACCTCGGCAGGGTCCACGGTGAGGCCCAGGCGTTTGCCCTCCTGCACGATGAGACGCTCCTCAATGAGCCGCTGAAGCACCGCCCGCCGCATGCCTTGCGCTTCCTCGTCGGTCGGCCTGGGCAGGTCTCCCCGCTGAAAGAGCGCGGCCATGTGCGCGATGACGTCGCCCTCCGTGATCACGTCGTCGTTCACAATCGCCACGATGCGGTTGGTAGCCGCATGGACTGCAGTGACGAGTGACCAGTGACCAGTGACGAGCATCACGAGCAACGCCAACAATCGGGAGCGGGTCATCCCGCACCTTTCAGACCATTCACGATCCTGGACGTTAGAAACGTGAATCCAGAAAGGTGCGGGATCATGCGGCACCGACCGGAACCGGTTGCTCGTGCTTGATGTGGGTGATGGCTTCGCGCAGCAGCCGGCAGTAGAGATCGAAGCCGACCGCCGTGATGTGGCCGTGCTGCTCGATGCCGAGCAGGTTGCCGGCCCCGCGGAGTTTCAAATCTTCCATGGCGATTTTGAAGCCCGCGCCCAGCTCGGTGTGCTGCATGATGGCGCGCAGGCGCTCGCGGGCCTCCTGCGACAGCCCGCCGCCCCGCGGGACCAAGAGGTAGGCGTAGGCCTTGCGGGTGAACCGGCCCACCCGGCCCCGGAGCTGATACAGGTCCGCCAATCCGAACTGGTCGGCGCGGTTGACGATGAGGGTGTTGGCGTTGGGGATGTCGATGCCGGATTCGATGATCGTCGTCGTCACCAGCACGTCGAGCCGGCCCTCGATGAACTCCAGCACGGTGCGCTCCAGCGCCTCCTCGGGCAGCTGTCCGTGCCCCACACCCACCCGCGCCTCCGGCACCAGGCGCCGGATGCGCGCGGCCAGCTGGTGAATGTCATACACCCGGTTGTGCACGACGTACACCTGCCCCTGCCGGGCCAGCTCCTTCCGGATCCACCGCCGGAGCGAGTCGTCATCGTCCTCGGCGACCGCCGTCTCCACCGGATGCCGGTTCTCCGGCGGGGTCATGATCAGCGACATCTCCCGGGAGCCCATCAGCGCCAGGTACAGCGTCCGCGGGATCGGGGTCGCCGACAGCACCAGGACGTCCACCTGCGTGCGCCACGCCTTCAACTGCTCCTTCTCCCGCACGCCGAAGCGCTGCTCCTCGTCGATGATCAGCAGCCCGAGATCCTTGAACTGCACGTCGCCGGACAGCAGCCGGTGCGTCCCGATCACGATGTCGCACGCGCCGGCCCTCAGGGCCTCCAGGATGCGGTGCTGCTCGGCGGGCGTCTGAAACCTGGAGAGCGTCTCGACCTGGACCGGAAAGGCCTGCAGGCGCGCGGTGAAGGTCCGGGCATGCTGGTAGGCCAGGATCGTCGTCGGCACGAGCACGGCCGCCTGCTTCTGGTCCATCACCGTCTTGAACGCGGCGCGCAGCGCGACCTCGGTCTTGCCGTAGCCCACGTCCCCGAGGAGCAGGCGATCCATCGGACGGGCGTCCTCCATGTCCTGCTTGACCTGCTCGGTGGCGGCGAGTTGGTCCGGGGTCTCGCGATACGGAAAGGCCCGCTCGAAATCCCGCTGCCATTCATGGTCCTTGGAGAACGTGTGGCCGGGAAGCGCCAGGCGCCTGGCCTGCACGCTCAGGAGCTCGTTCGCGTACGTCCAGGCGCCGAGATACGCCTTGGCCTTGGCCCGTTCCCAGGCGCTGCCGCCCAACGTGTGCAGGGCCGGCAGGCGTGAGCCGAACCCGACGTATCGCTGGACCAGATGCAGCTGGTCCATCGGCACGTAGAGCCGGTCGCCGCCCGCGTACTCGAGGATCAGCGCATCGGTCTGCCCCTGGCTGGTCGCCAGGGTCGTGCGCCCGCAGAACCGCCCGATCCCGTGTTCGAGATGCACGACGAGATCGCCCTCCGTGAGGTCGAGGGCCCCCTCAAAGGGCGTCTCGAGATCGAGGATCCCGCGCCCGCTCATGCGCATGCGCAGCTGGCGCGGGAGGACGACGACCATGGAGTGGCGGTCGAGCGTCTCGAAGGTCACCGGGTTGAAGCCCCGGATGGACGCGAGGCGCGAGCCCGCCAGCTCCAGGCGCAGGGGGCATTCGAACGTGGCGGGAAAGATATCCAGGATCCCGCCGCGCACGGCGAGGTCCCCCGGATCCGCCACCTGCGGCACGCGCTGATAGCCGAAGCGCATCAGTTGGTCCAGCACCTGCTCCAGGTTGAGTCGTTCCCCGACATAGAACCGGCGGTACTCCAACATGACACTCACATCCGCTTGGGCGCGGCGACCCCCAATAATCCCAGCCCGTTCTCGATCACCCAGCGGGCCGCGCGGATCAGCTCCAGGCGGGCGCGGGAGCGCGCGACGTCCTCCCCGATGACGCGGTGCTTGGTGTAGAAGACGTGGAAGAGCTCGGCGAGTTTCTGCAGATAGACGGTCAGACCGTGCGGCTCAAGCGCCTGGGCGCACGCGGCGGCGACCATCGGGAACTGAAACAGGTGCCGCAGCAGGAGGCGTTCCTCCGGCTCTCCGAGGAGCGCGAGGTTCGCGCTCCCGAGCCGCGTGAACCACGGCAGCTGCCGCCTGGCATAGCCCAGGATGCTCCAGATGCGGGCGTGGGCGTACTGGACGTAGTAGACCGGGTTCTCGTTGGACTGGGAGGTGGCCAGGTCCAGGTCGAAATCGAGATGGCTATCCATCGTGCGCATGAGGTAGAAGAACCTCGTCGCGTCCACGCCGGCTTCGTCGAGCACGTCGCGGAACTTCACGTACTCGCCCTCGCGCTTGGACATCGGCACCACCGTGCCGTGGCGCGAGAGGGTGACCAACTGGACGATTTTGACGGTGAGCCGGTCCGCCGGCAGGCCGAGCGCGGTCACCGCCGCCTTGAGGCGCGCGATGTAGCCGTGATGGTCCGGGCCCCAGAGGTTGATGAGCCGGTCGTAGCCCCGCCGGAATTTCTGCTCGTGGTAGGCGATGTCCGGCGCCAGGTAGGTCAGCTCGCCGGACTGCTTGCGCACCACCCGGTCCTTGTCGTCGCCGAACTTGGTGGAGGCGAACCACGTGGCCCCCTCGGCGTCATACAGGACGCCTCTGGCCTTGAGCTGTTCCAGCACCACATCCACTTTGCCGGGCCGTTCGAGGTCGTCCTCTTGGCTGACCCATGAGTCAAACACCAGTCCGAAATGCTTCAGGTCGTCCTTGATGACGGCCAGTTGCTCCTCTCTGGCCGTCTTGATAAACCACTTCAATTCTCTGTCTCGCAGCGTGTCCTGCTGTGCTCGAACCAGGTTCCCAGCGCTCTCAACGAGATACGGCCCCTGATACCCGCCTTCCGGGATGGGCGTGGGCTGTCCCAGCTGTTCGAGATACCGGGCGCGCAGCGACGCGCCCAGCAGCTCCACCTGCCGGCCCACGTCATTGAGATAGAACTCCGTGGTCACGCGCCAGCCCTGCGAGCGCAGCACCCGCGCCAGCGCATCGCCGACCGCGGCCTGCCGGCCGTGCGCGACGCTCAAGGGGCCAGTGGGATTGGCGCTGACAAATTCGACCAGCACCGACCGCCCGGCTCCCAGCCGGCTGGTGCCGTAGCGCCCGCGGCTGCGGAGGATGTGCGCCAGGATCTGCCGCAGGGCCTGCTGAGACAGGAAGAGATTCACGAACCCGCTTTTGGCTTCCAGGCGGTCCACCCAGCGGCTCGCGCGCGAGCCGTGCACGGCGTCCTGCAGCGCCGCGACCAGCTGCTCCGCAACCTGGAGAGGCGCCTTCCGAAGGCCGGAGGCCAGCCTGAACGCCACCGGGCAGGACAGATCCCCGAAGGAGGGATCCTTGGGGACGTCCCAGCGCAGCGAGTCCGTCGGTGCCGACGGCTCGCACGCGCCAACCGCCTGCCGGAGAACGGTGTTCAGTTGATCGATCAGCTGCATCGAGACGGTCAGCCCAGACGTGACGACTTACTGCCTTGCGGGGAGCGGGTCAAGGGGAACCTGCGGGGCATCACCCCACAGGCGCTCGAGTTGATAAAACTCGCGGGCAGGAGGCGTGAACAGGTGCACGACCAGACTTCCGCAATCCATCAGGACCCACGCAAAGGCGCTGGGTTCGTGGGCCGCCCGTCCGGCGGCAGCCGCGTCCAATCCTTCCACGTGCCGGACCCGCCGCCCTTCCCGACGCAGGGCGCCGTCGATGTCCTCCACAATCGCCCGGAGCTGCCGCCGGCTTGCGGCAGTCGCCAGCACGAAGAAGTCGCTCACGCTCGACAGGCTCCTGAGGTCCATCACCACCACATCCTCCGCGAGTTTGGCGATGGCGGCCTGCGCCGCAAGCCGTGCCAGCCCTTCAGGGAGGAGGGTCAAGCCTTCATAATCCGGTAGAGCCCGGTCCCGCAGTCCGGGCAGCGCCCCTTCATGGCCGACCGGCCGTTCTTCATCTTGACCTTCTGCGCGTCCTTCATTTCCTTCTTGCCCTTGCATTTCACGCAGTACGCGTCCATCCATCCTCCTGTTGGTTGCACGAACTCCGCGTCACTCCAGGGCCGACACGACCGTTCAAGACTAGCATGGGGCTTCCGGTGCTGTCAACCCCGCCGCGCACCGGTCCCCCGGATGTCCTCCCGGATCTCGCCGACAATTTCCTCGAGGAGATCTTCCAGCGTCACCAGGCCGACGGTCGCCTGCTTGGCGTCCTGGACCACGGCGATCTGAACCTTCAGCCGCTGAAAATCGCTCAGGAGCTGGGCCACGCGCGTGGTCTCCGGCACGAGGTAGGCCGGCCGGATGAGGTCCGGCAAGACGAACAAGCCCTGATGCCGCCAGACCGCCAGGAGGTCGCGGGCATAGATGATCCCCTCGATCTGATCGATGGAGTCCCGATAGACCGGAATCCGGGAGTGCCCTTCTTCGATGAAGAGATCGAGCGCGGCCTCAGGCGGCTCGCTGATGTTGACGCCCGCGATGGCCTCCCGAGGGACCATCACGTCCCGCACGAGGGTGTCGTCGAACTCGAAGATCCGATGGAGCATCCGCAGCTCATGCTCCGCGACGACGCCGGCTTCCCGCCCCATCTCGATCATCACCTTCAGCTCCTCCTCGGTCACCAGCGGCGAGCGCGCGAGCCTCCGCTCCCCCAGCAGGCGGAGGATCGTCTGGCTGACGCCGGTGAACAGCCAGACGAGCGGGCGCATGAGAAGAATCAGCCATTGGCTGGGCCGGGCCAGGATGAGGGCGACACGGTCGGCATGGGTCGCCGCAAACAACTTTGGCGTGATTTCAGCAAACACCAGCAGCAGCACCGTGATGGCGACCGTCGCGGCGAGCGGCCCACGACGCACCCCCAGGAGCTCGACGAACAGCACCGTGCCCACCACGGTGATGATGACGTTCACCAGGTTGTTGCCGACCAGGATCGTCACAATCAGCCGGTCGAGCCGGGTCAGGAGGTGGTAGACCAGCCTGGCCGCGGGATTGCCCCGCTGCATGAGGTGGCGGAGGCGCACCTTGTTGACCGCAAGGAACGACGCCTCGGTGAGGGACAACACCGCGGACACGCACAAGAGCGCCGCCAGCGCGATGACCAGCGGTGGGACTACAACCATCGGTTTTTGCGGAAGGCCCACGCCATCACCGGCAGGGCCAGCAGCATCCCTGCCGAAAAGACATGGTAGATCCAGCGCGGCCCCAGCTCCGGATGCTCGGAGAAATTCATCCCGTAGATCCCGGTCACGACGATCAGCGGCAGGGCCAGCGTGGCGATGGCCGTCAGCGTCTTCATGATCTCGTTGAGCCGGTTGGACACGATGGTCGCGTAGGCCTCCAGCGACATCGTCGTGACCTCGCGGCAGGCATCCACCAGATCGCTCATCCGCAGGAGGTGGTCGTAGATGTCGCGGAAGTAGATGGCGTTGGCGGGCGTGATGAACGGCAGGTCCCCGCGGTTGAATCGGCTGAGGATCTCCCGGTGCGGCGCCAGGGTCCGGCGCAGGATCATGAGCTCGCCATACACGTCCAGCAGCGCGCTCACCGTCGCCTGCGTGGAATCCGCCAGCAGCCGGGTCTCCAGCTCATCCACCCTCGCCTCCACCTCGTCGAGGATCGGAAAATAGCTGTCAATGAGCGAGTCCGCGATCGAATAGAAGAGGAAGTCCGCTCCCCGCTTGATGACGGGGGACTTCTTCTCGACCCGGATGCACTCTTCGTCCAGGACTTTCATCCGTTCCGAGCGCACCGTCACGAGGAAGTTCCGGCCGATGCAGAAATCGACCTCGGTCGGGGTGAGGCGCTTGGCGTCGTTGCGCTTCAGGCCCTGCAGCACGACGAAGAGGTAGCGGTCGAACTCCTCGATCTTCGGGCGGACGTTGGGCATGATGCAGTCTTCGACCGTCAGCGGATGCAGATCGAAGACCTCCAGCAGGAGCTCGATCTCGGCGTCTTCCGGATCCTCGATGTCCACCCACAGGAGGCTCTGGGGATCCGCCAGGGCCTCCCGGAAGCGCTCCGCAGGGATGTTCCACTCCAGCTCTCCGGTCGGGTGATAGCGGTAGGACCGAATCATCCCACGCCCTGCTGGTAGGCCGAAGGCCGTCCCGTCATGGCGGGACGTTTCGCCTTCGGCGATGGTTGGACTGTAGGACGGCGAAACCCAGCAGGGCGTGGGATCATCGGCCGGCTCCTTGGTAGAGGCGGTGACGGGCGATATACCGGGCCACGGCGTCAGGCACCAGGTACCGGATGGACTGTCCCCGGCGGATCCGCCCGCGGATCATCGAGGAGGACACGTCCACCTGCGGCATCGCGATCCGCCGCATCCCGGCGACACGGCGCATCGCGTGTCCCGGACGGCCCGCCGCCGCAAAGGTGCAGAGCCGCCGCAAGGCGTCCATCCGATGCCACTCCACCGCCAGCAGATCCGCGCCCACCAGATAGAACAGCCGCGCCCCCGGAACCCGCCGCCGAAGCGCGTGAATCGTTCTGATGGTATACGAGACGCCGCCGAGCTGCAACTCCAAATCCGAGGCGCGAAAGGCCGGATGCCCCCGGACCGCCAGGCGGACCATGGCGAGGCGGTGCCGCGCGTCGAGGAGCCTGCGGGCGGATTTGTGCGGCGGGACGGCGGTGGGCATGAACCAGACCTGGTCGAGCGCATACTGCTCGCGGGCGCATTCCGCCAGAAGCAGGTGCCCGAGGTGAATCGGATTAAACGTGCCCCCCAAGATGCCAAGTCGCCTCATCTGGCGGGTGACGCGGAGCGGGGGCCCCCGCCGCCCGCCCGCAGGTCCGCCGCGATCTGTGGCGGACGAGGACGGACGGTGGGGTCGCGCAGCGGCAGGCCCCGCCAGATGACGAATGTGTTTTCCATCACTCGCGCAGTTGGCCCGTACCCATGACGACGTACTTGTAGCTGGTCAGCTCCTCGAGGCCCATGGGGCCCCGGGCGTGCAGCTTGTCGGTGCTGATGCCGATTTCCGCGCCCAGGCCGAACTGGAAGCCGTCGGTGAACCGCGTGGAGGCGTTGACGTAGACGCAGGCCGAGTCGACGTCCCGGACGAACCGCTGCGCGGCCGCCTCATCGGCGGTCACAATCGCGTCGGAGTGGGCCGAGCCGTAGCGGGCGATGTGGTCGACCGCCTCCTCCAGCGAGCCCACCACCCGGACCGAGAGGATCAGGTCGAGATACTCCGTGGTCCAATCTTCCTCCGTCGCGGGCGTGATCCCCGGCACCAGCGCCTGGGTCCGGGGACAGCCGCGGACCTCGACCCCGGCCTGCTGGAACCGCCTGACCATCGCCGGCAGGAAGCGGGGGGCGATGCGCTGATGGACCAGCAGGGTCTCCATCGCGTTGCAGGTCGCCGGGCGCTGGCACTTCGCGTTGAACGCCACCTCCTCGGCCATGGCCGGATCCGCCTGCTCGTCCACGTAGACGTGGCACACGCCCTTGGCATGCCTGATGACCGGAATCCGTGACTGCCCGACGATCTTGTTGATGAGGGCTTCCCCGCCACGCGGGATGATGACGTTGATGTAGGCGTCGAGCTGCAGCATGAGATCCACCCCGGCGCGGTCCGCGGTGGGAATCGTGCTGACCGCCCCCGCCGGCAGGCGGCTTTCGGCCAATGCGGACTGCAGGGCCGCGCGGATCGCTTCGTTGGAGCGGAACGACTCGGACCCGCCCCGGAGGATGACCGCGTTGCCGCTCTTGAGGCACAGCGAGGCGCAGTCGCTGGTCACGTTGGGGCGCGACTCGTAGATGATCCCGATGACGCCGAGCGGCACGCGCACCTTCCGGATCTGCAGCCCGTTGGGGCGCGTCCAGCTGCGCACGACCTCGCCGACCGGGTCCGGCAGCTCCCGGACCGCCTCGACGGACGCCGTCATCTCATCCAGCCGCGCGTCATTCAGGGTCAGCCGCTCAATCAACGCCGCCGGCAGCC
>JACPTX010000007.1 GCA_016192545.1 Candidatus Omnitrophota bacterium | reverse complement strand
GCAGGCGTTGGACGCCGCATGAGGGGCGCGTGGTGGCGCAATCCGGTGGATGTCCTGTGCCTCGTCGGCTTGGCAGGCGCCATGGGGGCGGTGGCGGCGTGGTGTCAACTGCTGAGTCCGCCTCTGCCGCGTCCGGTCAGCGTTGAGCCGGCGTCGGCCGTGGAAACGGCGGACGTGCAGCTCGTGGTGCGCGGGGATGCCCTGGGCGCCGCGCGGATCGTGATTGTGGGCGGGCGCCTCCTGCCGCCACCCGTCACGGTCAGCCCGACGACGCTGACGGTGCGTTTTCAGCCTTCGGTGTATGGCCTGGAACCCGGCCAGCATGAGGTGCGCGTGCTCAATGGGTGGGGCCGGGGCGGACGGGTGCCGCACGCCTTCGAGGTCATGCCATCGCCGAGGCCCGCCAAATCCGCCGGCGCGCTGAGTTCCCTGAGCCAGGTACCGTCGCCGCTGGCGTTTGCCAAACAGGAGACGGTGTGGGTGGCCGTCCGGGGATGGATCCGGGCGCGGAGCACGTCAGCGATGCGGATGCTGAAACCGGGAGACAGCGAGTACGACGCCGAAGGCCGCCCGCTCGCCACGCTGCTCAGCGTCGCGCCCCTCGAGGACGCGGTCGCGGAACGCGCCGGCTCGTCTCCGGCGCCCCCGCCGCACCACTTGTTGATCGCCCTCGGGCCCTCCGCCTCCCTGGAAACCAAGGTGCCGGGCCGGTGGTATTGCAGGGAGGTGACGCTGGCGCTGCGCGTCCGCAGATGGGGAGAGCAGTATTTCTATCAAGGAGCGCCGGTCCGCGCCGAGACCGTGGCGCCCTTCACGACGCTGCGGTATCGGGCGGTGGTCCGGCTGCTGGACGGCGGCCGGCCGCTCCACACCGCACCGGGGACATTCGAATGACGTGGCGGGCCTCCTGGCGGCAGAGCGCCCTCCGGCGCGGGCTGACCTGGTATGGCGCAGCCTGGCAAGCGCGCCCGGCGGCGCATACCGGGGCGATCATCCTGGTCATGCTGGTGATCTGGGCGGCCGGTCAGGAGTGGCGCGCGGAGCGGTGGCAGCAGTGGTGGGCCGCGCTCATGCTCGGCGCCTGGGCGGTCTGGGCGCTGTTTCAGACCCGCCCCTGGGACTCCGTGAGGGCGGACAGCCGGGTGCTCCGGTGGTGGCGTTCGGGAGGGCGCGGGTAGCGATGTGCGGGATTGCCGGCGTGGTGGAGTGGGGCGGGCGGCCCATTGATCCGGGCCTGCCGGCGCGCTTCTGCCAAGCCCTGCGCCACCGCGGGCCCGATGAAGAAGGCGCCTGGGTGTCGCAGGCGGCGCCGGGAAGCCGGGAGGCCTCAGTCGCCCTGGCGCATGCGCGCCTGAGCATCATTGACCTGGCCGGAGGCCGGCAGCCGATGGCCAGCCCCGACGGCGCGCTCCAGATCGTCTTCAACGGCGAGATCTATAATTACCGCGAGTTGCGCGGGGAGCTGGCCGCCGCCGGATATCCATTCCGCACGCACAGCGATACCGAGGTCATCCTGCAGGCGTATGCGGCCTTCGGATCGGCGTGTGTCGCGCGTCTGCGCGGGATGTTCGCGCTGGCGCTCTGGGACGGGCCGCGCCGGCGGCTGGTGCTGGCCAGGGACCGCGCCGGCAAGAAGCCGCTGGTCTACGCGCAGCGGGGCGACCGGATCGCCTTCGCCTCCGAGCTGCAGGCGCTGCTGCAGGACCCCGAGGTGCCGGCGGAGCTCGACCCCTCGGCGCTGCATCACTATCTGACGCTGTTGTGCATTCCGGCCCCCTGGACCGCGTTCACGGGGATCCGGAAGCTGCCGCCGGGCCATCTGGCGATCGTCGAAGGCGGCGCGCTGCGGCTGGAGCGCTACTGGCAGCCTGACCCGGCGGTGAAGCGCCAGGCGACGGAGCGCGAGGCCGCCCGGGAGCTGCGCGAGCGCCTGGAGGAGTCGGTCCGGCTGCGCCTGATCAGCGACGTGCCGGTCGGGGCTTTTCTGAGCGGCGGCCTGGACTCCAGCATCGTGGTCGCGACGATGGCGTCGGTCAGTCCGGAGCCGGTGCAGACCTTCAGCATCGGGTTCGCCGAATCCTCGTTCAACGAGCTGCCCTTCGCGCGCCGGGTCGCGGCGCGCTACCGGACGCGCCACACCGAGTTCCTGGTGACGCCGGACGCCGCCGCGGTGATGCCGCGGCTGATCCGGCACTACGGCGAGCCGTTCGCCGACTCCTCGGCGGTGCCGACCTACTATGTCGCCGAGTGCGCGCGGCAGTTCGTGAAGGTCGTGCTCAGCGGCGACGGCGGTGATGAGCTCTTCGGCGGCTACAACCGGCATCTGGCGATGCGCTGGGCCGACCGCTACCACCGGCTGCCGCGTCCGGTGCGCGCCGGGCTCTTCGATCCGATGTGGCGCCATTGGCCGGAGTGGCTGGACGTCCGCCTGGGCACGCTGAGTCTCCGGCGGTTCCTGCGGGGGCTGCCGCTGTCGCGCCGCGAGCGGATGGTGGCGTGGATGGAGGGGTTCGATGAGGCCGCCAAGCGGCGGCTCTGCACCGAGGACCGGCTCGCGTCGCTCAATGGCGCCAACACCCTGGACTATCTCGATCCGCTGTGGGGGCCGGTGCAGTCGCTGGACGGCGTGGACGCCTTGACCTGGGTGGACTTCCAATGGTACCTGCCGAACGATCTGCTGGTGAAGGTGGACATCGCGGCGATGGCGCATGGGCTGGAGGTCCGTTCGCCCTGGCTGGATCACCCGCTGGTCGAGTTCGCCATGCGGCTCCCCGCGCGCTTCAAAGTGCGGGGCCGAGCCTTGAAGTATCTGCCTCGGCGCGCCTGGGGCAGGGAGCTTCCGCCGGAGGTCCTGCGCCACCGCAAGCAGGGGTTCGCGGTGCCGCTGGCGGCGTGGCTGCGCGGGCCGCTGCAGGACTGGATGCGGGACCTGGTCGGCTCGCCGCAGGCGCGCAGCCGGGGCCTGTTCGAGCCGCGGATGGTCGAGCGGCTGGTCGAGGAGCATGCCGCAGGCCGCAAGGACTGGAGCCAGCAGCTGTGGGCCCTCATGATGCTGGAGCTGTGGTTCCGCTGGCTGCGTGACGCCCGGCAGACGTCGGGTGCGGAGATGCCGGCGGGGGAGTGCGCATGACGGGCCGCCGCCTCAAGATCTGGCAGGGATTGCTGCTCAGCGCGGCGACTCTCGCGGTGCCCGTCCTGGCTCTTGAGCTGTACGCGCGCGTCAAGTACTGGCGGATACACCGGGACGTCGCCTACTTGACCACCCCGCCGTTCCGGGTCGACGGCATGTTCTCCGCGCCGGCGCCTCAGCCTTCCGGCGCGGAGAACCCTGCGCCGCCCGCCCAACCGCCTGCCGCTGCGGCGGCGCCGGCGGCGGGCGGCGAACCGATGAAGCGCTTTAACATCGAAGTGACGCACGTGCACGCGCGCAACACGCCCGACTGGTACTACAAGCTCAAGCCGGGCAGCTATCTGAAGAAGCATTTTGCGGATGAGGGACAACCCTACTCGCTGCAGATTAACGAGCGCGGATTCCGAGGCAAGCCATTCTCCGAGGCCAAAGCGCCTGGGACCATCCGCGTGGCGGTCATGGGCGGCTCCTCGGCGATGAGCCTCGAGTCGCCGGACGACCAGACCTTTGCCGTGTGGCTGCAGCGGGAGCTTGGGCAGCGGCTCGCCGGCACAGGGACGCGGGCGGAGGTCCTGAACCTGGCCATTGCCGGCCATTATGCCAAGCTCACCTGGAACCTCTTTTCTCAGGAGGTCGTCGCCTATGACCCGGACCTCGTCATCCTCTACACGGGAGCCAACGACGCCAACCCGCACGTCATCATGGACCACGAGGAGTGGCGGCACACGCTGAGCCGGCTGGGCGACTGGCTGCACAACCGGCTGTATTACGCGTCCATGGCCTACACCATCGCCGTCGAGAAATTCGCCATCTGGCGCAACAAAGACCCGGTGCCGTTCATTGATCCGTACCCGTATCGCGAGACCTACGTGGCGTACCTCCAGCGGCTCGTGGAGCTGGCGAAGAGCCGGGGCATCGGCGTCGTCTGCGTGAGGGAGCAGATCAACCACGAGGACACCGCGTGGTTCAGCCAAGTCGGATCGCTGGAGGAGATGGAGCGGCGGTTCAACCGCGACAAGCAGCTGACGATGAGCAACGTCTATCCGATGCGGCAGCGGATCCTCCAGCAGGCGCTGGGGGAGTTCGCGCAAGCCAACGGCCTGCGCTGGATCGATCCGGTGCCCGGCTTTGAGGAGGCGAGGGCGGAGGGGACCGGCCCGTTGTTCTTCGACATCGTGCATCTGACGCCGGCCGGCAACCGCCTGCTGGCGCAGACGGTGGCGCCGGCCGTGGCCGACGAGATCGCCGTGCGTCGTCGAGCCGCGGCGGTCCCCCGCGCAGGTTCTGATGGCACCTGACGAACCCTTGACGCGGCGCACCGCTGAGCGCTACGGCTGCCTGTGGGCCAACAGCCGGGGTCCGGTTCCGGCGAGCTACCATTATGAAAAGGTGAGAGCCCTGCTGCCGTCTGACCCCCTGCATGGGCTGGTGCTGGACGCCGGCTGCGGCGACGGCATCGACACCGCGCGCATGGCCGCCGCGGACTCCTGCCGCGTAGTCGGCGTGGACCTGACGGAAGAGGGGGTGCGCCGGACGGCCCAGCGGACCGCCGGACGCAGGAACGTGATGGTCATCAGGGGCGATCTGGAGCGGCTGCCGCTTCAGGACGGGCGGTTCGATTTCGTCTACAGCTACGGCGTGCTGCACCATCTGCCGCATCCGGCGGAGGGCTTCCGGGAGCTGGTGCGCGTGCTGCGGCCGGGCGGGTGGCTTGCGGTGTACGTCTATGAGGATTTCGCCGCCCGCGCGCCGGCGGAACGGGCGCTGCTGCGCCTGGTCAACGGCCTGCGCCGCGTGACGGTGGCGATGCCGCCCCGCGCGCTCTTCGGGCTCTGCCGGCTGGCCAGCCCATTCGTCTTCGCCGGCCTCACGGTGCCCGCCCGCGTCTTGGGGCGCTGGCAGGCGACGCAGGGGCTCAGCGAGCGCATCCCGTATCGCCAGGGCCGTTCGCCGATGGACCTGACCGGCGACCTCTATGACCGCTTCGCCGCCCCGCTCGAGCACCGCTACGACCGCGCGACGGTGGAGCAATGGTTCCGGCAGGCGGGCCTGACGCAGGTGGCCACCGCGCCGCTTCGGGGCTGGGTGGGCTGGGGTGTCAAGCCGGGGCAGGCATGATCCAGAACGAAGACATCCTCTGCATCTCGTCGATCGACTGGGATTTCATCTGGCAGGGCCACCAGGAGATCATGCTGCGGCTGGCCCGCGCCGGCAACCGCGTCCTGTTCATCGAGAACACCGGCGCCCGCGCCCCCCGCCTGCGGGACCTGCCGCGGCTGCGCCAGCGATGGCGCAACTGGCGCCGCGGCGTGCAGGGCATCCGCCGGATCGAGCCGGGGCTGTACGTCTACGCGCCGCTGGTGTGGCCGTTCCCGTACGCCCTGCTCGCGCGCCTCGCCAACCGGTGGTTGATCGGCCTCACGCTGCGGCCCTGGATGCAGGCGGTGGGCTTCAAGCGGCCGCTCGCCTGGGTCTTTCTCCCCACGCCGCTGACGCTGGATCTCCTGCGGGCCGTGGATCCGACGCTGACCATCTACTATTGCATCGACAGCTTCGCGGCCAGCTCGTCGGCCGCGCACAAGGTGGCGCGCACGGAGCGCCGGCTCATCGAGCAGGCGGATCTGGTGTTCGTGACGTCGAAGGCGCTGCACGAGTACTGCGCGCAGTGGAATCCGCGGGTCCATGATTTTCCCTTCGGCGTCAGCCTGGAGGTGTTCGACGCCGTCGCCCAGAGCCGGCAGCCCGTCCCGGAGGATCTGGCCGCGCTGCCCTCGCCGCGCATCGGCTACGTCGGCGGCGTGCATCAGTGGGTGGACCAGGCGCTGGTGCGCGCCCTCGCGCAGCGGCATCCCGGCTGGTCGTTCGTGCTCATCGGCCCGATTCAGACCGACGTCTCCGAGCTGAGCGGGATCGCCAATGTCCATTTGCTGGGTCCCAGGCCGCACCAGGAGCTGCCCCGCTACATCCAGGCCTTCGCGGTCTGCATGATCCCGTATCACCTCACGGAGTACACCAGGCACGTCTATCCGACGAAGCTGAACGAATATTTCGCGCTGGGCAAGCCCGTGCTCTCGACGGCCCTGCCGGAGGTCCTGGCGGTCGCCGAACGGGCGCAGGGCAGCGTGCTGATCGGCCGCGAGCCGGAGGAGTTCGCCCGGCACCTGGAGCGCCTGCTGAAAGACGGCCATGCGGACGGCGCGGCCCAGCGGCAGCGCCGCGCGCTGGCGGAGGAGAATTCCTGGTCGGCCAAGCTGGCCGGGATGAGCGGGCTGATCGAAGAGGAGCTGGTCCGCCGCCGGATGGAGCAGGAGCTGCACTGGACCGAACGCTTCCTGGCGTTTGGGCGCCGGCATCTGCGGCGGCTGGCCAAGGCCGTGGCCGCCGCCGGGTTGGCCTACGGCCTGGTCTTTCACACCCCGCTGCTCTGGTGGACGGCCGGGCCGCTGAAGCTCGAGCACGCGCCCGCGCCGGCGGATGCCATCGTCGTCTTCGCCGCCGGGATGGGGGAGTCCGGCAAGGCGGGGGAGGGGCACGAGGAGCGGGTGCAGCGCGCCGTGGGCCTCTACCAGGAAGGGCTGGCGCCCCGGCTGGTGTTTGTGTCCGGCTACGTGCGGACCTTCCATGAGACGAGCGTGATGCGGGCCATCGCGATCGAGCTCGGGGTGCCGCCCCAGGCCATCCACCTGGAGAGCCGCGCGGCCAACACCTATGAGGGCGTGGTGTCCAGCGCGGAGTACCTGCGGCAGGCGGGCGCGCGGCGGATCCTCTTTGTCAGCTCCCCGTATCATATGCGGCGCGCCTGGCTGGTCTGGCGGCATTACGCCCCCGAGTTCGAGGTGCGCTGCGTGCCGGTGACGTCCAGCCGCTTCTATGGAGACGGCAGCCGCGTGCTGCCGAAGCATCTCTACGCGGTGCTCCACGAATACCTGGGGCTGGGCTTCTACCGCTGGAAAGGGTATTGGCGGTAGCCGCTCCTGAGTCCTCCGATTCCGGAATTTTCCTTGACAGGGGTGCGGGACTCCTTTATGTTCATGAAATGAACAACAGGGGAGGTGTGGGGTGAAAGAGGCGTCGTACCGGGAGCTGCAAGCGCTCGAGGAGCTGTCTGTCAACCCCTCCTTCACGCAGCGCCACCTGGCCAAAAAGCTGGGGGTGGCCCTCGGCTTGACGAATCTGATGATCCGCCGCTTCGTCAACAAGGGCTACGTGAAGGTCGTCAATATCCAAAAAAACCGCCTGCAGTACCTCATCACGCCCAAGGGGATCACCGAGAAGACGCGCCTCACCTATGCCTACCTCGAGTACTCGCTCTTCCTCTACCGCGGCGTCCGCCGCGTCCTGCAGGAGCGCCTCAGCCGGATCGCGCAGGCCGGCGGCAAGGACGTCGTGCTCTTCGGCGTCGGCGAGATCACGGAGATCGCCTACCTCACGCTCAAGGGGATGGGGTTGAACCTGGCCGGCGTGGTGGACGACCAGGCGGCCGGACAGAGCTTCCTGGGCGTCCGGGTGATGCGCGTCGAGGAGCTGCCCGGGTGCGCGTTCGACTGCGGGATCATCGGCTCGCTCAACCACGGCCACCATGAGCTCCGGCGGCGCCTGCAGGCGCTGGGCATCGCCGAGGAGCGGCTCATCATCATCGAGCAGCGCGGCGCGGAGATCGCCCCCGCGCTTCCGGAGGCGGCGGTGACCTGATGAGCCGGAGGCGCCTGCTGGTGATCGGTCTTGCCGTGCTGGTCTTGCCGACGGCGGTCTACGGCGTGTTGCAGCTGCCGGCCGCGACCAAACAGGGCGTCAATTTTCAGGTCTCCACGCATACGCTGCCGCTCTACGCGAAGCTCCTCGCCTTCCTGCACCGCGACCAGCAGTACCGCCTGGCGGCGCGTGACATCACGCAGGGGCTGCGGACCGACCGTGAGCGGGCGGCGGCCGTCCTGGCCTGGGTCCATGACCACGTCCGACAGACGCCGGAGGGCTGGCCGGTCATTGACGACCACATCCTGCACATCATGATCCGCGGGCACGGGCTGGCGGACCAGCGGGCCGACGTGTTCGCCACGCTGAGCGCCTATGCCGGCGTCCCCGCCTTCTGGCGCGTCTTCATGTTCCCGGACGGCGGCCGGCTGGTCGTGCCGTTCGTCCGCCTCGACGGCAGATGGGTGATCGTGGACGCGGCGCATGACGCGATGCTCACCGACGCCCGCGGGGAACCGGTCGCCGTCGGCGATCCGGGCATGCGCGAGGCGCTGACCGCCGCGCTCGGGCCGCATGGGGCGGCGGCGGCCCGGCACCTGGCCGAACGCGGCCTCATGGTCCCCCGGCCGCTGCGCGCCGAGCTGCAGATGCCATGGCCCCGCGTGGCGCACGAGGCGAGGCGGCGGTTCGGGTGGGGCCCGGCGCACGACCTCGCGGCCCCCCCGGTGGTGCAGATGGAATGAGGCCGACGGTGGTCTTTCGGATCGCGGGCGGTGAGCGCGTCGGGTTCGGGCATCTGCGGCGCAGCTGGACCTTGGCGGCTCGCCTCGCGTCGGGCGCCGCGCCGGTGCCGGTCAGGTTCGTCGTGACGTCCGCTGAAGCCGCGGCGGCGCTCAGCCCCTCCGGCTTTCCCATCGAGGTGGATCCGGACGGGGAGGGGTTGGCGCGTGCCACGGCGCTGCTGCGGTGCGCGCCGCGGCCGGTCGTCTGTGTGGCTGACGACCCGGAGCTGCCGGCCGAGGGTCTCGCCGCCCTCAGACGCGAGGCGCCGGTCGCGTGTCTCGATGACATCGGAGCCAGGGGCGTGCCCGTGGATCTCGTCGTGAACGGGTCGGCCGGCGCCGAGGCGCTGACGTATCAGGGATTGCCCGTGACGCGCTATCGTCTTGGACCCCGGTACATCCTCCTGCGGCCGGCATTCGCCCTGGCGCCCGAGCGGCCGGCGTACGCCGAGACCGTCCGGCGCGTGCTGGTCCTGACCGGCGGGGGGACGTCACGCGGGCGGTTGCAGCCGATCCTTGAGGTCACGCGGCGCAGCCTGCCGGACGCGGCGGTGGACGTCGTCCTCGGGCCGTTCGCCCCGCCCACGGGCATGGCACCGGACGGGGCTGATCGCGTGACCTTCCATCAGACGCCGGGCGACATGCGCGCGCTGATGCTGCAGGCGGACGTGGCGATCAGCGCGGCCGGGCAGACCGCGTATGAGCTGGCGGCCACCGCCACGCCGGCATTAGGGATGTTGCTGGCCGACAATCAGCGGCTGAATCTCCGAGGGTTATCCGCGGCCGGGGCGATGAAAGACCTTGGCGCGGCGGATGACGCCGGCTTCCCGTCCCGGCTGGCGGCGGCGCTGACGGCGCTGGCGCACGACGCGCCGGCGCGCGCCGCGATGGGGGTGGCCGGCCGCCGTCTCGTCGACGGGCAGGGGATCGGGCGGGTCGCCACGGAGATCCTCGCGCTCGCCTCCGAGGGTTCGATGGCCGAAGGCACTCCGCTCGCCGTGAGACATGACGGCCGCTGATCGCCGCCCGCGGGTGTTGATTACCGGCGTGACCGGCCTGCTCGGCAGCGCGCTGGTGCGCGCGACGGCGGGGCGTGACGACGTCTGGGGTATCGCGCGCCGTCCACAAGCCGCGGCGTCGCCGTGCCGGACCTTGCCGGTGGACATCCGTCATGCGCGCGCCGTCGAAGAGGCTGTCAACGCGATCAAACCGGCTGTTGTCTTTCACACCGCGGCGCTGACCTCGGTCAACCAGTGCGAGGCCGACCCCGACGCCGCCTTCGCCGTCAACGTCCAAGGCACCAAAAACCTCCTGCAGGCGCTGGGCGACGAGTGGGTGGGCCGGTTCATCTTTCTCTCATCGGATTCGGTGTTCGACGGCGCGCGCGGCGCCTACCGCGAGGATGACGCACCGTCGCCGCTGCATGTGTACGGCCGCACGAAGGTGGAAGGGGAGGAGGCGGTCCTGTGCGCCCGGCCGGACGCGCTGGTGATCCGGACCGCCTTCTACGGCTGGAACGTGCTGCCGCAAAGCAGCCTGGCGGAGTGGGTGCTGTCGTCGCTGCAGGAAGGCCGGCCGTTCTCCGGGTTCAGGGATTTGCTGTTTTCGCCGCTGTTGACCGATGACCTGGCGGCGCTGCTCGTGGATCTGATGTGGCGGCCCATCCAGGGCGTCTTGCACGTTGCCGCATCGGACGGGTGCTCGAAGTACGAGTTCGCGTGCCGGCTGGCCAGGCTGTTCGGCTTTCCGGAAGAGCTGGTCATGCCGGTGGACAGCCGCACGGTGCCGCTGCACATTCCGCGGCCGAAGAACGTGACGTTGCGCGTCGAGCGGGCGGCGGCCGTGCTGGGGCGTCCGCTCCCGACGGTGGACGAAGGGCTTCAGAAGTTTTTCGCCGGAAGGAAACACGCTGATGAATATCTTAGGGATCGCGTTCCTCGCTGACGCGTCGGCGGTCGTCCTCCGGGACGGGCAGCTCGTCGCCGCGGTGAGCGAGGAGCGGCTCAACCGGGTCAAGCTGTGGAACGGCGTCCCGCGGGGCGCGATCCAGGCGGTCCTCAAGCTGGCGGGCCTGACGCTGGACGAGATTGACGTGGTCGCGACGCACGGGGCGGCGCCACCCGCGCCGGACCCGGGGCCATTTGAAGAGAAAGAGCGCCGGATCCTCGATGCGCCGCTGTCCCCGCAGCAGCGCGAGGCCCAGCTGACGCACCTGCGCACCCGGCTGGAGCATGAGCGCATGGTGCTGGGCAGCCGCACGCCCACGTATCTCGAGGAGATCCGGGCGCTGGGACGGCCCGTGCAGGTCGTCGGCCACCACGAGGCGCACGCCGCCTCCGCCTACTTCGGCTCCGGCTGGGAGGGCTGCCTGGCGCTGACGGCGGACGGCTGGGGGGAGGACGGCTCCTCGACGGTGTGGCGCGCCGCCGGAGGACGGATGTCGCTCCTGACGCGCTCCCACACCTTCGATTCGCTGGGGTATTTCTACGGCAGCATCACCAAGTCGCTGGGCTTCGTGCCGCACCGGCATGAGGGCAAGGTGCTCGGCCTGGCGGCGTACTGCGAATCCCCGCAGTCGTATCCGGCGATCCGGGCGATGATCGATTACGATGGGCGCGTCAAGCGGTTCATCGGCCGGATGGAGCATGGGCTGTACGTGCCGCGCTTCGAGAACCCGGCGCTGCGGGAGTTCGTGCGCCGGTTCCCGCGGGAGGACGTGGCCGCCTCGGCGCAGCGCAGTCTCGAGGAAGTCGTGTGCACGTGCGTGGCGGACCAGGATGGAGGCGCGGCGCGGCTGGCGGTGGCGGGCGGGATCTTCGCCAACGTGAAGCTCAACCAGCGCATCCGCGAGCTGGCCAACGTCCGCAACCTCTTCGTCTTCCCGAACATGGGCGACGGCGGCCTGTCCGTCGGCGCGGCGTGGCTGGTCCACGCCAGGGAAACCGGCCGGATGCCGGAGCCGCTGCGCACGCTGTACCTGGGCCAGGAGCCCGGCGAGCGGGAGATCGAGGATCTGCTGGCCTCCAGCGGGCTGCGCTGCCGGCGCGTGCCGGATCTCGAGGAGCGCATCGCCGCGTTGCTGGCCGAAGGCCACGTGGTGGCGCGCTGCGCCGGGCGCATGGAGTACGGCCCGCGCGCCCTGGGCAACCGCAGCATCCTGTGCCGGGCGACCGACCCGTCGGTGAATGACTGGTTGAACAGGGCCCTCAGCCGGTCGGAGTTCATGCCCTTTGCGCCGGCGACGCTGGCCGAGCACGCGGCCGGCTGCTACGTCGGCTGGAAGCCGGAGCAGCTGCCCTCGCGGCACATGACGATGACCTACGACTGCACCCCCACGATGCGCGCCGACGCGCCGGCGGCGGTCCACGTGGATGGCACCGCCAGGCCGCAGGTCGTCTTCAAAGACGACCATCCCTCGTTTCACGCGATCCTGAGCGCCTACCATCGGCGCACAGGGTTGAGCAGCGTCATCAACACGAGCTTCAACATGCATGAGGAGCCGATCGTCTGCACGGCGGACGACGCGGTGCGCGCCTTCCGGGCGAGCGGCCTGCCGTACCTGGCGCTCGGGAACTTCCTGGTCGAGTCTGAGGACGTGCTCTGATGCGGCGCGAGATCCGGGTCCGCGACACGGTCATCGGCGAGGGCCGGCCGCTGTTCGTCATGGCGGAGTGCGGTGTGACCTGCAACTACGACGTGGAGATCACCACACGGCTGATCGACGCGGTGCGCGCCGCCGGCGCCGACGCCATCAAGCTGATCCTCTGGTTCCCGGATGAGATCATGAGCGACCGCAGCGTCCGCTACCGCTACGAGACGGTGGACGGCCCGCGCGAAGAGAACATGTACGAGATGTTGAATCGCTTGCGCTTCACCCTCGACCAATGGCGCGAGATCAAGCGCTACGCCGACCGGCAGGGCGTCATCCTCTTTGCGACGGTCAACTCACCCAGCGGGATCGTGTGGGCCGAGGCGCTGGGGCTGGAGGCCTACAAGCTCAGCTCCTGGGATTACACCGACGCGCCGCTGTGGCGCGCCATCGCGCAGCTCGGCAAGCCGATGCTCATCGACACCGGGCCGGTGAACGCCGTCGAGGTCGCGCGGGCGATCCAGCTCATGCAGGACGCCGGCAACGACCAGAGCGTGCTCGTCCACTGCTACCACACCGGGCGCGTCGCCGAAATGAACATGCGCGCCATCCCGTACCTGCGCGAGACATTCCAGACGCTGGTCGGCTTCTCCGCCAAAGACCGCGACGCCACGCCTGACATCATGGCCGTCACGCTGGGCGCGGTGGTGCTGGAGAAGCGGCTGACGGTGAGCCGGAAGATGCCCGGCCATCACCACATCCTGTCCATGGAGCCGGAGGAGTTCACCGGCTACGTGCGCCTGATGCGCAGCGTCCACTCGGCGCTGGGGGAGGAGGCGCTGATCCCAAGCCGGGCGGACCTGTCCGAGCGCAGGAAGTGGTTCCGCCACCTCGCGGCGCGCGCGCCGATCCCCAAGGGCGCCATCCTGACCCCGGAGCTACTGGGCGGCAAGCGGCCTGAGGCCGGTATTTCGCCGGAGCTGCTGGACGCGTTCGTGGGCAAGCCCGTCCGGCGGGATCTGGCGGAGAACGATCCGATCCGGTGGGAAGACGTGTGATGCGCTACGCTTGCCTGATCCCGGCACGCGGCACGTCGAAGCGGTTTCCCCGCAAGAACATCGCGCCCCTGAAGGGCAAGCCGGTCCTCGGCTACACCGTCGAGGCGGCCAAGGCGTCAGGCCTGTTTCCTGAGGTCTGGGTGTCCACCGACGACGCCGAGATCGCTGACGTGGCCAGGCAATTCGGCGCCAGTGTGCATGACCGGGCGGCGTCACTGGCCGGCGACGCGGCGCGGCTGGTGGACGTGTGCCTGGATTTCACGGAGTGGCTGGCGCAGCGCGGCACGCCCGCCGACGTGCTGTGCCTGATCCTGCCGACCGCTGCGCTGATGCGGCCGGAGGACCTGCGCGGCGGGGCGGCGATGCTGGACGAGCGCAAGGCGGATTTCGTCATGGCGGTTACGACGTTCCTGGAGGCGCCGTTCTGGGCGCTGCACGAGGTGGACGGCTACCTGCGGCCGTTCTTCGGCAAGGACTATCTCGTCGCCAGCCAGCAACTGCCGAAGGTCTGGGTGGACAGCGGCTATTTTTATTTCATGCGGGTGGACGCGCTGCGCCGGGAGCGCGCGCTCTACGGCGAGCGGCTGGTCGGCTACCCGATCCCGCGGGAGCGCTCGGTGGACATTGATGAGCCGGCCCATCTGGTGATCGCCGAGGCATTGATGGACGCGCAGGCGTGCGCCCGCCCCGGCCCTGGCCACTGGCTGGCCGGGGGTGCGGAGGCAGGGAGATGAGGTGGCTCGTCGTCGGGGGCGGCTCCATCGGCCGGCGCCATCTGGCGAACCTGCTGGCGCTGGACGCCGGCGACGTCGAGCTGTGCGAGCCCGATGCCTCGCGGCGCGAGGCCTTGACGCAGGCGCTGCGCGTGCGCGCCCACGCGCGCCTGGAGGACGCGTTGGCCAGGCGGCCCGAGGCGGTGCTGGTCTGCACGCCGACGCATCAGCACCTGCCGGCGGCGCTGGCGGCCGCACAGGCCGGGGCGCATCTGTTCATCGAAAAGCCGGTGGCCGCCTCGCTGGACGGCACCGAGACGCTCCTCGCCGCGCTGCGGGCTCAGGGCCGAACGGGACTTGTCGCCTGCAATATGCGCTTTCATCCCGGCGTGGCCGCGCTCAAGTCGGCGCTGGACGCCGGACGCCTGACGCGGCCGCTGATCTTCCGGGCCTGGTTCAGCCACTACCTGCCGAACTGGCGGCCGGGACAGGATTACCGGCAGTCGTACAGCGCCCGGCGCGACCAGGGCGGCGGGATCATCCTGGAAGGCCTGCATGAGCTGGATTATCTGCGCTGGATGGCGGGCGAGGTCGCCGCCATCCAGGCGTGCGCCGACCATGTCAGCGAGCTGGAGATTGATTCGGAGGATGTCGCGCTGGTGATGCTGCAGTTTGAGGCCGGCGCGGTCGGCGAGATCCGCCTGGATTACCTGAGCCCGTGCAAATTGCGCGGGTGCGAGGTCATCGGCACCGGCGGCGTGCTGCGCTGGGAAAGCCGGGGCAAGCGCCCGGAGCAGGTGGTGGTGCAGGGCTACGACGCCTCATCGGGACGCTGGACCGACCTGGAGCGCCGCGAGGCGTACGACGGCAATGAGATGTATCTCGAAGAGTTGAAGCACTTCATCGCCTGCGTGGAAGGCCGCGCGCAGCCGCTGCTGAGTCTCGAGGACGCCTGCCGTCTGCTCGCGCTTGCGCTGACCGCCCGCGACCACGCCGCGCCCTACGACGTCGCCAGGATCGGAGAGCGACGCTGATGGCCAAGAAAGCTGAGCGGGGCCTGCGACCGAGCCCGGGTACCCAGCGAAGCTGGGTGGGCGAAGGAAGTGCGGGGAGCCGTAGGCGAGCCGCCCGCTCCGCGTCACCCGCTCAGCCTACCCGGCGTTCACCCGGACCGTTTTTGTCCGGCGAGCGGATCATCCTGCGGCCGTTGACCGTGCGCGACCTGGACGGGCCGTACCGCGACTGGCTCAACGACTATGAGGTGACGCGCTTTCTGGAAACCGGCTCGTTTCCGACGACGCCGGAGTCGCTGCGCCGATACTACGAGCAGGTCGCGGCCAATCCCGACAACGTGCTCTTGGCGATCACGGACCGGCGCAGCGGCGCGCACGTCGGCAACATCAAGCTGGGGCCGATCCATCCGATCCACCGGCGCGCCGACATGGGCATCATGGTGGGGGACAAGCGGGTCTGGGGCCTGGGCTACGGCGGGGAAGCCATCGCGCTGATCCTGGACTACGCCTTCCGCCGGCTGAACCTCCACAAGATCACGCTGGGCGTCCACGCGGATCATGCGGCGGCGGTGCGCCTCTACCAGCGGCTCGGCTTTGTGATCGAGGGGACCTTGAAAGAGCAGCTGTTCCGGGACGGAGTCTTCCACGACAAATACGTCATGGGCATCCTGCGCGCGGACTGGGAGCGGAGGCGGGCGTGATGCCGGTCGTGAGTGAGGACCACATCCGCGCGCTGCTGAGCGCGCCGCCGGTGCCGCCGCAGGCGCGCCGGCTGGAGCGGTCGCAGGCCTTGAAGCGGGAGGGCGAGGCTCTGATCCCGGGCTGCTCGCAGACCTTCAGCAAAGGGCCGACGCAGTTCGTGCAGGGCGTGGCCCCGGTCTATCTCCAGCGCGGGTCCGGCTGCCGCGTCTGGGACGTGGACGGCAACGAGTACCTGGACTTCTCGATGGCGCTGGGCGCGGTCACCCTCGGCTACGGCGATGCGCGGGTGGCGGAGGCGATTGCGCGCCAGGCGCGCGAGGGCATCTCGTTCACCCTGAGCCATCCGCTGGAGCTGGAGGTCGCGCGGCTGCTGGCGGAGCTGATCCCGTGCGCGGAGATGGTGCGCTTCGGCAAGAACGGCAGCGACGTCACCTCGGCGGCGGTGCGGGTGTCGCGCGCGTTCACCGGCCGGGATCTGATGCTGTGCTGCGGGTATCACGGGTGGCAGGATTGGTTCGTGGGCACGACCACGCGCCGCCGCGGGGTGCCGGATGCCGTGGCCGGGCTGACGAAGGCCTTCGCGTACAACGACCTGGCATCGCTTGAGGCGCTCTTCGCGTCGCACCCGGGCCGGGTGGCGGCCGTGATCATGGAGCCGGTCGGATTGGTGGAGCCGGCGCAGGGATTTTTGGAAGGCGTGCGCGAGGTGACGAGGCGGCATGGGGCGCTCATGATCTTCGATGAGATCGTCACGTGGCCTCGCGTCGGGCTCGGCGGCGCGCAGCAGCGCTTCGGCGTGATCCCGGACCTGGCCTGTGTCGGCAAGGGGCTGGCCAACGGCATGCCGTCGGCCGCGCTCGCCGGGCGGCGGGACGTGATGCAGCTGTTTGAAGAGGTCTTTTTCTCCTCGACCTTCGGCGGGGAGACGGCGTCGCTGGCCGCAGCCAAGGCGACCATCGAGGCGCTCAGGGAACCCGGCGCGATCGAGACGCTCTGGGAGCGGGGCCGGCGGCTCCGCGAGAGCTATAACGCGCTCGCCGAGGCGTACGGCCTGGGGCAGGCGACCCGGTGCCTCGGGCTGTCGCCGAGAACCGGCGTCATGTTCAACGGTCCGGACGGGCTGGCGATGAAGACGTACGTCCAGCAGGAATGCCTCAAGCGGGGCCTGCTCTTCACCGCGACGCACAACATGTGCCTGGCGCACACCGACGAGGACGTGGACGCGGCCCTGCGCGTCTACCGCACGGCGCTGGAGCTGCTGGCCGCCGCGCTCAGGGAGCGCCGGCTTGGCGCCCTCTTGGAGGGGCCGGTGGTGCAACCCGTGTTTCGAAAACCATGAATCCCGTGATCGAGATCAACGGCCGTCGAATCGGGCCGGGCCATCCGGCCTACGTGATCGCCGAGCTGTCCTGCAACCACCGGGGCAGCTTCGATCGGGCGGCGGCGCTCATCAAGGCGGCCAAGGCCGCCGGGGCGGACGCGGTGAAGCTGCAGACCTACACGCCGGATACCCTCACGCTGGATGCGCGCACCGCGCCGTTCCAGATCAAGCCGGGCAACACCTGGGCCGGCCGCACGCTCTACGAGCTGTATCAAGAGGCCTTCACGCCGTGGGAGTGGCAGCCCAAGCTCAAGGCGGTCGCCGCCGAGGCCGGGATTGACCTGTTCTCCTCGCCGTTCGACGAGACCGCCGTGGAGTTCCTTGAGCGGCTGGAGATGCCGGCCTTCAAGGTCGCGTCCTTCGAGATCGTGGACCTGCCGCTGATCGAGCGCATCGCCAAAACCGGCAAGCCGATGATCCTGTCCACCGGCCTGGCGACGCTCGTGGAGATCCTGGAAGCCGTCGAGGCCGCGCGGCGCGCCGGGGCGACGCAGCTGGCGGTGCTGAAGTGCACCAGCGACTATCCGGCCAGGCCCTCGGACATGCATCTGGCCGCGATCCCGCGGCTGGCCCGGGCGCTGGGCGTGCCGGTCGGGTTGTCGGACCACACGCTCAGCCGCGAGGTGCCGCAGGCGGCCGTCGCGTTGGGTGCCTGCATCATCGAGAAGCACCTGATCCTCTCGCGCGCCGACGGCGGGCCGGACGCGGGGTTCTCGTTCGAGCCGGACGAGTTCCGCGTGATGGTCAAGGGGATCCGGACCGTCGAGCAGGCGATCGGCACGCCCGACTGGCGGCTGTCGGACGGCGAGGGACGCAACCGCGGCTTCCGCCGGTCGCTGTTCGTCGTGGCCGACGTGAAAGCCGGCGCGGCGTTGACGACGACGAACGTCCGCTCGATCCGGCCGGCCGACGGCCTGCCGCCGAAATATCTGCCGCTGGTGCTGGGCCGGCGCGCCGCGCGGGACATCGCCAAGGGGACGCCGCTCTCGTGGGACCTGGTCACCAGCCGGCCGAGGAGCACCGACCATGCCGTTAGCCGACAAGCCAGCCGCGCCGCCTCAGCCTAAGCCGTCGTCTGAGGCGCTGCGGCGCTGCGCCAAGTGCCTCCTGCTGGAGACGCACGACACGATCGTCTTCGACGAGCAGGGCGTGTGCAACGTCTGCCGCAACATCGAGCACAAGCAGCAGGCGGTGGACTGGGCCGCGAAGGACCGCGAGCTGCGCGCGCTGCTGGATGCGTATCGCGGCAAGTCCGCCTACGACTGCCTGGTGCCGTTCAGCGGCGGCAAGGATAGCACCTTCACGCTCTACGCGCTGGTCAAGACCTACGGGCTCCGGCCCCTGGTCGTGTGCTTCGACCACGGCTTCTTCCGCCCGACGGTGCTGGCCAACACCGAGCGGGCGATCCGCTCCCTCGGCGTGGACTTCTTGAAATTCCGCGCCAACTGGAAGGTCGTCAAGCAGCTGATGCTGGAGAGCCTGAAGCGCAAAGGCGACTTCTGCTGGCACTGCCACACCGGCATCTTCTCATTCCCCATGCAGATGGCGCTCAGGTTCCAGGTGCCGCTGGTGATCTGGGGCCAGCCGAACACCGAGTACAATGCCTACTTCCGCCTCGACGAGCCGGAGCTGGTGGACGAGAAGCGGTTCAACCGCTACATCAACCTCGGCATCACCGCCGAGGACATGCAGGGCATGCTCGGCGGCGGCGTGACGATGCAGGACCTGGAGCCGTTCCGCTACCCCCCGAAAGACGCGCTGCGCGCCCTGGGCTATCGCTCCATCTGCCTGGGCAGCTACATCCCGTGGGACGTCAAGACGCAGACCGGGATCATCAAGCAGGAGCTGGGCTGGCAGGAAGAGGCCGTCGAGGGCGTGCCCGGCGAATACGGCTACGAGAAGATCGAGTGCTTCCTGCAGGGCGTGCGCGACTACCTGCGGTTCATCAAGCGGGGGATGGGGCGCACCAACCACCTGGCATGCATTGACATCCGCGACAGCCGCCTGACCCGCGAGGAAGGCCTGAAGCTCATGCAGCAGCACGACGGCAAGCGGCCCGCCAGCCTGGACGTGTTCCTGGAGCTGGTCGGCATCACCGAGGAGGAGTTCAACCGGATCGCCGCGGAGCATGCGGTCTACCCGAACAAGCCGGACTTCAGCACGATGCCGAAGGGCGAGCCGCTGTGGGACCAGCCGACCTGGAGCCGCCCGCAGTGAAGATCGCCATCGTGGACTACGGCATGGGCAATTTGAGCTCGGTGGCCAAGGCCTTCGAGGCCCTGGGCGCCGAGACGACGGTGTCCGGCCGCGCCGAGGAGTTCGCGAAGGCTGACCGCGTCGTCCTGCCAGGCGTCGGCGCGTTCGGGGAAGGGATGAGCAACCTGCGGCGGCGGGGATTGATCGAGCCGCTGCGCGGCGAAGTGCTCGGCGCCGGCAAACCGTTCCTCGGCATCTGTCTGGGCATGCAGCTCTTGGCCGGGGAGAGCTTCGAGCACGGCCGCCACCAGGGCCTGGGCTGGATCCCCGGCACGGTCAGGCCGTTCGAGGACCGCGGCGAAGACTGGAAGACGATCCACATCGGCTGGAGCGACGTCCTGCCGCGGCAGGACGCGCCGCTGTTCCGCGGCCTCGGCGCCTCGCCGAATTTCTATTTCGTGCACGGCTACCACGTGGCCTGCGACGATGCGGGGGCCGTCTGCGCGACGTCGGTGTACGGGCAGCCGTTCACGTCGGCGATCCAGCGCGGCAATCTCGCGGGCGTGCAGTTCCATCCGGAGAAAAGCCAGGAGACCGGGCTGGCGCTGCTGCGCAATTTCCTGCAGTGGGACCCGGCCGTCCCACCCCCTGCATATTCGCCGAAGGCGAATGGTTGGCTCTTCGAGCCACATGCAGGTGGGGGGATGCCGAAGGTCCGGCTGATCCCGACGCTGCTGCTCCACGACGGCCGCCTGGTCAAGACGGTGCGGTTCCAGCTCATGCGGGACGGCGTGCGGCGCGACGTCGGCCATCCGGTCAAGGCGCCGATGGTCTATGACGCGCAGCTGGCGGACGAGCTGGTCTACCTCGACATCCGCGCGACCGTCGAGGGCCGGGGCATCGAGCAGCTCCGCCGCGCGGTCTCGGAGGTCGCCGGGCAGATCTTCATGCCGCTGACCGCGGGCGGCGGGATCCGGACGGTGGACGACATCCGGCGGCTCCTGCAGGCCGGCGCCGACAAGGTCGCGATCAACTCCGCGGCCCTCGAGCGCCCGGCGTTCATCACCGAGGCCGCCGGCATCTTCGGCCGCCAGTGCGTCGTCGTGTCCCTTGACGCGAAGCGGACCGGCCCGGATGGCTATGAGGTTTTCACGCACAGCGGCACCAAGGCGACCGGCCTGGACCCGGCGCGGTGGGCCAGGCAGGCCGAGGAGGCCGGGGCCGGTGAGATTTTGCTCACCTCTATTGACCGGGACGGCACTATGGAAGGCTATGACCTCACCCTCATCCGCCGGGTGGCGGAGGCGGTCACCATCCCGGTGATTGCGTCGGGCGGGGTGGGCAGTTTGGAGCATCTCGCCGAGGGGGTGCTCGAGGGGCGGGCGTCGGCGGTGGCCGCGGCCAGCTTGTTCCATTTCCGGGATCTCAGCCCGATCAAGGCCAAGGCGTTCCTGCGTCGCCGTTCGATTCCCATCCGCGCCTGAGGAGAGCATGATTGCCATCGTGGACTACGGCATGGGCAATCTGAAGTCGGTGGCCAACGCCTTCGAGGCGATCGGCAGCCCGGCCCGGCTCGTCACGCGCCCGGAAGAGCTCCGGGAGGCGGCGGCGATCGTGGTGCCCGGCGTCGGCGCGTTCGGCGACGGCATGCGCAACCTCCGGGCGCGCGGCTTCGTCGAGGCGCTGGAGGAGGAGGTCCGGCGCAAGGGCAAGCCGTACCTGGGCATCTGCCTGGGGATGCAGTTTCTGGCGGACGTCAGCTTCGAGCACGGCGAGCATGCGGGCCTCGGGTGGATCCGCGGCGCCGTGAAGCGGCTGGAGCCGGACGACAGGCGCTTCAAGGTCCCGCACATGGGCTGGAATGATCTGCGGCTCATACGGGACAGCGCCTTGTTCGCCGACCTGCCGGGGGAGCCGGTCTTCTATTTCGTCCACAGTTACCACGTCGAGGTCGCGCCGGAAGAGGCCGGGGCGGTGACCGCCACCTGCTGGCACGGCGCCGACGTGACCGCCGCGGTCCAGAAGGAGCAGATTTTCGGCGTGCAGTTCCATCCGGAGAAGAGCCAGCAAGTCGGGTTACACCTGTTGAAGAACTTCGTCCAAAGCGCGCGCTTGTGCATGCGGACATCATCAGTGGAATAGACATGCCGCGACCGCGCCAGATTCCTGTCATGGCTCGCATAGCGAAGGCCACCATGTATTATGGGGTGCTGAGTCTCGGTGCCGGCGTCATCCTCGTCGGAGCAGGGGAATGCGCCGCCCGGATCGCATTGCGGCTGTCCGGGAGGATCAGCCGGAGCGTCGAAGCCGCTCCCTCCTACTACCAGGGCAAAGCCTGGGTTTCAGCCCTGCAGCGGGAGGAGGCGGCGGTCAATCGTTATGACTATCATCCGTACGTCATCTGGCGGCGGGCGCCCTATGCGGGGACGCAGATCTCCATCGAACCGGGAGGGCTGCGGCGTACCACCGGCATCACCTGCGGCGATGACTCGTTGCAGGTCTTCGTGCTCGGCGGCTCGGCGCTGTGGGGGACGGGTTCCCCGGATTGGGGCACCATCCCCTCGCATCTGGCGAATGCGTTGAGTGACGCCGGGCGTCCGGCCTGCGTGCGCAACTACGGCGAGAGCGCGTGGGTAAGTACCCAGGAAGTGCTGCAGCTGGTTCTGATGCTCAAGGAAGGCGAGGTCCCAGACCTGGTCCTGTTTTACGACGGGTGGAACGAGATCTCGACCCGGTATCAAAACGGCTTGCCGGATGCTCACGCCAACCTCTATGACGTCAAGCGGAAGTTTGAGCGCAGTCCCGCGCGGCTGCTGTGGCAATCGACGACCGCGGCGAAGCTCTATGACAAGGTGGCGACGCGGCTGCGGCTTCGCAAGCCCTACCTGGAGCGCCACCGCCTCCAGGAAGAATCGTTGGAGGAGGTGCCCGAGTCGATCCGGGCGCGCTATCTGCGCAACATCGAGATCGTGGATGCGCTGGCCGAGCGGTACGGCTTCCGGTACGCGTTCTTCTGGCAGCCCATGATTCTTGCGGAGGAGAAACTCCTGACCGCGGAGGAACGGCGGATTGTGGAGATCTCCTCGGTGCATCCGGACCTGACGCAGCTCACGCAGCGCACCTATCGGCTCATGAAAGAGACGAGGCACTCGCATTTCTCTTATCTCGGCGACGTGTTCCGGCAGGTGCCGCGGACGGTGTATCTCGACTGGGTCCATGTGGATCCGGATGCCAACCGCCTGGTTGCGCGGCGGATGTTCGAGTGGCTCAGGCAGCAGGGGATGGTGGCCGGCCAATGAAGCTGCGTCGGCGGGATCTCAGGACGCGCGGGCGCGAGAGCCTGGCCGTCATCGGAGCGGTGGTGTTGCTCCTGATCGGCGCAGAGGGTCTGGCGTGGCTGGTGAAGGACGTGCATCTGGATCGCCCGGGGGTTCCTCATCCGACGGCCGGCAGACCGCAGAAACTGGCCCCGTACCGGATGCGCGTGGTCAAGCAGGAGTTCCATGACGCGCGGCTGAACATCGATGAAGGCGGGTTTCGGGCCGGCCGGCCGGCCGGTCGGCGGCAGTTCGACGACTGGGATCCGGCGCGGTACAACGTCCTCGCGTTCGGGGGGGCGCAGATGTTCGGCTGGAGTGTCGATGACGCGGACACGATTCCCGTGCAGCTTGAAGCGCTGGCCCGCGAGGCCGGGCTGCCGTGGCGCGTCTACAACATGGGCATTACGGACTACGGAATCCACGATGAGCTGCCGCTGCTGATTGATCAGCTCCGCGAGGGGCGGGTGCCGAAAGCGGTCGTCTTCTACGACGGCGTGAACGAGTCGGGACGGGGACTGTCCGTCTGGACGACCGATGAGACCCTGGTCGCACCCTACGTTGCCGGGGATTACGAGTACTTCTGGGTAGCCGACCTGGTAGCACGCGGCCAGCGGACCGTGAATCTTGAGAACTCTGCGCTCGTGAACCTCATGGCGCGCGCCTGCATGCGCGTGGGGCTGTGCAAGCGGCCGGTCCCTCCTCCCATTCAACGCGCCTCACTGGAACAGCAGGCGGCGCACGCCGAGGAGGCGGCGCGGGCCTACGTGCAATACGCGCGAATGGTTGAGGCGCTTGGGGACGAATTCGGATTCACCAGTCTCTTCGTCCTGCAGGCGATCCCCGGCTGCGTGGAGGGAGGGGCTGATTACCCGTTTCCTAACCCGGGGGCGCTGCGGCCGTGGCAGTTCACGTACGCCCCCCTCCTCTATGCGGAGATCGTGCGGCAGGCACCGTCGGATCTCCGTGTGGTGAACCTCTGCGGCCGTCTGAACGAGGCGATGGCCTCGGGCCTGAAACCGTTCAGTGGGCCGCTGCACCTCACCCCCGACGGGTTCCGGTTCGTCGCCGAGCGCGTCTTCGAGCTGATGCGCCGGGGCTCCTGAGGATGCTGAAGAAGCGCCTGATTCCGGTCCTGATCCTGCGCGACGGGGTGGTCGTGCGCAGCGTGAGCTTCACGCACACGAACATCATCCACTGGAAGCCGGCGACGGCAGTGGACTTCTTCAACAAATGGGCGGTGGACGAGATCGTGCTGCTGGATGTCAGCCGCACGCTGGATCAACGGGAGAAATTCTACGAGGCGATCGAAGGCCTCTCGAAGCAGTGCTTCGTGCCGCTGACGGCGGGCGGGTGGGTGACCTCGGTGGACGAAGCGCGGGCGCTGCTGCGGCTGGGCGCGGACAAGATTACGGTGAACACCGAGGCGGTGCGCCGCCCGGCGTTCATCACGGAGTGCGCGACGGTCTTCGGAAGTCAATGCGTCGTCGTCTCAATCGATGTCAGACGGGCGACGAATGCGTGGAAGGTGTCTATCAACCGGGGCAGCGAGGCGACGGGCCTCCATCCGGTCGCTTGGGCGCAAGAAGCCCAGCGCCGAGGCGCCGGGGAGATCTTCCTGACGTCCATTGACCATGAAGGGTTGCAGCAGGGTTATGATCTGGCGCTGATGAAGGCGGTGGCCGGGGCCGTGGACATCCCGGTGATCGCCTTCGGCGGGGCGTTCGCGTGGCAGCATCTGGCGGACGGCCTCGCGACCGGCGTCGAGGCCGTGGCGGCGGCCAACGTGTTCCACTACACCGAGCACAGCACGAAGAAAGCCAAAGAGTTCCTCAGGACAGCGGGGATCGATGTCCGCTAAGCGAACGAAGCAGGGCGTGCGGATCGGCCTGGTGGCGCTGGCGTGCGTCAGCGCCCTGGCGACCGCCGAAGCCGCCATCCGCCTCTATGATTGGATGCGCGGGGTCACCATCCATACCCATAACTGGCAGACGACGCTGCGGATTCCGCATCCGTACCTGAACTGGACCTGGAAGCCGAACAGCGTCGCGCGCGTGGATCTCCGGCATCCGAAGGTCTACCGCTACAACGCGGCGGGCCTGCGCGGCAGGCCCTTTGAGCCGGTCAAGCCGGCAGGGGTCTTCCGGGTGATCTGCCTGGGGGAGTCCTCGACGTGGGGCGATTATGCGCTGTCCGGGGAGGAGATGACGTGGCCGGCGCAATTGGAGCGGATGCTCCAGGAGGCCTATCCGGGCCGGCGTATTGAGGTCATCAATGCGGGACTGCCGAGCTGGATGACGTATGAGAACCTGTTCCATCTCAATACGCGCCTGCTGGGATACGAACCGGATCTGCTCCTGGTGTACGAGATGGTCAATGATCTTGGGTTGATCGGTGTGCTCTCGCCCGAACAGGATGTCGGGGCGCTGCGCCGGCACCTGATCGGCCATCCCGTGCATCGGTGGCTCTGTCATTCGGCGACCTACTCCTTCATCAGCTATTGGCTGACCGGCCGGCTGGGGCTGCGCGGATCCAAGGATCCCTGGGCCCGCCTGTTTGAGCCGCAGTGGGTGCCGTTCGGCGCGCGATCCTTCGAGCGCAACCTCTCGTTGATGGTCAGGGTCGCACAAGCCGAGCGCGTCCCGATCGTGCTCTCAACCCAGGCCTTGCGGGTTGACCGGATCCACCCCTACCACCGGGAGCTGGTGGAGCCGATGCAGGAGATCATCCGCGCGGTCGGCCGAACGTATCGGGTGCCGGTCGTCGAGATCGCCGGGGAAATCCCGCCGGAGCTGTTCACGTCGGAAGTGCACGTCTACGACGCCGGGGCGGCGATCATCGCCACGAAGTTTTTCGACACCATCCGTGCGCAACGGTATTTGTAGGAGGGAGCCATGGACGCGGTGCTGCAGCGGGTGAAGACGGGCTATCGGCGGTTGGCTGCGCGCTATCCCGCGCTCGACACGTTCCGGCCCAACCGGCTGGTGTTCGGCAACATCAGGCCGATGCGGCAGAACCTCCGCTATCTGCAGTACTGGCGGGAGTGCCGCCGTGTGCATCCCGGCGGCGATGGCGCGGCCGCCGGCCCCGTCGTACAGGAAGCCGTCCGGAAGCTGAGGACCGATGGCTACTATATTTTCCCGCCGCAAGACCCAGGGTTGGTGCAGACGATCGCCCAGAAGGTTGAGCGGCTCGCCGCCGCAGGGCAGACGTCGGTAGACGAGCTCGAGCCGTGGATGATCCAGATTTCGCACTGCGTCCGCGACGTCCCGGAAATCTTTCAGTTCCTGCGGCCGGAGATCGTCGCCACGTTGGAGGCCGCGTTCCGCTCGCACTTCAAGATTTATAGTGCGGAGATCTACCGGCTGGTCCCGACAGAACGCTCGATGGAAGCATCCGGGTTGTGGCATACCGACAACTATCCGCCGGCGGTCCTCAAGGCGATGGTGTACCTGACCGACTGCGACCAGACCAGCGGGGCGCTGCGGATTCACCCCTGGCCGGGAACCCGCCGGTTGCTGCGCAGCGGGTTCTTCGACCGCTACCAGAGTGAGCGGTTTGCCGATCGGTTGAACCGCGGCTGGGTCGCGATGGAAGGCCGGGCCGGTTCCGTGGTGTTGTGGAATTCCAACGTCGTGCACCGGGCGACGCCGCCGAAGGGGGCGATCCGTGATGCCGCGGCCTTCAAGTTCCTGCCGTCGAAGGAGCCGTGGGATCGGCATCTGGCCCGCGTAGGGGAGGGCGTGAGTTACGAGCGGCGCAACCGGGCGGTTCCGGATGACCCGTCAGCGGACTAACCCGCGCGTGCCGGCCGCCGCCTGGCGCCGGAAGCGGAACGGCCGCCGCGGACTGGTCTTGAGCGCGGGTCTGTCCGTCATCAGCCTGATGACCTCCGGCGAGCTGGCGGTCCGCGCCTACGATGCGATCCACGGCGTGAACGTGCACACGCACAATGCGCAGGAAGCGCTGCAGATTCCTCACCCCTATGTCAACTGGACCTGGAAGCCGGACAGCGTCGCGCGCGTGGATCTCCGGCATCCGAAGGTCTACCGCTACAACGCGGCGGGCCTGCGCGGCAGGCCCTTTGAGCCGGTCAAGCCGGCAGAGGTCTTCCGGGTGATCTGCCTGGGGGAGTCCTCGACGTGGGGGGGGTACTACCTCTCGAGCGAAGAGGCGTCCTGGCCGGCGCAGCTGGAGCGCGAGTTGGCGGCGCGGCATCCGGATCGGCGGATCGAGGTGATCAATGCCGGCCTGCCGGGGTGGACCACCTACGAGAACCTGGCCAATCTTGTCACGCGCCTGATCAACTATGAGCCGGACGTCTTGATCGTCTATGAGATGGTCAATGACCTGGGGCTGGTCGGGATCCTGACGCCGGCGCGGGATGTCGGCGAGTTGCGGAGGCATCTGCTGGCGCCGGCGTGGCACCGCTGGCTGTGCCATTCGGCGCTCTATTCGGTGCTGACGCATCGGGTCGCCGACTGGTTGAAGCTCGAGCGCGAGGGGCTCACCGAGGCGATGTTCGAGGAGCGCTGGGTGCCGTTCGGGCTCCGGGCGTTTGAGCGCAATCTGTCGCTGATGGTGCAGGTGGCCCGGTACGAGGACGTGCCGATCATGCTGTCCACCCAGGCGATCCGCCCGGAGCTGCTGGAGGACTATCAGCGGCCGCAGGAGGCGCCGATGCAGGACCTCATCCGGGCCGTGGCCGGTCGGTCGGGCGTACCGCTGGTGGACAACGCGCGCCTGATCCCGCATGAGCTGCTGGCGGATTACGTGCATCTGACCGACGAGGCGGCGGTTCAATTGGCGCGGAATTTCGCGGATGAGATCGGCCGCCGGGGCTACCTGCGGCACACGAATTAGGCGGAGCGATTCATGCGATATTGCCTGCGGTGCTTGTATCCGGAAAACGCCAGGCCGACCATCCTCTTCGACGACCAAGGCATCTGCAGCGGTTGCCGCCATCACGAGGCGCGCCACCGGATCAACTGGAAGGAGCGGGAGGCGACGCTGGCCCGCCTCCTGGCCGAGTACAAGGAGCGCTCGCGCGCGGCCGGCCACATCTACGACTGCCTGGTGCCGGTCAGCGGGGGCAAGGACAGCCATTTCCAGGTCCATCTCATCAAGCGCGTCTACGGCCTCAACCCCCTCTGCGTGACGTTCAACCATACCTTCAATACCTCGCTGGGGTTGCGCAACCTCAACAACCTGGTCGAGCAGTTCAATGTGGACCTGCTCCGGTTCACCGCCAATCCCGAGTCGGTGCGCAAGATCGCCCGGTACATGGTCAAGAAAGTCGGCGACCTGACCTGGCACTACCACGCCGGCATCATGACCGTGCCGTTCCAGGTATCGGTCAAGTACCAGATCCCGCTGATCATCTGGCCGGAGCACTACGGGGAGCTGACCGGGGTCTTCACGCTGGACGACATGGTGGAGTTCACCAAGTGGGTCCGGCAGGAGCATGACATGCGGGGCATCGAGCCGGAGGACATCGTCAAGGACCCTGCCAGTGGGATCACGTGGCAGGACCTGTATCCCTACATCTATCCGACCGATGAGGAGATCGAGCAGGTCGGGGTGCGGGGCATCTTCCTGACGAACTACATCTATTGGGATGCCAAGGCCCAAGCCGAGCTGGTGATCAGCCGCTACAAGTTCCAGCCGCTGACGCGGCGGCGCGACCGGACCTTCAGCCTGTACTCCAAGACGGATGACCACGCCAACGAGGTCCACGACTACATGAAGTACCTGAAGTTCGGCTACGGCCGGGCGACGGACGACGCCAGCACCGAGATCCGCTACGGCCGCATGACGCGCGAGGAGGGCATCGAGATGGTCCGGCGCTACGACGCGGCGCGCCCGCGGACCCTGGACGTGTACCTGAAATTCCTCGGGATGACCGAGGAGGAGTTCGAGGGGTGCGTGGAGCCGATGCGCGACCTGTCCATCTGGGACCGGGGGCCCGGCGGGCGGTGGCGGGTCAAGGACACCGTTTGGAACCACGCCAACGGCCCCGAGGTCGAGCAGGCGCGGGTGCCGCAGGTCGCGGACCGCACCCTGAGCCCCACGAACCGACGCCTCTATTGGAGCGATGGGACGGCGGCGGAGGCCCCGGATGAGGTGGAGCCGATCGTGACCGTCACCAAGGCGGCGGAGCCGAATCGAGACCATGAGCGGTTCAATCTCCTCTAGCCCCTCCTTCACGACCTCCAGCGGAGTCGAGCTGAGGCGCGTCGAGGGCTATGGCGAGCGGGCGCCCCGGGTCACCGCCCGCGACGTGCTCGCGGGCTACGAGGACCCCGATGGCTGGGTCATGGGGATTGACCGGTTCGTCAAGGACGTCTACGAATACGCGGTGGTCATGGACTTCCTCGCCAGCCTCGGGCTGCCGATGCGCTGGGCACGGGCCCTGGAGATCGGCGGAGCGGAGGGCACGATCGCGCGCCTGCTGCGCGGGCAGGGGGTCGCCCGGCATGTCACGGTGGTGGAACTGAAGGATCTCTCGCGCAAGCTCCCGACGGCGCAATTTTTGAACTACTGGGCGCGGTTCCGGGCGGCTGCCGCGGCGGCGGCCTTCTCGCCCCGGCTGCGCCGCGTGCTGATCGGCGAGGCCGCCTGGCGCGGCAAGCGGCTGTCGCCGCTGTTCAACAGCTTCGGGTACCTGCCGCCCCGCGGCTCGGTGTTCTGGCGGCCGGTCCTGCGGCGCGCCCCGGTGATTGATCGGTATCTCGTCCGAGATCTCTTCACGCTGCAGGAGTCCTTCGATCTTATTACAGCCTTTCTGTGTCTCTCGTATTTCGACCCGGACCGGCTGTTCGCCAAGGTGAGCGCCGCCTTAGAGGAAGGCGGCGTGTTCGCGGCGCTGGCGGATTCCTGGTGGTACCCGGTGAACTCGACGTTCATCGCCGGGGATTTTCCCTATGCCTGCCAGCGGATGACCGAGGACGATTTCGCGCGGTACGTCGCGGCCCGCCATCCGGACCAGGCGCAGGATTGGCTGGAGCGGTACCGCGCCTACCACCAGGGCAAAGCCCATCCCACGATCAACGAGTACGTGGAGCGGGCGGACCGCCATGACCTGGCCCTGCTCGGCGTCCGGCCGCTGCTGCCGCCGCATGATACCGATGACCGCGCGGGCCTCAGCCCCCGGCTGCTGAACCAATTCGAGGAGAGCCGCCTGTCGCGGATCGCCGAGGAAATCCGGCGGTTCCGCCCGGATATCGGCCTGGTGGACTTGATGACCCGGTACGTCGTCCTGGCGTTCCAGAAGCGGACCCGGACCGGCGGCACGCTGGCGGAACACTTGAGCGAGACGGATGAGCGGTGGTAGCCCCCATCCTGCCCTGGCGTTCGGGACGCGGCTGGTCAGCCAGGCGGTCAACAACGGCTTCTTCTTCCTCGTGCAGCTGGCTGCCCGCATGCTCCTGGTGCTTGCGCTGGGACGGGCCCTGGCGCCGGAGCAGTACGGGATCTATGCCCTCCTGGCGACCACAGTCATGTTCTCGATGAACCTGCTCCGGTTAGGCGCCCATCAATACTATGAGCGAGAGGTGCCTGGACGGCCCCGGGAGGAGGCCCAGACACTCCTCAAGAGCATTGTCGGGTTACAGACGTGCCTGATTGTCGCGGTCGCGGGAGCGCTCCTCGCAATTCCGGGATTCAGGGATGCGGCCGGACGTTTCCTGCAACTGCGGGGAAGCGAGGTGATGCTCTATCTGACCATCGGCATCATCCTCTGCGATATTGGGGCGACTGAACTGGGCCGGTACTTGGTGGTGCGCACGGAGATCGAGCGCAGCAACCTGGTCAGTTTTTTGCAGAACGCCGCCTGGGCACTGGCGGTGTTCGGGTTGTTTGCGGTGTCGCCGGCACGCGTGACGCTGCCGCGGGTGCTGGCGTGCTGGTTGTCCGGCGCGTTCGCCGCCGTGGTGCTGGGGATCGTCTTCGCCGGCCCGCAGGGGTTGTGGCGCGCGCCGCTGCGCCCAGCCCTCTACGCGACGGCGGTTCGGTTCGGGCTGCCGCTGATGCTGACCAATGTGTCGAACTTCGTGATCGGCTGGTCCGACCGGTATTTCATCGGCCTATTTCATTCCACGCATGAAGTGGGCGTCTACGCCTACCAGTACGGGCTGGTCGCGATGGTCGTGGCGCTCACCGCGACCATGGTGAGCAGCGTGCTCGATCCGTATGCCTTGACGGCCCACAACGCCGGCGACCTGACGCGCTGCCGGCGATTGATGAACGCCTCAGTTCGGTACAGCCTGCTGATCGTCCTGCCGATCCTGGTGGTGTTGGGGCTGTGGGGCCGGGATCTGATCGCCTTCCTGGCCAGCGAGGCGTACGTCGGACCGCGCGGCCTCATGCTGGCGCTGCTGCCGCTTCCGGTCTTGATGATCATCCGGAGCGCGATGGAGCGGGTGCTCTTTTTGGAGCGCCGCACGGGCACGATCTGCCGGTGTTATGTGGGTTCGGCGGCGGTCAGTCTGCTGCTGAACGCCGTGCTGGTGCCGCTCCATCCGTACTACGGCCCGGCCTCCGCGATGACCTGCGCGCTGCTGGCGCAGGTGATGCTGCTCTGGGCGGCCGGCCGGTCAGCGGCCGTGCGCGTGACAGTCGGCTCGTGGCGCCTGGCAGTCGCGGGAGGTTGCACGGTGCTCAGCGCGGTGGGTCTACTGCCATGGCTGCCGGATCGCCATCCCGTCATGACGCTGTCGATTGCGACCCTCGTGGTGTGCGTAATCTATGGCCTGGCGGCATGGGCCCTTCAGGTCCTGTCTCCGTCCGAGCGCCAACTCTTGGCGCAGGTACTTGGCCGCATCCGAAGCCGTTTGACCGCGGTGGCAGGAGTTCCGCAATGACGACCACCGCACCGAGCCGGGCCGTTGGCGCCGGGACCGCGTGCCCGGTCTGCGCGGCGCCGCCGGCCGCGCCGCGCGTCATCGAGCGGCACGGAGACACCGCGCTGGTCCACTGCGCGGGATGCGACGTGGTGTACAGCGATCCGATGCCGTCCGTGGACGGGCCGTGGTACGAGGGCCAGCCGATGTACGTCATGCGCGACCGGTTCCAGCCGGCGGGGCTGCTGTGGAACCACCGGCAGTTCCTGCGCGACCTGCCGGCCCGCGGCGGGCGGCTGCTGGACGTCGGCTGCGGCACCGGCGCGTTTCTGGCCGCGGCGCGCCGTCGCGGCTACGAGGTGAGCGGCGTGGATTTCGACCAGCACGCGATCGGAGAAGCGACGCGGCGTCACGGGCTGTCGCGGCTGTACGCCGCGCCGCTGGAGACCTTGCGCCCCGGCGCATTCGACGTGGTGACGGCGTTTGAAGTGCTGGAGCACAGCCCCTCGCCGCGGGCGTTCTTACAGACGGTGCACCGCCTCGTGGTTCCCGGTGGCTGGCTGGCGCTGAGCGTGCCGTACCGGGACCGCCGTCCGGCGTTCCGCTATCACTGGGATGCTCCTCCGCACCATCTGACGCGCTGGAGCCGGCGCGCGCTTGAGCGCGCGGTCGTCGGAGCGGGGTTCCGCGTGGAGCGCGTGGCGGTCGGCATGGCGCAGGCCGAAAGCTGGCTGCACCAGACGCTGCAGTTCGGGGTGGCGTCGAGGGCGCTCGGCCGGGCCTCCGGCCACGGCCGCGCCGCGACGGGCCGCATGCGGCTTGCGCGCACGCTGTATCTCGCCAAACATTACACCATGAAGGCGCTGGCGGTGCCGGTGAACGGCGCGCTGACGCTGCTCGGCGACACCGGCCATGACCTGTATCTGCTTGCGCAACGGAGCGGCGATGCCTGACCCGGCGCCGGTGCGCGTCGCCTTGGTCGGATCCGGCACGCTGCGGCATGTGCCGGAGCTGGTGTCGCCGCGCTGCGCCGCGCATGGCATCCAGACGGCGTGGTACGTCGCGCCGTACGGCCAATGGCAGCAAGAGGTCATCAATCCTGCCAGCGAGTTATACACGTTCCGTCCAGAGCTGACGATCCTTGTGGTGAGCGCGCGCGAGCTGTTGAGCGGACTGTGGACGAACCCGTACGGAGTCACAGTTGAGGAACGCAGGAGTGCGGCCGAAGACGCCGCCAATCGATTGAGCAAGATGGCGCAGGTGGCTGCCACTTGGACCTCCGGTTTGGTGTTGGTGCATGGACTGGCGGTTCCCACCAGCTCGCCATTGGGCCTTCTGGAGTCCAAGCAGAAGTTCGGCTGGCTGGAAACCGTGCGGTGGATCAACCAGCGCCTGCAGGAGGAGTTCCGCAACGACGCGCGCGTGTTCCTGCTGGATCTCGACAGCGTGCTGAGCCGATCGGGGAAAGACGCCGCCTTCGATGACCGGCTGTACTACCTCGCGGATATGGAACTGGCGCCGGACGCCTGGAGCCGGCTGGGCGACGACTATGCCCGCTATCTGCTGGCGCTGCGGGGACGCAGCCGGAAATGCCTCGTGCTCGATCTGGACAACACGCTGTGGGGCGGCATCGTCGGCGAGGACGGCTTCGACGGCATCCAGCTCGGTGCGACACCGCCCGGCAACACGTTCGTCGCGTTCCAGCAGGAGCTGCTGGCGTTATTCGAGCGCGGCGTGCTGCTGGCCGTCAACAGCGCCAACAATCCCGACGACGCCCTGAAAGTCATCCGGGAGCATCCGGCGATGGTGCTGCGCGAGCCGCATTTCGCGTCGATGAAGATCAACTGGGAGCCCAAGACCGAGAACCTGCGCGCCATCGCCGAAGAGCTCAACCTTGGGCTGGACAGTCTGGTCTATCTCGACGATGAGCCGGCGCAGCGGTGGCTCGTGTCCCAGCAGCTCCCGGAGGTGCTGGTGCCGGAGCTGCCGCCGGACCCTGCGGGGTATGCGCGGACGTTGCAGCGGCTCGTCGGGTTGGACGCGGTGTCCCTGACGCCTGAAGACCGCCGGCGGGGGGCCATGTATGCGCAGGAGCGGTCTCGGCGGGAATTCCGGACGCAGGTCCGCACGCTCGACGAGTATCTCAGCCAATTGCAGGTGCAGATCCGGCTTCGAGAGGCTGATCGGTTTTCCATCCCGCGCCTGGCCCAGCTCACCCAGCGGACCAACCAGTTCAACCTGACGCTTGAGCGCTATACCGAATCGCAGCTGGCTGAATGGCTGGGGGATCCTCGGCGGCGGCTCTATGCCATTGAAGTCTCGGACCGATTCGGCGACCAGGGCATCAGCGGCGCGCTCAGCATTGAGCGGCACGACCGCTGGTGGGACGTGCCCCTGTGGCTGCTGAGCTGCCGGGTGTTGGGCAAAGGGGTCGAGCAGAGCGTGTTGAGCGTGCTGGCGGGCTGGGCGAAGGCCGGGGGGGTGTCGGAGCTGCGCGTGGCCTATCGGCCCTCTGAGAAGAACACCCCGGCCAGGAGGTTTCTCGAGGCCTGTGGCGTGAGTCTCATGCGCACCGACGATTCAGTGCAGCGCTGGCAGCTTGAGTTAGCGCATGTTCCGGCCGTCCCGGCGCATGTGACGGTGACGGCGGAATGAGCATGGCTCCGCTGCGCCAGGCCGGAGACGGGTTGTACCGGCTGATCGGCGAGGTGCTCCATGCGAACCCCTCCAGTCTGACGGATGCCTCCTCGCCGGAGACGGTGCGCGGATGGGATTCGCTGCGCAGTATCCTGCTGGTCAGCGCGGTGGAGCAGCGCTATCAGGTGACGCTGACCCTCGCGGAGATCATGGGGATTCGCAGTCTCGGCGATCTCAAAGCGGCGTTGGCGAAGCGGGGCGTCCAGGTCGATGCCTGAGCGCAAACCGGCCAAGATCCGGCTGCGGCGCTGGGTGGGGCGCGCGGCGTTCGCGCTGGGTGGGCGCCTCAACGGCGAGCCGGCGATCCGCGTGCTGACGTATCATGCGATTACCGACGAGGAGACGCCGGGCGACTGGGACCAGATGACGACGCCTTGGGCGCTCTTTGCCGCGCAGATGCACTGGCTGAGAAACGAGGGATTCCGCGTGATCGGCGGGGAAGAGGCGATCGACATCATCGCGGGACGCCTGCCGTGGCCTTCTGGGCCGTCGGCGATGCTGACGTTTGACGACGGGTTTCGGAATTATCTGACGAACGCCCACCCGGTGCTCGAGTCACTTGGGTTTCCCAGTACGGTGTTCATCGCCACGGACCTGGTGGGCCGCGGGCCGGACCGGCTGACGTGGGATGAGCTGGCGCAGCTGGCCGGCTCCAACTTGGTGACGGTCGGCTCGCATGCCGTCACGCACGCCAAGCTGCGCGGCGTGCCGTCCGAGACCGTGCGCAGGGAGCTGCGCGAGTCCAAGCGGCTCCTCGAGGAACGGCTGGGGCGTCCGGTGACGCTGTTCGCGTATCCCTACGGCAGCTATGCGGCGTTCGACGCCTCGACGGTCGCGGCGGTGGCCGAGGAGGGCTATGCCGGGGCCTTCACCACGATTGCCGGCGTGAACCGGCCTGGCGCGGATCGGTTCCGCCTTCGGCGGACGCGGATCTCCTGGGCGGATGGGCTGCCGGAATTCCGGATGGCGATGGCCGGCGCGTTTGATTGGTATGCCGGCTACCAGAGGCTGGTGAGCGCGCATGTCTGAAACCTTGACGGCCCCGGCGACCGGCTCCTGGGCGGTCCAGCGCCTGGCGGTTGATGAGCTGGATGCGCTCGCCGCATTCCAGCAGCAGGCCTATGCCGATCAGTTCCATGCCGGATTTTTCACCGACCGCGACGAGGTCCGAAGACGTGTGAGGTGGCAGTATCTCGACGCGCCCGGCGCGCCGGCGTCTCGAATGCCGGTGTGGGTGATGCGACGGGGGGAGGCGATCATCGGACAGCTCGCGATCGTGCCGGTCGACGTGAAGATCGGCGGCCGGCGGCTGCGAGGCGGGTGGTGCCAGGACTTCGTGGTCGCCCCGGCCTGTCGGAAGAGCGGGGCGGGGGTATGGCTGCTGCGCGAGGCGGTCCGCGCCGTCCAATCGGAGATGGCCGTGATCCTGGCCGGAGGCACCAACGAGTCGTCCTATCCGATTTTTCGGTTTGACGGGTTCGACGATCTCGGCGCGCTGCCGCGCGCCGTCGGCGTGGTGCCGGTTGTGCGCGCCGCGTCGTTCAGGTCGGGGCGGGGCATCCGGGTGGAGCCGGCTGCCGGCGCCGGGGAGGAGCTTGAGGCGTGGTGGGGTGCGCGTGAGGGCTCGTATGCCGCCTGCGCGCGGCGCGATGGCGCCTGGTGGCGGTGGCGGTTTGCCGGCCACCCGCATTGGCGCTATCAGACCTGGGTGGCGCGCCGGGACGGACGCATGGCCGGCTGCCTGGTGCTGCGCAGCGGGAGCATCCAGGTGAAGTCGGTCCGCATCCCGACGTGCCGGGTGGTCGAATTGGCGGCCGGGGATCATGCCGCCGCCGGCGCGCTGATGCGGCAGGCGGCGCATGCGGCGGCCCGGCTCGGCTGCCGGTTGCTGCGCTGTGATGCGCAAGATCGGGGACTCGATCCGCGCTGGATGGCGTGGCGGGGGCTGTGGCCGGTGTCGTCGAGGAACCGGGTGTTGATCAAGGTGGCCGACCGCCGGGCGGTCCCGCAGGCGCCGCCGCTGTCGGAATGGTTCCTGAGCGCCGCCGATTCGGATTTCGACCTGTACGAACCGCGATGATATCCGCGCCGACCGTCGTCCGAGAAGTGGGGAGTCTCACGCCGGCCAAGTTCTGGCGGGCGGTCCGCAGGCCGTCCATGATCCCGGTCCGGCTGGCTGCGCCGCCGCCGCTCGCTGTGGAGCGCGCGGTGCCGGCACTGTGGCCGGAGACGGCGCCGCAGGCGGCCGCGGAGTTCCGCGCCGCGTACGCCGGGCACTCCCGTTTCTTTGAGGAGATCAATCAGTGCATGATGGCGGTGCGGGGACACCCTGCGGCCGCCGCGCCGTGGTATGAGTTTCTCTATGTCGCCATCCGATGCGCCGCGCCCCGCCTGATCCTGGAAACCGGCGTCTTTGACGGGTATTCCAGCGCGGTCATGCTCAAAGCGCTGGACGAGAACGGCGCCGGCGAGCTGATCTCCATCGACCTCCCGGCGGTGACGACGATCCAGGGCTCCACGCACGGGATGCCGGACACGGCGCTGCCGCCGGGGCATCAGCCGGGATGGCTGATCCCGAACCGTCTGCGGGGACGCCATACCCTGATGCTCGGCGAAAGCCGCGCGGTGCTCCCGACGGCGCTCGTGCGCGCGCCTCGGATTGACTTCTTCTTGCACGACAGCCTCCATACGCATGCGCACCAGTCCTACGAGTACGCGGCCGTCTGGCCGCATCTGGCGGAGGGCGGGGTGCTGGCCAGCGACGACATCTTCTGGAGCCCGGCGTTCCACCAGTTCTGCCGGGCGCAGCGCCGGCCGTACGTGTCGCTCGAAGCCGAGGGCCGAGTCCTGGGGTTCGGCGCGGTGCGCAAATGAGCGACGCGGTCCGGCGCCTTCGTCTCATGCTCGTGATCTCCTCCTCGGAGCTCGGCGGGGCCGAGCGCGTCGTGCAGCTGTTGTGCCGATCCCTCGACGTGGAGCGGTTTGCGCCGGCCGTCGTGTGCCCTCCTTCCGCGGCCATGGAGCGCATCGCCGGGGAACGGGGGATGGCGTATTGGCCGCTGGCGTTTCCGGTGCCGGTTCGATGGCGTGCCGTCCGGCAGCTTGCCCGTCTGATCCGGGAGCACCGTCCTGACATCATCCACACCCATCTGATTCTGGCGGACCTGTACGGGATGCTGGCGTGCCGGATCGCGCGCGGGCCGGTGTGGGTCTCAACGATCCATGGGCCGAATTATCTCTTGCCATGGGGTTCGCCGCTTGAGCGCGCGCAGCGATGGTGCCTGGGATGGTTCTACCGGGCGCTGTACCAGGCCTGCGACGGGGTGGCGACCTGCAGCGAGGCCGTCAAGCAAGCGGTGAGCTCAGGGCTGGGCATTCGCGTCGCTCCATCGAAGACCACGGTGATCCACAACGGCATTGCGTTGCAGCCGTTCTCGGCGGCGTTGAACGGCGCGAGCCGGCGCGCCGCCCGCCCGACGGTCGTCTGCGTGTCGAACTTCGCACCGTTCAAAGGCCATGAGGTCCTGGTCGAGGCCCTGCGCCGCCTGACTTCACCCAATCCGGTGCGATGTCTGATGGTGGGCGACGGCCCGACGCGGGGCCGGATCGAGCGGGCCGTGCAGGCGGCGGGGTTGTCGCAGGCGGTCGAATTTCTGGGATTCCGCGATGACGTGCCGGCGATTCTCCGCGAAGCCGATGCCGTGGTGCTGCCGTCGCACTGGGAGCCGTTCGGCCTGGTGATCCTGGAGGCGATGGCCGCCGGCGTGCCGGTCGTGGCGACGGCGGCCGGGGGGGTCCCGGAGATCGTCACCGACGGAGAAACCGGTCTGCTGGTGCCGCCGGGCGACGCTCGCGCGATGGCGCAGGCGGTCGCACGGGTGCTGAGCGAGGAACCGTTGCGGCAGCGGCTCGTCGCGCAGGCCGCAGAGCTCGTGCGCACGCGCTTCACGGCGGAGGCGATGGCGCGGGCTTACGAGCGCTGGTATGAGCACCTGGCGGCTGTGCGCGGCGTCGCCGGCCGGTGGACGGCTGACGGGCGGCATGCGCACCATGAGGTTGCACCGATGGAGAGCGCCCATGTCGGGTGACGCCGGCGTCCTGGAGCCGCGCGCCGGAACGGCGGCCCGCGCCGAGGCGGTCAGGCGGCCGCGCCGCTATCTGGTCTACATCGCGGGCATCGGCACGCGGCTGTTCCTGCCGATGGTGCAGGAGCTGGTCCGGCGTCTTGACGCCCATGCGGAGCGGGTGGCGTTTGTGATCGGCGATCGCCCCTCGTATCGCTGGGCGCTGCGGCAGCCGCGCGATCCCCGCATCGAGCTGATCTATCAGCATGAGCGGCTGGACCCGTTCCGGCACCCGGCCCGGCTGGATCTGAAGAAGCTGGCCGGCTGGGAGGAGCGCTACGGCGTCCCCAACCTCCGGCGCTATATCCTGGTCCACCGGATGATCGATCGCCTGAGCGAGGAGCGCAAGCTGGCGTACGTCCAGACGTACCTCGAATACTTTGACGAGCTGGCCCGGCGCGAGCGGCCCGACGTGCTGATCACCGCGGCGCCGGATTCGATGCTGTTTTTGATGGCCCAGCAGGTGATGAAACAGCACGGCGCGCTCCTACTCCTGCTGGGGCCGGGCCGGTTCCGCGGGCGGTTCTTCATCGTGGACAACGAGCTGGAGCAGATCCCCGGGCTGGAGGAGGCCTACGCGGCGCTGAAGAGCCGGGCGCTGACGCCGGAGGAACAGGCGGGCGCGCGGGCGCTGCGGGACACCTACCGGGCCCGCCGGATCCGTCCGCGCTATTACGGGATCGGGCCGCGGCTGCGCACCCTGCCGTCACCCAGACGCTTCCTGCAGCTGGTGAACGAGCGGGTGATTGAAGAAGACCGGTACTTCGAGCGCGGCGTCGGGGCGTGGGTGAAGCAATCGCTGGTGACCCGCTGGCGCACGCCCTGGCAGCGGCGGGATCTCCGGCGATGCGCGACGGCGGCGCTGCGCGATGAACCGTTCTTCTACTACCCGCTCCACTACGAGCCGGAGTCGGCGATCGACGTCTTCAGCACCGAGTACCGGGACCAGCTGCGCGTCATCGAGCTGGCGGCGGCGTCGCTGCCGGCCGGCCACGCGCTGTACGTCAAGGAAAACCCGAACATGGCGATCGGCACCCGTCCGATGGGGTACTACCGGCGGCTGGCCGGCATGCCCGGCGTGCGCCTGCTGCCGACCCACACGGACAGCTACGACATCATCGCGCGCTGCCGGGGCGTGATGACGCTGGCGGGGACGACCGGCTTTGAAGCGCTGTGCTGCGGCAAGCCGGTGCTGATGTTCGGTCACGCGTTCTATGAAGTCTTCCGCGAGGGCATCCGGCGTCCGTCGGGGCGGGATGGGGTCGCCGCGGCCCTCCAGCAGATGAGCGCCTCGCCGCGCGTTGATGACGACCTGCTGGAACGGTTCCTCGCGGCGGTCCTCGCCCGCACCCAGCTGGCCGAGCTGGAGCAGTCTGGACCGGAGGTGGAGCAGGCGGAGAACATCCGGGCGCTGGCCGATTGCGTGATCAACGAGTTAGCCTTCCGGCTTGGGCGGAACGGAGCGCGATGAGCCGCAACGTCCTGCTGTATGCCAGGGTCAATACCACCAGCTACGTGTTGATGCACGCCGTGCGGTACCTGTTGGCGCGCTATGCCGAGGCGGCCCGCCCGTACCACTTCACCATGGTCTTCGACGACCGCAGGGACCGGGATCTGGCCGCGTCACTGCTGCCGCGCGAGCGGGTGACGTTGATCGCCCACTATGAGGCAAGCGATCCGGACGACCGCGCGCAGACGTGGTCGCCGGCCGCCGTCCAGACCTGGGAACAGCAGTATGGCAGCCCGCACCTGCGCGTCTACCTGCAGGCGGAGCGCATCCTCGAGGGCCGCTCCGAAGACGAGAAGTGGCGCTTCCTGTTGGGCCACATCGCCTACTATGAGCAGCTCTGCCGCCGCCTGAAGCCGGTGCTGTGCGTTACCGGCCCGGCGGCGCTCTTGCCGTCGTGGGTGGGGATTGCCGTGGCGCGCGGCAACGGGGTGCCGTGCCTGATCTTCAGCCCGTCGCGGTTCGGCGACCGATGCTTCCTGCCTGTGGACGCCCATGAGCACCTGGACGTGCGCGAGCGCTACCTGGAGAAACTGCGCAACGGCCTCACGGCCGAGGAGCGGCATGAGGCGGAGGCGTTGCTGACCCAGTACCGGGCCAAGGCGGTCAAGCCGATTGAGTTTGACATGGTCAAGCGGATCACCACGATGAAATGGCTGCCGCGCCCCAGCCGCGCCTGGCGGCTGTTCCGCAACACCTATTGGACCGACTACCGCCATTACGAGGACCCGTTTCACCTGGTCGTGCAGCGGGCTCTGCGAGCGCGACGGACCCCGCTCTATGATGCGGTGCTCCGCGCCCGGTCGCTGAGGACCCTTCCGCACGGTCAGCCGTTTTTCTTCTACCCCCTGCAATTTGAGCCGGAGATGTCGGTCATCACCCAGGGACGGGGCTGGACGGATCAGCTGGAGCTGATCCGGGCCATCAGCCTGGCGCTGCCGATTGACCGCTGGCTGTACGTGAAGGAGCATCCGATGATGGCCAGCGGGGTGCGGCCGTGGCGCTTCTACCGCGAATTGTTGAACCTGCCGCGCGTGCGGCTGCTGGATCAGCGGCTGGACGGCTATGCGATTGTGCCACACGCGGAGGCGGTCATCACGCTGGGCAGCACAGCCGGCTGGGAGGCGCTGGCGTTCGGCAAGCCGGCGCTGCTGGCGGGCCGCGCCTTCTATGAGGAATTCACGGAAGGCGTCCTGCGCCTGGACTCCGTCGAGGATCTCCCGCGCCAGCTGCGCCGGCTGCGCGACCGCCGCGTGCCGCCGGACGCGCTGCTGGCCTTCACCGCCGCCGTGCTCACGAAAGCTCCACAGGCATTGTGGACTGAGCCGAGGAGCGTTCCTGCATTGGCCGATCGAGTCCTCAGTGCGGACAATCTGGACAGGATCGCCAGGCTCATGCTTGACCGGCTCGAACAGGTCACTGGTGGGCCGCAAGGTCAACCGGCCGTGGAGACGGCCGGTTGTCCCGCCGCCTCGAAAGGAGGTCCATGAGTCGCCCGATTGAAGCGCAGGTCTTGCAACACTATCGGACCGTCAACCCCTCCCGGATGCCTGTGGAGACTCCGGAGGCGTGGGAGGCCCTGGTGGAGCGGCGCCTTCGCATCTTCCGGGATCGCCTGCATCTCCCCCTGCAACTGTTCCGTGGCGCCCAGGTGTTGGATCTTGGGTGCGGGACCGGCGAGCATACGCTGGTCTATGCTGCGTGGGGAGCGCAGGTCACTGGGGTCGACTTCAACCGTCTTGCGCTTGAACGGCTCCAGACACTGTTTGCGCGGAGACGGCTTCACGCGACGGTTGAATGTACGTCAATCAGCCAGTGGCAGCCGAGGCAATCGTACGACATCGCGGTCGCAGACGGAGTGCTGGATCATGTGGAGGACCAGCGTGGTGCCTTTCGCAAGCTCGCGGCCAGCGTGAAGTCGGGGGGGCTTGTGGTCATCTGCGTCGCGCCGTTGCCGGGGGCCGAGCAGCGTGTGCTGCTGAGACGGCTGATTTCACGGTTCTCAGGGGGCGAGGCCGAACGAGCCGTGGCGCTGATGCGGAAGTGGTTTCCGGAATACCTGGATCGGGCGAGGCGGTTTGGAAGTCGGACAGAGCTGCAGATCGTCGCCGATAATTTTCTCACGCCCCGCCATCAGCCGATCGCGTTGGCGGATCTGTTTGACTGGATGGTGGAGGCGGAGCTGTCGCTCTACCGGAGCTGGCCGCCGCTGGAGCCTCCCCTCGCAGATCAGGCGAATCATCAACCCATCACTTGGCTGCTGTCGCCCTATCGAGCCCATCTGATCCGCCAGGCCTCGGCATGGACCGTGCAGCGGGAGCAGGATGCCGAGGTCTATCGCAGCGACTCGCCTGAAGCCGACAGGTCGTGGCGACACGCCCGGTGGATGGAAGAATCGCAGCGCATTGAGGCGCTGCTGGCGGCTGGCGACCAGACTGCGCTGGACCAGTACCTGCCGACCTGCCAAGTCGTTGGGCGGGGGTGCTGCGGCGTGGGGGAGTGGTGGCTCGTGGGGGTGAAGCCGTGAACCAACTCGAGGGCGTGCCGACGGTCTCCAAGCGGGAACGAGAGAAGATCCGGCGCCGCATCGAGGCGTTCTATGACTACAAGCCCGCCTCGGTGACGCCGGCCTTCCCGAAGACCGTCCTGGTGGAGCTGAGCAACGTCTGCAACCACCGCTGCGTCTTCTGCGCCTACGCGAAGATGACCCGCGCCGGCAAGCTGCTGGACTTTGCGCTGCTGGAGCGGCTGCTGCAGGAGGCCTACGAGCTGGGTGGGCGCGAGGTGGGCTTCTACGCCGGGGCCGAGCCGTTCACCTCGCCGGACCTGGAGCGCGGCATCAAGCTGGCCAAGATGCTGGGCTATGGGTATGTCTTTATCAGCACCAACGCGTCGCTGGCGACCGAGGCGCGCCTCAGGGCCTGCATGGACCACGGCCTGGACAGCCTGAAGTTCTCGATCAACGCCGGCGACCGGGAGACGTACCGGCGGATCCACGGACGCGACGACTTCGACAAGGTCATCGAGCGCGTGAAGTTCTGCCGCGCCTACCGCGACCGGCTCGGGACGGACCTGTACCTGGCCGTCTCCTGCGTGCTGGTCGAGCATGCCATCGGCAGCAACGCGGGGAGCCGGGAGCAATTGCCGCGGCTCCTGGGATCGGTCGTGGATGAGGTGATCTTCTACGAGGCGAACAACCAGAACGGCCAGATGCTCGGCCTGGCTGAAGCGGGGATTACCGCGCCCTGCCCGCTGCCGTTCATGCAGTGCCACATCTCGGCGGAGGGCTACCTGCGGATGTGCTGCAGCGACTACCAGAATTATTTGAGTTTGGTGGACCTGAACCGCACGACGCTGAAAGACGCCTGGGAGGCGAAGATCTTCCAGGAGATGCGCCGGCGCCACCTGGAGAACGCGCTGGAGGGGACGCTGTGCCACAACTGCATCCACAACACCAACGCGCCGATGGAGCCGGTGGTGCCTGAGCTGGCGGTCCGGGTGGGCCAGGGGTTTTTCCAGGCCGACGGCCCGGCCGGACTCCGGAAACCGTAGCGGGTCACCGTCGGTGTGTACAAGGGTCGGAGAACCCTCTATAATTTTCAGATGGCAGCCACGCCCATGATTCCCGTCTGCGAACCGGTGTTGGACGGCCGCGAGGAGGCCTACGTCCTGGAGTGCCTGCGGACGAACTGGATCTCCTCGTCGGGCACGTACATCCCGGCCTTCGAAAAGGCCTTCAGCCGCTCTTGCGGGGTCCGCGAGGGGGTGGCCTGCTCCAGCGGCACCACCGCGATCCACCTGGCGCTGGCGGCGCTGGGGGTCGGAGCGGGTGATGAGGTCATCGTGCCGGATTTCACCCTGATCGTGGCCGCCAACATGGTGGCGCTGACCGGCGCAAGGGCGGTGCTGGTGGACGCCGACCCGGCGACCTGGGGTATCGATCCGGCCAGGATTGAGGAAAAAATCACCCCGCGGACCAAAGCCATCATGGTCGTCCACATGTACGGCCATCCGTGCGACATGGACCCGATCCTGGCGATCGCGCGCCGCCACGGCCTGAAGGTCATCGAGGACGGCGCCGAGGCCCATGGCGCGGACTACAAGGGCCGCCGCGTCGGGGCGTTGGGCGATGCGGCCTGCTTCAGCTTCTACGGCAACAAGATTCTCACGACGGGCGAGGGCGGGATGGTCGTCACCGACGACGCGGCGCTGGCCGAGCGGGTGCGGCTCTTGCGCAACCAGGCCTTTGAGGAGCCGCGGTTCGTGCACCGCTTCCTGGGGTTCAATTATCGATTGACCAACCTCCAGGCGGCCATCGGCCTGGCCCAGTGCGAGCAGCTCGACGAGAAAATCGCCCGCAAGCGCCGGCTCGCCCAGTGGTACACGGCGCGGCTGAAGGACGAGCCGGATCTCACCCTGCCGCCGGAGGCGCCATGGGCGAAGTCGGTCTACTGGATGTATGGGATCGTCCTCCAGCCCGGTTTCGGCTGCTCGCGGGACGCGCTGATGCAGGCGCTCCGCCGCCACGGCGTGGACACGCGCGCCTTCTTCCATCCGCTGCACCGGCAGCCGGTGTTCATGGACAGCCGCGATCCGAGGTTCCCGGACACGAGTGGGGCGTATCCGGTGGCCGAGCGCCTTGGACGGGACGGGCTGTACCTGCCGTCGGGCCTGGGCTTGACGCAGGAACAGGTGCAGCGGGTCGTGGCGGCCCTCCGCCAGTGCCGGAAGGCCGGGGCCCTCGCCCCAGGCATTCGATGAACACGAAATCTCTCACGGCCGACATCGGAACGCCGAGTCGCGCCACGACGCGGGGCTTGGTCTCCGTCATCCTGGCGACGTACAACGAGCGCGACAACATCGTGGAGACGATCCGGAGCATCCGCTCCCACGTGCCTGAGCCGCTGGAGGTCATCGTCGTGGACGACGACTCGCCCGACGAAACCTGGCGCCTCGTCGAGGACCTGCGGGACCCGCAGGTCAAGCTGATCCGCCGGGTCGCCACCCGCGGGCTGGCCTCGGCGTTCATGCGGGGGATCATCGAGTCCCGCGGCGACGTCGTCGGGTGGATGGACGCGGACATGTGCATGCCGCCCAGCCTGCTGCCGGCGATGATCGAGCGGCTGCGCGACCACGACGTCGTGATCGGCTCGCGCTACGCGCCGGGCGGGTCGGACGAGCGTTCGGCGATCCGCCGGATCGCCAGCCTGGCGATCAACCGGTTCGCCGGCCTGGTCCTCGGCCGCGGCATCCGCGACTACGACAGCGGCTTCGTCGTCGTGCGGCGCTCCGTCTTCGACAAGGTCTCCATCATCCCGACCGGCTACGGGGCCTACTTCATCGAGTTTCTCTCCACCTGCCGCCGCAAGGGGCTGCGGGTGTGCGAGGTGCCGTACGCGTTCCGCGACCGGGCCCAGGGCACCTCCAAATCCCTGGTCTCGTTATGGCAGTTCACGCGGCTGGGCTGCTCGTACGTCCTGCGCATTCTCCGCGCGCGCGTGCGGAGCATTGATTGAACGATGTCCGCTCCCGTGCAGGCGGCCAGCGGCGAGGGGGTGCTGCGGCCCAGCTTTGAGCGGACCGATGCGCGCGGCACCTTCGTGGAGCTGCTCAATGGGGGCCGCTGGGCATCGCTGGTCTGGGGCGAGATGACGCCGGGCGCGGTGATGGGCAACCACTATCACAAGGCGACCGAGGTCTGCTTCTTCCTGACGCGCGGCCGCGCCACCGTGGTCTGCGAGGATGTCCGCAGCGGCGTCCGCCGCCAGGTGTCGCTGAAGGCCCGGGAGGGCATCTTGTTCAAGCCGCATGAGGCGCATGCCGTCCGCTACGAGGAGCCGTCGGCGTTCATCATGCTGAAATCCCGCCGGTATGACCAGGCGCATCCGGACACGTTTCCGCATCAGGTCATCGGCTGATGGAAGCGCACGAGTACCGGACGCTCGCGGAATCGGAATCCTCCTACTGGTGGTTCCGGGAGCTGCGCGCGATCCTGGTGGATTGCTGCCGGCGCGCCGGGCTGGGGCCGTCGTCGCGGATCCTCGACGCGGGCTGCGGGACCGGCAAGACCCTTGAGGTGCTCAGCCGCGAGGTGAGCGAAGAGGCCTACGGATTCGACGTCTCGGCGGTCGCGGCGCCGTGGTGGCCGCAGCGGCGCCTGCCGCGGATGTGCGTGGCCTCGGTGAATGCGGTGCCGTTCCGCGACGGCTCGTTCGACGCGGTGCTCGGCGTGGACGTCTTGGAGTGCGACGGGGTGGACGACCGGCAGGCCTGCCGGGAGCTTCTGCGCGTGCTGCGGCCTGGCGGCTGCCTGATCGTGGTGGTGCCGGCGTACCGGTGGCTGATGAGCCCGGAGCATCATCGGGCGGTGCAGGCCTCGCGCCGCTACACCCGCAAGGAGCTGCGGGCGCTGTTGGAAGGCCTGCCCGGGCGCGTGGTGCGCATGACGCATCTGTTCATGAGCGTCTTGGCGCCGGTCGCGGCGTACCGGCTCTGGCGCCGGGCACTGGGATGGCGGGGGAACGGCCGGCCGCATTCCGAGCTGCGGTTGCTGCCGCGCCCCGTGGATGCGCTGTTGTTCCGGGCCAGCGACTGGGAGCGCCGCCTGTTGGCAGGGATGGATTTGCCGTTCGGGTCGTCCCTGCTCGCTGTCGTGCAAAAGGCGGCTGTCTGATGATGCAGGCGAAGTCCTGGAGTGTGCCGGGCGGTCCCGGCTCCTGGCTGTACCGGGGCTATGATGCGCTGCGCCGGCGGCTCAATCGCCGGCTGGTCGGCTACCTGGCCGCGCGCGCATGCCTCGCGCCTGGAAGCCGGGTGCTGGAGGGCGGTTCCGGGCCGGCGTTCGCCTCGTCCCTCTTCGCGCGCGAATCCGGCGTGGCGCTCAGCATCGCCGCCGATCTCGACGCGGAGGCGTTGCGCGAGGCGCGGCGCCGGGACCCGGCCTTGCCGGCGGTCCAGACGGACCTGTACCGGCTGCCGTTCCGTTCGGGCGTCTTCGATTTGGTCTGGAGCAGCAGCACCCTCGAGCACCTGGCCGCGCCGGCGTCGGCGCTGGAAGAGATGCAGCGGGTGACGAAAGACGGCGGCTATCTCTTTGTCGGGGTGCCGGCCCGTCGAGGCCCGCTGGGCTTCCAGCCGTGGATCAAGCGCACCCGTGTCGGCGTGTGGCTCGGGCCGGTCTTCAGCCGCGCGGAGCTCCTCGTGCTGATGGCGCAGCAGGGGCTGAGGCCGGTCTCGATGCTGGCCTACGGGTGGGGATGTTTCGTCGGCGTGCTCGCGCGCAAGCCGGTGCCGGCGCCGGCCGGCGCGGAGCGCGTCGCCTACACGGCGTGCTGTGGATGACCCGGCGGCCGAGCGAGCGCGCCATCCGGCTGCTCCTGTTTCTCGCCGCGTTCGCCGCGGCGATCGCCGTCGCCACCGCGACCGGCCATTTCCTGACGCCGGAGCGGTGGGAGTATTCGTACGTCGCCGAGCAGCTCCTGCAGGGCCGCGGCCTGGTCTATGAGTATATGGGCACGAAGTACTATTTCTACGGCTCAGCCGTCTACCCCTTGGCGCTGGCTGGCGTCCTGTGGGCTGGGGGCGGGCAGGCGTGGATGATGGTCGCAGTCCATGCGGTCTGGTTCGGGTGCACGGCGTTGGTCCTCTATGCCTTAGCCCGGCCGCTGTTCGGCGCGTCTGCCGCCGTGCTCGCAGGGATGCTGGCGGCCCTGCACCCCGGCGGCCTGGTCTACGTCGGCAAGCTGCACTCGCAGACGCTGGATGTGCTGCTGACGGCGCTGTGCGTGCTGCTGCTGGTCCGGCTGCGTCCCCAGACCCGCCTGGCGCGGGCGGTGGGGACGGGGCTGGTCACCGGCCTGGCGATGCTCTCGCGCGCGACGCTCGCGCCGTTCCTCGCGCTCTGGGGCCTGTGGCTCGTCTGGAAGTCGCCGGCCGCGCGGGCGGCCGCGGTCCGCGTCGTCGCAGGGGTCGCCGTCGGAGCCGCGCTGATGCTGGCCCCGATGGTGATCCGCGGCTGGCGGATGTACGGGCGGCTGATTCCGCTGCGGACTGACACCGGCCTGAACCTCTGGTATGGCAATCACCCGGGCGCGTCCGGAACGTCGCACGCCCTGGGATCCACTACACCGGTCCTGGAGGGGATGCCGAAGCCGCTCCTATCGCAGATGGAGAACCAGACGAGGAATGAGGTCGAGGTCAATGCGCTGTTGACCGCCGCCGCCTGGGACGCGATCCGGCAGGACCCGGCGGCCGCATGGCAGCGCTTCGTCAAAAAATTCGGCTACTTTTGGTGGTTTTCGCCGCACACCGGCCTGCACTATCCGGCGTCGTGGGCGGTCGGCTACCGCGTCTACTACGCGCTCCTGCTCGGGCTGGCCGTGATCGGGATCGTGCAGGCGTGGCGATCGGGCGACTCGTCCCGGCGGGACGCCACGGTGCTGGTGCTGCTCCTGGCCGCCAGCGTCTCCGTGATCCAGGCGGCGTTCTACGTCGAGGGGCGGCATCGCTGGCTCATTGAACCGCTGCTGCTGGTCTGGTCCGCGGCAGGCGCCTGCCGCGTGGCCGCCAGAACCGCCTGATGAGTCCCCGCTTGACATCAGCCATCACGCGGACGGCCAAAGCGCTGGGCTTCGAGATCCGCCGCGCGCCGGCGCCGGGCCCGCGGCTGACTTACACGCACGCGTCGCGGCTGCTGTACTTCAAGCGCCTGTTTGACCTGGTGAGCGACGTGGAGGGTGACGTCGTGGAGTGCGGCGTGGGCCGCGGCAACAGCTTGGCCCTGTTGGCGTTCTTGGTCAAAGAGGAGGCCCACAAGCGGCATCTGTGGGCGTTCGATTCCTTTGAGGGGTTCCCGGAGCCGTCGTCGGAGGACGCCAGCGTCCGCCATCCGAAAAAGGGCCAGTGGGGCCGGACCGGCGTGCGGCTGGTGGAGCAGATCCTGCTGGACAGCGGCCTGGACCTGGCGTTCGTCCGCTCCCACGTGACGCTGGTCAAAGGCTTTTTCGAAGACAGCCTGCCGAAATACGCGGGCGGCCCGATCGCGCTGCTGCACCTGGATGTGGACCTGTACGACTCGTACCGGACGGCGCTGACGCGGCTGTATCCCCACGTCGCGGTGGGCGGGGTGGTGCTGTTCGATGAATACATGGGGACGGTGGAGCATCTCCATTTCCCCGGCGCCCAGAAAGCGATCGCCGAGTATTTCGGCTCCCGGCTGTCGCAGATCCGCCAGGATCGGCAGACCGGCAAGTATTACCTGATCAAACGGGAGGCCTAAGCGTGCCGTCCACCGACCGGATCCGCGTGCTGCGCATCGTCACGCGGCTGAACATCGGCGGCCCCGCCATTCACGTGGGGGTGCTGACGACCGGCCTCGATCCGCAGCGTTTCGACACCCGGCTGGTCATCGGCCGGATCGGCCCGCAGGAAGGCGACATGGCCTCCCGCGTGCTGCCCGATGAGGCCCGTGTCATCCGGCTGCCGTCGCTGCAGCGCGCCCTGCACCCGGTCAAGGACGTGATGGCCTGGTGGCGGCTGCTGCGGATCATCCAGGCCTGGAGGCCGGACGTGGTCCACACCCACATGGCCAAAGCCGGCGCCCTCGGGCGCGCGGCGGCCTGGGCCGTGAGGCGGCTGAGCCGGGGGCGGTACCGGCCGCTGGTCCTGCACACGTTTCACGGGCATGTGCTCGACGGGTACTTCTCGCCGTGGGTCGCGTGGCTGTTCGCCGCCGCCGAGCGGTGGCTGGCCCGGCGCACGGATCTGCTGATCGCCGTCAGCCCCTCGGTGAAAGAGGATCTCGTGGCACGCGGCATCGCGCCCGCGGAACGGATTGCGGTGATCCCGCTGGGGCTGCCGCTGGAGCCGCTGTTGGCGCTCAACGGCTGCCGCCAGGCGTGGCGTCCTGCCGGCGATACCGGGACGCTGACGGTGGCGTGGATCGGACGGCTGGTGCCCGTCAAATGCCCGGAGCTGTTCGTGGAGGCCCTGGCCCGGTTCGGCGCCGGCTACCGCGGGCGGTTCCAGGGGTTGGTCGTGGGTGACGGCGAGCTGCGCCCCGCCATCGAGCAGATGGTGCGCCAGCGGGGACTGGCGGAGCAGGTCTCGTGCGTGGGGTGGGTTTCCGAGATGGCGGGGCTCTACGCCGATGCGGACGTCGTCTGCCTGACGTCGCGCAACGAGGGCACGCCCGTCGCCCTGATCGAGGCGATGGCCGCCGGCAAGCCGGTGATCGCCACCGCCGTGGGCGGGGTGCCCGATGTCCTGGGACTGGATCGCGCCGCGCTCCAGCCATGGCCCTCCGGGGACGTGGTGCGCGGGGAGGGAGGATGCGTGGTCAGGCCCGGGGACGCGGAGGGCCTCGCGGCGTCGCTGGCGCGCTACGCGGCGGATCCGGACCTGCGGCGCGCGGACGGCGAGGCGGGGCGCCGCCGGGTGCGCGGGCGATTCGCGGCGGCCCGATTGATTGAGGACATGGAACGAGTGTATCTGGGCCAGACCACCAACGCGGGAGTCGAGGTGCCATGCACGCATTGATTACCGGGGGGGCGGGATTTATTGGGTCGCATCTGGCGGAGGCCTTGATCGCGCAGGGGCACCGCGTGACCGTGCTGGATGACCTGTCCACGGGGCGGCACGAGAACGTGGCGGCCCTGGACGGCCATCCGCAGTTCCAGATGGTCGTGGGGAGCATCCTGAACGAGGCGCTGGTGGACAAGCTGGTGGAGCGCTGCGACGTGGTGTTCCATCTGGCCGCGGCGGTCGGCGTGGAGCTGATCATCAAAAAACCCTTGGAGTCCATGCTCACCAACATCCGGGGCAGCGAGGTCGTCTTGGAGATGGCCCACCGCTACCGCAGGAAGGTGCTCATCGCCTCCACGTCGGAAATCTACGGCAAAAACGCCCACGGCCCCTTTAAAGAGGAAGACGACCGGGTGCTGGGCTCGCCCCTCAAGAGCCGCTGGAGCTACTCGACCTCCAAGGCGGTGGACGAGATCCTGGCCTACGTCTACTGGAAGGAGAAGGGCGTGCCGACCGTCATCGTCCGGCTGTTCAACACCGTGGGCCCCAGGCAGAGCGGGGCCTATGGGATGGTCGTCCCGCGCTTCGTCGCCCGCGCCCTCGCCGGCCAGCCGCTGCAGGTGCACGGGGACGGCCGGCAGTCCCGCTGCTTCCTCCATGTGCGGGACGTGGTGAGCGCCCTGATCACACTCGCCGGGCATGCCGGCGCCGTGGGCCGCGTGTTCAACCTCGGCAGCCAGGAAGAGGTGACGATCGAGGAGCTGGCCAAACGGGTCATCCGGATCACGCGCAGCGCCTCCCGCGTCGAATACGTCCCCTATGAGCAGGCGTATGAGGAGGGCTTCGAAGACATGCCCCGGCGGGTCCCGGATATCCGCAAGATCCGGGACGCGATCGGGTTTCAACCGACGATGACGCTGGACGAGATCATTCAGAGCGTGGTGGACAGCATGCGCCCCCCGGCCCGCACCCCGACAGAGGTGTCGGGGCCGGGCGCGCGGGCGATGCCGGTCCGACGGTGACCACGTAACCATGGAGATCCTGCGCGACACGTGGGGGGTGCTCAGCGGCTTCGGGCCGGCCGGCCTGACGGCCTTCGGCCTGAGCTTCGTCCTGACGCCGGTGGTGCGGTCCATGGCCGTCCGGTTGGGCTGGGTGGCCAGGCCGATGGAGGACCGCTGGGGCAGGCGCGTGGTGGCGCGATTGGGCGGGGCGGCGATGTTCGTCGGGATCGCCGCGGCGACCCTGGCGTGGGTCCCGCTGGACCGGCCGGTCATCGGCCTGCTGGCGGGCACGGCGCTGGTCTTTCTGCTGGGGCTGGCGGACGACCTGCGGCGCCTGACGCCGTATGCCAAGCTGATGGCCCAGCTCCTCGTCGGCTGCCTGGTCGTCAGCAGCGGCGTCCGCATTGATCTGCCCCAGTGGCCCTGGGTGGCGATCCCGCTGTCGATCCTCTGGTTCGTGCTGATCATGAACGCGTTCAACCTGCTCGACAACATGGACGGGCTGGCGGCGGGCGTCGGGGCGATCGCCGCGGGCTTCTGCGCCTTCCACGCGGCGCTCGCCCAGCAGTGGACCGTCGCGCTCCTGGCGGTCATCCTCGTCGGCGCCTGCGCGGGCTTCCTGCGCTTCAACTTCCCGCCGGCCAAGATCTTCATGGGGGACTCCGGCAGCCACGTGCTGGGGCTGAACCTGGCGGGACTGGCCCTGCTGGGGAGCTGGCATCACTCCACCCAGTTGTTGAGCGTGCTGGCGGTGCCGGCGCTGGTGCTGGCGGTGCCGATCTTCGACACCTGCTTCGTGACCATCCAGCGGCTCCTGCACGGGCAGCATCCGTTCACCGGCGGGCGGGACCATGTCTCGCACCGCCTGGCGGTCCTGGGTCTCAGCACCCGCCAGGCGGTCTTCGCCCTCTATACCGTCAGCACGCTCTTGGGGCTGCTGAGCGTGATCGCGGTGACCCTGCAGCCGCTTCAGGCGCTGCTCATCTGGGTGGTGGTGCTGGCGATGCTGGTGCTGGTCGGCCGGTATCTGGCGCAGGTGAACGTCTACCGCTTGGAGCCGCAGGCGGTGCCCAGCAAGCCGGTCGAGCTGGGGGAGCCGGTGACGCTGATTGAGACCATGCTGATGCACAAGCGGCGCCTCATTGAAATCCTGGTGGACTTCTCCCTGGTCAGCAGCGTCTATGCGGCCGCGCACCTGCTGCGCTACGAGGGGACGCTGACCTTCGACATCCAGCAGCTCATCGTGAAGTCCCTGCCGATCGTGCTGACGATCAAGCTGATGTGCTTCGCGGCGTACGGGTTGTACCGGCGCGTCTGGCGCTACGTGGGGCTGTCCGACGTCATCGTGATGGTGAAGGCGATTACGCTGGGCTCCGTTCTCTCGTCGCTGGCCCTGCTGTATCTCTGGCGCTTCCAGGGGTACTCGCGGGCGGTCTTGGTCATCGACTGGATGCTGACCTGCCTGGCCGTCGGCGGCTCGCGGATCGTGGAGCGGCTGCTGGATGAGTGGATCAGCAGCGCCTCCAGCCGCGGCACGCCGGTCCTCATCATCGGGGCGGGCGAGACCGGGGTGCGCGTGCTGCGCTCCCTGACGTATGGGGTCGCGGCGGCGCAACGTCCCGTCGGATTCCTCGACGACGACGTCCGCAAACACGGCACCCGGATCCACGGCGTCCCCGTGCTGGGCGGGCGCGGCCGGCTGGCGGCCGTGCTGGATCGCGAGCAGGTGCAGGAGGTGCTCGTGGCGATTGCCGACCCTCCGGCGCAGCTGCTCCACCATGTGCAGCGGTGCTGTGAGCCGCGCGGGACGGCCTGGAAAGTCGTGACGGCGGGCGTGACCGAAACCGTATGAAGGCGCTCGGCTCGTGGCGGCGGCTCCTGCAGGAAGGCAGCCTGTACCTGCTGCTGGTTCTCCTGCCGTTCTCCAAGGCGGCCGTCGAGATCCTGTTCGGGTTCCTGCTGCTGGGCTGGGTCCTGGAGCGGCTGGATCCGCGCACGCGCCGGGACACGCTCTGGCTGAAGCCGGCCCTGCGGCCGCTCGGCCTGGCGCTGGCCGGCTATCTCGGGATCTGCGCGCTCTCCATCACCGTCAGCCGGTTTCCGGAGGTCAGCGTCCGGGCGTTCTTCAGCAAGTGGCTGGAATACCTGTGGTTCTTCGTCATCGCGACGGATCTCGGCGGCCGGCCTGCCGTGCTTCGGCGCAGCCTGGGGGCGCTGGCCTGCTCGGCGTTCCTGGTGCTGGTGGAAGGGCTCAGCCAGGAATGGCTGGGCCACGGCCTGTTTCGCGGATATGCCCTGCATACGTTCCTCCGGATGACCGGCCCGTATGAGAATCCGATTGATCTGGCCACGTATCTCAT
>JACPTX010000064.1 GCA_016192545.1 Candidatus Omnitrophota bacterium | reverse complement strand
GGGCGGTGCGGGGGAATGCAGCATTGCGGGCGGCATTCGTGCCAGACGGAGGCCATGCGGGATTTCTTTCCGGGGTGTGGCCGGGACGTCCCGTGCCCTGGGCGGAGAACCTGACGATGGCCTTCTTGCAAGACCACCTGCAAGAATCCAGTTGACTTTTTGGGTCAGGGACGTATCCTAACGGAACAGGTCGTGAGGACAAGGGTCTGAGAAGGGCGGGTGAGAGGCGCGCTTCTTAGAGGTTGTTCGGTGGTCGGGCCGCCATCCGAGGCAGCGCAGATGGCGGTTTTTTGTTTTCCGCTGGAGAGCCACGACGGATGAACGAGTTCTTCGCCTTGCATCAGCTTCCAGCCTGGACGAGGGAGGCGCTCTTGTCCTGCGCGGCGCTCCTCGGGACCTATCTCGCGGGGCAGTTTGTCACGAGGGTGGTGTGCCGGCGATTGGCGCTGCTGGCCCGGAAGACCCCCTGGCAGTGGGATACCGTCGTGGTGGAGGGGCTGCGCAAGGGCGTCCCGTTTTGGAGCCTCCTGCTGGGGATCTCCATTGCGTTCGGATTCTGGAACCTGCCGTCCAACCTCGCCGCGACGCTCACCAGTGCCCTGTTTGTCCTGGTCGCGTTGTCGGCCACCTTCCTGGCTGCCGGCATCGCGGGCAAGCTCATCGTCCTGTACGGCAGCAAGATCCAGCAGGCCCTGCCCGTCACCAGTCTGACCCAGAACATCACGCGGATCATCATCGTCACCATCGGGCTGTTGATGATCCTCAACGGCCTCGGGATTTCCGTCGCCCCGATCCTCACGGCCCTGGGCGTCGGGGGGCTGGCGGTGGCCCTGGCCCTGCAGGACACCCTCTCCAACTTCTTCGCCGGATTCTACGTGACCATGTCCCGGCAGATCCGGGTCGGGGATTACGTCAAATTGGAATCCGGCCAGGAAGGCTACGTGACCGACATCGGGTGGCGCGCCACGAAGATCCGGATGCTGCCCAACAACATCGTCCTCGTCCCCAACGCGAAGCTCGCCTCGGCCATCATCATCAACTACGATCTGCCGGACAAGGAGCTCGCCGTCCTCGTCCAGGTCGGGGTGGACTATGCCAGCGATTTGCCGCACGTCGAGCGCGTGACCTGCGAGGTCGGGAAGGACGTGATGCGGACCGTCCCGGGCGGGGTGCCGGCGTTCGAGCCCTTCATCCGCTACCACACCTTCGGCGACTTCAGCATCAACTTCACCGTGATCCTGCGGGCGAAGGAGTACGTGGACCAGTACCTCGTCACGCACGAGTTCGTCAAGCGGCTCCACGAGCGCTACAACCAGGAAGGGATCACGATCCCGTTCCCCATCCGCACGATCCACATGGAAAACCAGGAGGTGGCACATGGCTGATTTCCAGTATCCCGAGGACATCCTGAAGTACCGGCAGGCCCAGGTCAGGCGTCTTCTGAAAGGGCTGCCCGGCATCGCGGCGCTGGGCGCGCTGCTCCTCGCGGCGCTGACCTGTTTCTACTCCGTCGGCACGGATGAGGCCGGGGTCGTGCTGCGGTTCGGGAAGTACGTGCGGACGACCATGCCGGGCCTCCACGTGAAGATGCCGTTCCTCATCGAGCGGGCCATCCCCATCAAGGTCAAACGGATTTTCAAGGAGGAGTTCGGGTTCCGCTCCGACGCCGGGATGGCCCGGCGGGGAGGCGGTTTCACCGGGGAGGAGGCGCTGATGCTGACCGGTGACCTCAACGTCCTGGAGATCCGGTGGATCGTGCAGTTCCAGATCAAGGACCCGGTGCGGTTTCTGTTCCGGGTGAGGGACCAGCAGGATACGATCCGGGATCTGTCCGAGGCCGTGATGCGGCGCGTGGTCGGGGATTATTCGGTGGACGAGGTCCTCACCACCAAGCGGGCCGAGATTGACGTGGAGGCGCAGCATGAGCTGCAGCGGATCCTGGACAGCTACGACGCGGGCCTGCAGATTGTGACGCTGAAGCTGCAGGACGTGACCCCGCCCGATCGCGTGCAGCCGGCGTTCAACGAGGTCAACGAGGCCAAGCAGGAGAAGGAGCGGACCATCAACCAGGCCTGGGAGACCTACAACCGGGCCATCCCGAAGGCCAAGGGGGAAGCCGAGAGGACGATCCGCGAGGCGGAGGGTTACGCGGTGGACGTTGTGAACCGCGCCAAGGGGGAAGCCCACCGGTTCCTCGCCACCTGGGAGGCCTACCGCCTGGCTCCGGCTGTCACAAAGAAGCGGCTCTATCTGGAGACGCTCTCCGACGTGCTCGCGCAGGCCAAGCAGAAATACATCATTGATCCCAGCCAGCAGGCCCTCCTGCCGCTGCTGCACCTTCAACCAAAGGGTGACTGATCATGCGCGTCGTATCCGTCTTGTTGGTTGCGGTCATCTTCGGGGTCCTGGCGGTCCTGGGCGGGGCGCTGTACGTGGTGAACGAGGCCCAGCAGGTCGTCATCACGCAGTTCGGCGATCCCATCGGGGAGCCGATCACGAAGGCCGGATTGCACGTGAAGATGCCGTTCATTCAGCAGGCGCACTACTTCGATCGGCGGCTCATCGAATGGGATGGGCTGCCGACGCAGATCCCGACCAGGGACAAAAAGTTCATCATGATGGACGAGACGGCCCGCTGGCGGATCACCGCCCCGCTGCTCTTCCTGCAGACCGTCGGCAACGAGCTGGGCGCCCAGACCCGGCTGGCCGACATCATCGCCTCGGCCACCCGGGACGTCGTCACCAGCCACAACCTCCAGGAAGTGGTGCGCTCCTCCAACCGGCTGCTGGATGAACCCATCGAGGCGGGCGAGGACATCATCCTGCCGGCCGAGGTCGGGGAGCGGATCTCGAAAGGGCGCGAGGAGCTGACCCGCCTGATCCTGGCGAAGGCCTCGGAGCTGGTTCCCAGCTACGGGATCGAGCTGGTGGACATGCGGATCAAGCGGATCAACTACATCGAAGAGGTCCGGCAGAAGATCTACGACCGGATGATCGCCGAGCGCAAGCAGGCCGCCGAGAAGTCCCGCTCCGAAGGGCAGGGCAAGCGGGCCGAGATCGAAGGCCGGATGGCGAAGGAGCTCAAGAAGATCACCTCCGAGGCCTACCGCACGGCCCAGGAGCTCCAGGGGCAGGCCGACGCCGAGGCGACGCAGGTCTACGCGGAGGCGTTCAACAAGGACCCGGAGTTCTACGCCTTCCTGAAGACGCTGGAGAGCTACCGCACCACGGTGGATGACGCCAGCACCGTCATCCTGACCACCGACAGCGACTACTTCCGCTACCTCAAGGCCCTCGCCGAGAGCCCCGCCAAGTAGCCGCGCGCTCGCCTGCTCGGACGCGGTCATCCGCCCCCCCCGCGCATACCATACTCCGCAGAACTTGCTATAATCAACCCATCGGAAAAAGTGACAGTCGCTTCGCAAAGCGGGAAAAGTGACTGTCACTTCTGAGGCGAGTGAGATGGCGACCGCGCGGTACGAATTTGATGAGCTGAACCGGCTCGTCATCCATGATCCGCTGGATGCGGCCCAGCCGCGTCGGGTCGTGGAAGGGCGGGTCATGGTGGACCGCCGCAACCGCCTGCAGTACCGCGCGCGCACGAAGGCCGGGACCTCCGGCAGGGCGGGAGAGTCCGACGTGACGCTGGACGGGACATGGCTGCTGTCCCCGCAGCATGAGCTGGGCCTGTTGCTGCATCCAAGCCGGGAGCATGACGGGCAGCAGGTGTTCCTGCGCGGCTCCCTCGCCGATGTGAAAGCCAACGCGCTGGTCGTGTCGCTGGCGCACCGCAGCCGCGACGGCCGCCGCACGTCGCAGCGTCTCAGCCTCTCCGGCCGGTGGCAGGCGGATGAGCGCAACCGCCTTGCCTTCCTCGTCGCCAAGGCGGACGGCACCGACGACCGCCTGGTCTTCGACGGGGCGTGGACCGTGGACCGGACCCACCGGCTGCGCTACCGCTACGAAGAGCCGCAGGCCGGACGGCGGCGCCGCGCCGTGCGGATGCTGGAGTTCGACGGCGCCTGGGACCTACGCCCGGGCGCGCGGCTGGCCTACCGGCTCGGCGCGACGGACCGCTCCACGTTCGAGTTTCAGGCCGCGCTCCAAAGCCCGACGCTGAACGCCCGCGACGGGCGCGTCGTCTACCAGCTCGGCATCCGGCTCTCCGACGGCAGGACGGTCAGGCGGACCGCGACCCTGTTCGGGGTCTGGAAGCTGCATCGCGATTTCGCGCTGTCGTTCGAGATGGCCTACCCGGAAGGCCGCCGCCGGCGGCTCATGTTCGAGGGGCAGGTCGGCGTGCTGTCGCGCACCCGCCTCAGCGTGCAGGCGGTCAGCCGGCAGGGAGAGCCGCTGGGCTTTGCGGTGACGTTCAGCCGCGCGTTCCTGCAGGATGCGCGCTGGTTCGTGCGCCTCCAGCGCGAGGGCGAGGACGCCCGCCTCCTCGGCGGCGTCCAGGTCCGGTTTTAGGATTCAGCCACCAGAGCCGGTTGCTCCTCACGGGAGTAGCGTGATAGGATAGAACCTGCGATGAACCCATTCGACTTCACTCAGGGTTCATGGTGAGCAAGCGGAAGCGCGTCGAACCATGAAGATTCAGGGTGGGGCACTCAGCACCCTGGTCGGAGCAGGGGCGGGCCTCTTCTTCGGGATTGTCGGCGGCTACTTCCACGACAGGCTCGTCGGCGGATTGGCTGGGGCCGGGCTTGGCGGGCTTGCCGGAGGCGCGACGGCGGGTCTGTTCGTGAGCGTCATCATCAGCGGCTTCATCGCAGTCGCGCGCAAAGAAGCCAGCTCGGAGTCGATGGGGTTGGGGAGCGGAATCGCCGGGGCCCTGGCCGGCGCGTTCGGAGGTCCCATGCTGGCGGGACAGGGGGTCAGCGCCAACTGGGTCTACAGCCTCCTCATCGGAACCGTGATCGGAGCCTGGGTCGGCATTGCGATGATGGTGGCGAAGGAATAAGCCGCGAGCAGGAATGGCGGATGAGACGGCGTCATGACCTCGCACTCCTCCTGGCGGCGCTCGTCACCGTCACGTCGGCTGAGGGGGCGATGACGACGAAGACGGCGACGTTCGCGGGCGGATGTTTCTGGTGCATGGAGGGCCCCTTCGAGCAGCTCGAGGGGGTGCAGGCCGTCATCGCGGGCTACACCGGCGGCGCCAACGCCAACCCGACCTACGAAGAGGTCTCATCCGGCGCCACCGGCCATGCCGAGGCCGTCCAACTCACCTACGACCCGTCGACGGTGTCCTATGACACGCTGCTGGACGTGTTCTGGCGCAACATTGACCCCACCCAGGTGGACGGGCAGTTCGCCGATCACGGCCGGCAGTACCGCACCGCGGTGTTCTATCATGATGAGGAGCAGCAGCGGCTGGCCGAAGCCTCAAAAGCGCAGCTTGCCGCATCCGGCACCTTCGACAAGCCCATCGTGACGGAGATTGCGCCGGCCTCCGCGTTCTACCCCGCCGAAGACTACCACCAGGACTACTACAAGAAGAACCCCCTGCGCTACAAGCTCTACCGCGTCGGCTCCGGCCGCGAGGGGTATCTGAAGAAGACGTGGGGCCACTAACCCGCCTTCTCCTCAGTCCGAAGTGCGCTATAATAACGCGAAACGGACACCCCCATGTCAACGCCTGAACACGTCGTGATTATCGGCTCAGGGCCGGCGGGACATACCGCGGCGGTGTATACCGCCCGCGCCAACCTCAAGCCGGTCATGTTCGAGGGGCAGGCGGCCGGCGGGATTCCGGGCGGCCAGCTCATGACCACGACCGAGGTGGAGAACTACCCCGGCTTCCCCCAGGGGATCCAGGGGCCGGAGCTCATGCAGGCCTTCCGCAAGCAGTCCCTGCGCTTCGGCACGCGCATCATCACCGACGACGTCGTGAAGGCAGATGTGAAGAATCGCCCCTTCACGGTTTCGTCGGCCGAGCAGACCCTCAAGGCGCACGCGCTCATCATCGCCACCGGTGCCGCCGCCAAGCGGCTGAATCTGCCGGGTGAGCAGCGGCTGTGGACCAAGGGGATGTCGGCCTGCGCGGTGTGCGACGGGGCGCTGCCCGTCTTCCGCAACAAGGCGCTCGTGGTCATCGGGGGCGGCGATTCCGCCTGCGAGGAGTCCGGCTTTCTGACCAAGTTCGCCTCCAAGGTCTATCTGATTCACCGGCGGGACCAATTACGGGCCTCCAAGATCATGCAGGAGCGCGTCTTCAAGAATCCCAAGATTGAGGTGATCTGGAACGCGGTCGTGAGCGACGTGCTCGGAAACGACGTGGTCAGCGGCGTGCGGCTCAAGGACGTGAAGACGAATCAGGAGCGGGACCTCGCCTGCGGCGGCGTCTTCTACGCCATCGGCTTCACCCCCAACACCGCGCTGTTTGCCGGGCAATTAGCGATGGACGAGCACGGCTATCTCCTCACCACGCCCGGGTCGACCGAGACCTCGATCCCGGGCGTGTTTGCGTGCGGCGACGTGCAGGATAAGCGGTACCGCCAGGCGGTCACCGCCGCGGGCAGCGGCTGCATGGCGGCGCTGGACTGCGAGCGCTGGCTGATCGACCAGGGGGTGGAGTCCTAGCCGCGATGCCGGACACGGACGCGCGGGGGATCGTGCTGCTCGTTGACGACGAGATGGATTTCCTCAAGGTCGCCGGCGTGCGGCTGCGGCAGGGCAACTACAAGGTCCTGACGGCGCAGGACGGCCAGGCGGGCCTGGCGGTCGCGCGCAACGGCCATCCCGAGGTCATCCTCCTGGATCTCATGATGCCGAAGATGAACGGGCATCAGGTCCTGCAGGCGCTCAAGGAGGATCCCAAGACGCAGGACATCCCGGTCATCGTGCTGTCCGCCGTGGGAGACCAGCGGCAGATCGAGCTCTCGCTCAGCCTCGGGGCCGCCTGCCACATGACCAAGCCCTACGACAGCCACGAGCTGTTCAAGGAAATGGATCTCGCCATCATGCGGCACCGGGAAGCGCACAAAGCCGCCGCCTCGTCTTAGCGTCGGACGCCTCGCACTACCCTTCGCCATTTGTCCATGAGGACGGCCATTGAAGAAGAGGCCCGGTTCGTGACCGGAAGCGTCTCGGTGCATGAGGCGGCGGCCCGGCTGCGGGAACTGGGCGGCTGGCGCCTCGTCAGCCGCCGGCGCGAGCGGCAGCGGAACACCTACCTGGATACGGACGATTTGCGCCTGCTGCGCGCGCGGTCGGTCCTGAAAATCCGGCAGGTCAGCCAGAGAGTCGAAGTGACGCTCAAACGCTCGCTGGGCTTCCGCCAAGGCGTCGTGAGGCGGCGGGAAATCACGGCGTGCATCCGCCCCGCCTCCCTCGCTCGGGTCGTGGCTGGGAAAGCCGGGATCACGCCCGTGCGTCTTGCGCGCCGCCTGACCGGCACCGCGCCGTGGCAGCCGCTCTTCACCCTGTTCACGGACCGGCGGATCCTTGTCTTCGCCTCGGGGCGCGCCCGCGTGGAAGTGGATGTGGATGCAGTGGCGTTCCGGAGGCATGGGCGCGCGGCGGCGAGGCGGTATGAAGTGGAGGTCGAGAACCTGAACGCTCCGCCGGCGGCGTTCAGGAAGGCCGTGGCGGCGCTGCGGAGGACGTTCGGGGGTTCGCTTTCGCCGACGCGCGTGTCAAAGTTCGAATACGGCTTGGGGCTGGCACGCCCTCGGCGCGCACCCAGACGGCGCGCGCGCCGTCGGGGCTATCTGTGAGCGCCGGGCCACTGCGGATCGTGCCGCGACTCGAAGCGCGTGATCGCGCCTTCGCGCTGGAGGGTCAGGCCGATGTCATCCAGCCCGCGGATCAGATGCTCCTTGACGGCGGGGTCGATCTCGAAATGAAACGCGATCTCCTCCGGCAGGTGTAAGACCAGCCGCTGGTGCTCCAGGTCCACCGTCGCCTCCAGTCCCGCGTACCGCCCCGCCATCCGGAAGATCTCCTCGACCTCGGCGTCGCTCAGCTCGACGGTGAGCAGGCCGTTTTTCATGCTGTTGGTGCGGAAGATGTCCGCGAACCTCGGCGCAATCACCGCGCGGAAGCCGTACTGCCGGATCGCCCACACCGCGTGCTCCCGGCTTGAGCCGCAGCCGAAGTTGTGGCGCGCGGCCAGGATGGAGGCGCCGCGGAAGCGGGGGGCGTTCAGCTCGAAGTCCGGATTGGGCCGGCCGTCAGCCAGATACCGCCAGTCGTAGAACAGCTGCTCCCCGAAGCCGGTGCGCGTGATGGACTTCAGGAACTGCTTCGGGATGATCTGGTCGGTGTCCACGTTGGCGCGGTCCAGCGTCGCGAGAATACCCCGATGCGTCTTGAACGCGTCCATCAATCGGCTCCTGCCCACGTGCGGATGTCGACGAAATGGCCTGCCACGGCGGCGGCGGCGGCCATCTGCGGGCTGACCAGGTGCGTGCGCCCGCCCTTGCCCTGGCGGCCCTCGAAGTTCCGGTTGGATGTCGAGGCGCACCGCTCGCCCGGCTTGAGTTGGTCCGGGTTCATCCCCAGGCACATGCTGCAGCCGGACTGGCGCCACTCGCATCCGGCTGACACGAACACCTGGTCGAGGCCTTCCGCCTCGGCCTGCCGCCGCACCTGCTGGGAGCCGGGCACGACGAGCGCGGTCACTTTCGGAGAGACCCTGCGTCCCTTCAGGATCTTGGCCGCCGCGCGGAGGTCCTCGATGCGCGCGTTGGTGCAGCTGCCGATGAAGACGACGTCGATCGGCAGTTCGGTCAACGGCGTGCCTGGCGTCAATCCCATGTAGGCCAGCGCCTGCTCGACGTCCTTGCGGCTGTAGCCGGGGACGCGGTCCGGCTCGGGCACGCGTCCCGTGACGTCCGTGACCATGCCGGGGTTCGTGCCCCAGGTCACCTGCGGGGCGATCTGCGCGGCGTCAATCGTCAGCTCGCGGTCGTAGCGGGCGCCCTGGTCGCTGGGAAGGGTGCGCCAGAAGGCGACGGCCCGCTCGAACGCCTCACCCTTCGGCGCGAAGGGGCGGTTGCCGGCCGCGAGATATTGGAACGTCGTGTCATCCGGCGCGATCATGCCCGCGCGCGCCCCGGCCTCGATGCTCATGTTGCAGATGGTCATGCGCGCCTCCATGGACAGCGCGCGGACCGCCTCGCCGCAGTATTCCAGGACGTACCCCGTCCCTCCGGCCGTGCCGATCGCGCCGATCAGCTTCAGGATCATGTCCTTGGAGGTGACCGGCGGCCTCAGGCGGCCGGCGAACTCGACCTTGAACGTCTTGGGGCGCTGCTGGCGCAGGCACTGCGTGGCCAGCACGTGCTCGACCTCGGAGGTGCCGATGCCGAACGCGAGCGTCCCGAACGCGCCGTGCGTCGAGGTGTGCGAATCGCCGCAGACGATCGTCGTGCCGGGCAGCGTGAGCCCCAGCTCCGGCCCGATGATGTGGACGATGCCCTGCCGGTCGCTCCGGAGGTCGTAGAGGGTGATGTGGAACTGCGCGCAGTTGCGCGCCAGCGCCTCGATCTGGGTTTTGGAGATCGGATCGCGGATCACCGCGCGGTCGTCGGTCGGCACGTTATGGTCCATCGTCGCGATGGTCAGCTCCGGGCGGCGGACCCGGCGGCCGGCCAGGCGCAGGCCTTCGAACGCCTGCGGGCTGGTCACCTCGTGGACGAGGTGGCGGTCGATGTAGAGCAGCACCGTGCCGCCTGTCGCAGATCCCGCCAGAGGCGGGGCCCCGCCGCCGGGGTCCGGCGCGGTCTCGACGACGTGGCGATCCCAGATGTTCTCGAACAGCGTCTTTCCCATCGTCCTACCAGTATATCGAGAGAGCGCAGCACTTCGCAAGACGGAGTCAAGAGACGGGGTCAGACCCCTTCCCAAAAGGGGTCTGACCCCTTTTGCCAGGCGGTTCCGCTTCCCAAGGCCGAGGGGTTCTGTTATCATGCCGTTGTTGGGAGAACAGAAAGGAGGAAGCTGATGCTGTCGAGTGGTGGGTTGCTCTTACTCTCCGCGGCCGCCGGCTACTGGGTGCTGGAGCGGGCGGACTCGCACAAAGGCGATCTGCGCAGGGTGGGCAAGGTGGTCGGGTGGGTGGTCATCGTCAGCAGCCTCATCGGGCTGGCCTGCCGGGTCTGGGCCGTGTCCACCGGCGCCGCCGGCTGCCCCATGGCGATCTGCCCCTTCAAGAAAACCTCCTCGCAGTGACCGGACGCCCTCACCGGCGATGAAACGTGCCCGGGCTTCCTGGGCGCTGACCGCATGGGTGCTGCTCCTGGCAAGTCTGCCCACCTGCTCCTTCAGTCCGCCGCTGCGAAGCTCGCAGAGCGAAGCAGGGCCTTCCTTCACTGACCGTCTTCGGCGCGGCTCGCTGGTGACCGTGGAGAGAAACCGGGACGGCCACTGGGTGCTCCTGGTGGACGGCTCGCCGTACTTCGTCCGGGGGATGGCCTACCAGGTTTCGAAGGTCGGCCAGAGCCCCGAGGAGGGCTTCCGCTGGATGGATTGGGCCTATCACGACGAGAACCGCAACGGCCTCAGCGACGGGCCGTATGACGCGTGGGTGGACGCCAACCGCAACAACCGGCAGGACGAGGACGAGGCGCCGGTCGGGGATTTCCAGCTGCTGCGGGAGATGGGCACGAACACCATCCGCTGGTATCACAACGCGTATCCCGGCTGGATCCCGAACAAGCATCTGCTGCGGGATCTCTACTTCACCTACGGCATCCGGACCGCGGTCGGCGATCTCTTCGGCGCCCGGACCGTCGGCTCCGGCGCGTCGTGGGAGCAGGGGACCGATTACCGCAATCCCTTGCAACGGCAGCGCATGCTGGAGAGCGTCGCGCACATGG
>JACPTX010000002.1 GCA_016192545.1 Candidatus Omnitrophota bacterium | reverse complement strand
GAGGCCGGCCCGCTGGCGTCCCGCGACGATGCGGTCGACCACCAGCGAGGTGATGAGGCGGATCGAGCGGAGGGCGTCGTCGTTGCCGGGAATCGGGTAGGCGATGAGGTCCGGATCGGCGTTCGTGTCGCAGATGGCGATGATGGGGATGCCCAGGCGGTTGGCCTCGTGGACCGCGTTCTGCTCGCGCTTGGGGTCGATCACGTAGAGGCAGGCGGGACGGCGGTCCAGCCCGACAAGCCCGGAGAAGTGGCCCTGGAGCTTCTCGATCTGGCGCTCCAGCCGCTTGGCGTCCTTCTTGGAGAGCCGCTCGAAGTAGCCCTCCTCCCGCTGCTTGCGCAGCGTGATGAGGAGGTCGATGTTGCGCTTGATCGTCGGGAAGTTGGTGAGGGTCCCGCCCATCCATCGCGTGGTGACCGAGGGCATCCCGCAGCGCGCGGTTTCCTCCGCGACGATCGCCTTGGCCTGCTTCTTGGTCCCGATGAAGAGGACGAGCTCGCCCTTCGCCGCAATCTCCTCGACGAACGCGCAGGCCCGCGCGAGCTGCTGCTCGGTCTTCTCCAGGTCGATGATGTAGATGCCGGAGCGTCTGCCGAAGATGAACCGCTTCATCTTCGGGTGCCAGCGGCGGGTCTGGTGCCCGAAGTGGACCCCGGCGTCCAACAGCTGCCTGACTAGCGAGGTGGTTGCCATGCGTGTTCCTGACTCCGCGTTCCGTGGCTGGGAGACGTGTCGAGCAGCTGCAGTTCGCAGAACCGCCGATAGACCGTGCTGGCCTTCATGAGCTCCTCGTGCGTCCCCTGCTCGATGATGCGGCCCTCCTGGATCACCACGATCCGATGGGCCAGACGCACGGTCGAGAGCCGGTGCGCGATCAAGAGCACGGTGCGGTCCTGGCACAGCCGTTCCAAGGCGTCGGTGATGAGCCGCTCGGACTCGGCGTCGAGATGGCTGGTCGCCTCATCCAGGATGAGGATGGGCGGGTTCTTCAGCAGGGCCCGGGCGATGGCCAGGCGCTGCCGTTCGCCGCCCGATAACAGCTCGCCGCGCTCGCCGATGACGGTGTCGTAGCCCTTCGGGAGCTTGCTGATGAAGCCGTGGGCGTTGGCCGCCTTCGCCGCGTCCACCACTTCGAGAAAGCTCGCCGCCGGATTGCCGACGGAGATGTTGGCCCGCGCGGTGTCGTTGAAGAGGATCGTCTCCTGCGTGACCAGGCCGACCTGGCTGCGCAGCGAGCCCAGCGCCACGTGGCGGATGTCGATCCCGTCGATCGCGACGCGGCCTGAGGTCGGGTCGTAGAAGCGCGGCAGGAGGTTCGTCAGCGTGGTCTTGCCGCCCCCACTGGGCCCGACCAGCGCCACGACCTCGCCGCGGCGCACGGCCAGCGACACCCCGCGCAGGACCGGCTGCTCCTCATACTGGAAGGACACGCGCTCGAAGGCGATCTCGCGCGAAAACGGCGGCAGGACCCTGGCCTTGGGCGCGTCCTGAATCACCGGCTCGATGTCGAGCACCTCGAAGATGCGCGCCGCCGCCGCGAGGGCCTGCTGGTTGGTGCTGTGCAGCCGCGCCAGGCGCTTGAACGGACGGATGAGCGACATCATCGCGAACAGGAACGCCGTGAACGTCCCCAGTGTCAGCTCCTGCGCGAGCACCGCCTGCCCGCCGTACCAGAACACGACGGCGCCCCCGATCGCCCCAAGCGTGTCCGTCACCGGGGTCAGAAAGTTCATGCGCTTTTGGATCTTGCGGTTGATCTTGTAGAACCGCTCGTTGACCGCGGCGAACTTCAGGCGGACCGCCTGCTCCATCACGAAGGCCTGCACGACCTGGATGCCGGTGACGGCCTCCAGGATCGTCGAGCTGAGCTGGCCCATCATCACCTGCGCCTGGGAGGCGAGCTTCTTGAGCAGTGTGCCGATGCGCATCATCGCCCACGCCAGGGGCGGGATGACCCCGAAGGTGATGCACGCCAGCTTCCAGTGAATCGCGAACACGATGCCGAGGTACAGGATGATCTGGAACGTCTGGTAGACGAGGTCGGTGAGCCCTTCGGTGATGGAGTTCTGGACGATGCCGGTGTCGTAGAGGATGCGCGACATGGTCGAGCCGGTGGGGTGCCTGTGGTGGTAGTCGAGCGACAGGCCGACGAAGCGGTCGAGCATCCGCTGGCGCAGGTCCCGGATGACGCGCTGGGAGGCGTCGTTCATAAAGAAGGTCTGGAGGAACTCGAAGATGCCCTTGAAGAGGAAGAGGAACGGGATCGCGACGGCGAAGACCGTCAGCAGCGTGCCCGGGGAGATGCTGTTGAACCATCCGGCCAGCGCCGCCAGCCACCCCGGCAGCCAGTCCGGCACCGGAATGGCGCGGTTGCTGACGATGCGGTCCGCCAGCGGGATGAGGGCGCCGGTCTGCACGCCGTTGAGGAGGGTGGAGCCCACCATGCACCCGACGGCGAGGACAAACACCCCCATATGGGGTTTCACGAACCCCAAGAGCCTGAAGTAGGTACGCATAGGAAACCGCGTATTATAGCACCTCGATTGACGAAAGACAACCACTTCTGTTAGACTCTGACGATGCCGCCAATCCGGGTCGGGGTGGTGGGGGTCGGCTACGTGGGCGCCCTCCACGCCCAGGTCTACCGCAAGCTGCCGCGCCTGGCCACGCTGGTCGCGGTCTGCGACGTCAACCGCGCGCGGGCCGAGGAGGTCGCCGGCCGGCTGGGCTGCCGCGCGGCCGGCGACGTCCGCGACCTGCTGGGCGAGGTCGAGGCTGTCAGCGTCTGCGTGCCGACCAACCGGCACCACGCGGTCGGGATGGGCCTGCTGGAGGCCGGCGTCCACGTCCTGATGGAAAAGCCGATCGCCACCACCCTCGCCGAAGCCGACGCGCTACTGATGGCTGCCCGGCGAAGCCGCTGCACCTTTCAGGTCGGCCACATCGAGCGGTTCAACGCCGCGATCCAAACAGCCCAGGAGTACCTCACGCATCCCCGGTTCATCGAAGCCCACCGCCTCTCGTCCTACCCCTTCCGGGGCACCGACGTCAGCGTCGTCTTGGACGTGATGATCCATGACCTCGACCTGGTCCTCTCGCTGGTCACATCCCAGCCGGTCCGCATCGACGCGATCGGGGTGCCGGTCCTGTCGCGCACCGAGGACATCGCCAACGCGCGGCTCGTCTTCCCCTCCGGCTGCGTCGCGAACCTCACCGCCAGCCGCGTGAGCGACGAGTCCATCCGCCGCATCCGCCTGTTCCAGGAGGACGGCTATCTGTCCATCGACTACAAGCAGCAGACCGCCGAGCTGGCGCGCGTCAGTCCCCGCCGCTTCGCTCCGCGAAGCGGAACGGGCGGGGGCAAGGACGGCGCCGCCATCCAGCGCACGCTGTCAAACGCCGCCCGCCGCTGGATGAGCAGCTCAGCGCCTTCCTCAACGCCGTCCGGACCACGCAGCGCCCGGTCGTGTCCGGCGAAGAAGCCCGCGACGCCCTGGCCCTCGCCCTCAAGATCGAGCGCGCCATGCGTCGGCAACCCGCAAGACGGGGTCAGTTGAAAGGGGTCTGACCCCTTTGCGTTCGATGCCCTCGCTCTGCGTCGTGGCCGGCGACCCATCCGGTGATGCGCATGCGGCGCGTCTCGTCGAAGCCCTCAGGCGCCTTGAACCGTCGCTGCGCGTCGCAGGGCTCGGGGGGCGGCGCATGCAGGAGGCCGGCGTCGAGCTCCTCGACGACCTGACGCGCGCCGCCGCCATCGGGCCGTTCGACGCGGTGCGCCATCTGCGGCGGTTTGCGCAGGCCCGCGGCCGGCTCGCCGCCTACCTCAACACCCACAAACCCGACGGGGTCATCCTCGTGGATTTCGGCGACTTCAATCTCCCGGTCATCGCCCCGCTGGCCAAGCGCGCCGGCTGCCGCGTGCTCTACTATGTCAGCCCGCAGCTCTGGGCCTGGGGGCGCTTCCGCCTCCGGTGGGTCCGCCGCTACGTGGACCGGATGATCGTGCTGTTCAGATTCGAGGAGGAGTTTTACCGGCGGCTGGGGATCCCGGTCACCTGGGCCGGGCATCCGCTCGTGGAGCCCCCCGAGCAAGCCCGGAGTGGGCGACATCCCGAGCGAGGGCCCTCCGGCCAAGACCAGGGCCCGAGTCGAGGGATCGACGCTCCAGGCGCCTCGGCCACTCGCGAACAATCCCAGCAGGCCTTGGGCTTGAACCCCTGGCGGATGACGGTGGGGCTCCTGCCGGGATCGCGCCGGGGCGAGATCGCCCGCCACCTGCCGCTGCTGGTCTCGGCGGCCCGGCGGATCGCCTGGGACATGCCGGGCGTGCAGTTCCTCGTCCCCAAGGCGCCGTCAGCCGCCCCGCAGTGGTTTGCGCCACTCGAGGGACGGCACGGCCTGGACGTGACGGCCTGCGAGAACCGGATGCGCGACTGCCTCCAGGCGATGGACGCCGCCATCGTCGCCTCCGGGACGGCCACCATCGAGGCGGCGCTGGGCGAGGTCCCGATGGTGGTGGTCTACCGCACGTCGTGGCCGACGTACCTGGCCGCGCGGATGGTGGTGCGCGTCCCGCACATCGCGATGGTCAACCACATCGCCGGCCGGCAGGTCGTCCCGGAGTACGTGCAGATGCGCGCCACACCGGCGCGGATCGCCCGCGGCCTCGTGGAGTTGTTACGCAGTGACGAGCGTCGGAACGCGATGCGGCAGGAGCTGCGGCGGGTCAAGGAGCTGCTCGGCCCGCCCGGCGCCGTCGAGCGCGCCGCCCACGCCGTGCTCGCGTGCCTGAAAAAGTGAAAAAGTGACAGTCACTTTTTATTGAAAAAGTGACTGTCACTTTTCTGTTAGGACTTCCCGGTGAAGATCCAGACGCGGCAGGGCGAGTTCTTCACGACGTGCTCGACGGTGGTGCCGAACGTCGAACGTCCGGGCGCGGCGGCGAGCAGGCGGGGCCGGTCGCTCAGGATGATCAGGTCGTAGCCGCCTTCCTTGGCCTCCTCCACAATCGTCTCGCCGGCAAACCGCGCCTGCTTGATCTGCGCGTCAATCGGCACCTCGTATTCCCGCCCGATGGCCTGGGCCTGCTCCATGATGGAATCCGCCAGCGCCAGCTTCTCCGGAAAGAACGTGTCGAGCGGCAGCGACGGCGGGATCTCGATGACGTGGAACGCCGTCACCTGGGCCCCGTGCGGCTTCGCCAGCTTGGCCGCAAACTGGATCGTCTCGGGCGCCGCGGAGCTGATCGCCGGCACCAGGATCTTGCGGATCGTCACGTCCTTGTAGCCCGGCACCGTCAGCTTCTCGATTTCCAGGCGCGCCGCGGCGGGCAGCTTCTGCCGTCGCCGGTACCACAGGTAGAGCCCGATCCCGGCGCCCATCCAGGCAAACCCCAGCGTCCGGCCCGTCGGTTTCGTGAGAATCACGTCCACCCAGACCGCCGCCGTCCCCAGCAATCCGAGGATGGCGGTCAGCGGGAACTCGAAGCGGCCCAGCCGGATGTTCCAGCCGACCCTGAACGGCCGCTCGAGATCCGGCTCGCGGACCCGCAAGCCCAGCAGCGACAGGTGCGCCAGCGCGAAGGAGAGCATGGCGCCGAAGTTGTACAGGTCGGCGATGTGCGTCAGGTGCCCCGCCCACAGGACGACCACCGCCGCCAGGAGGGTGAAGGCGACCAGCGACACGTACGGCGTCTTGAACTTGGGGTGGAGCCGGTAGAACAGCCGCGGCAGGGTGAAGTGCTCGCTCATCGCGAACGTCAGCCGCGAGGCGCCGATGAGCCCGGCGTTGGCGGCGATGAACAGGATGGTGCCGCCCAGCAGCCCGACCCACGGCGCGAGGTACTCCCGCCCGAACGGCATGGAGGCCGCGATGCCGGCGATGGGGTCCTCCAGGTAGGTGGTGGTCAGCTCTTGGGGGGTGAGGGCCGTGAGGGCGATGGTGGAAATGCCGAAATAGAGGACGAAGAGCGTGATCATCGCTGACACCATCGCCCGCGGCACGGTGCGGTTGGGACGGCGCGCCTCCCCGGCCAACTGGGCGATGGACTCGACCCCGATGTAGGCGACCATCGCCATGCCGACCCCCTTCCAGAAGCCGGGCCAGGTGGGCGACCAGGCGCTGTCCGCGACCCCGATCTGCAGATGCAGCCACAATTGCTGCAGATGCCCCAGGAAGGCCGCCGGGTTGAGGAGCTCCATCAGCAGGATGAGCCCGAACGTGATGATGACCAATTGCGTGACGATGTCGAAGAGGCACAGCAGCAGCGACACCCGGGTGGATTCCTTGATCCCGATGATGTTCAGCCCCAGGAGGATCCCCAGCACCAGCAGGGTGACGGGCATGTTGCCCATCGTCGTGCTCAGCGCGGGAAAGAAGTTGTTGAGGTAGGGGCCGACCGAGTAGGCGGAAATGGCGATCGTCACGATGTAATCCAACAGCAGCGCCCAGCCCGCGATGAACGACGTGAGGTCGTTGAAGGCCCGCCGCGCGAAGGTGCAGGAGCCGCCGGATTCCGGCATGGCGGTCGCCAGCTCCGCGTAGGTCAGGACGGTGCAGAAGAAGACGATCCCGGCCAGCGCCAGCGCCAGGGGGGCCGCCCCCAAGGCGTAGAGCGTCGTCACGCCGAGGGCGTAGTAGATGGAGGAGCCGACGTCCCCGTAGCCGATGGCGAAGAGACCGGAGGTGTTCAGGACGCGGTGCAGGTGCCCCTTGTCGAGCACCATGACCCGCGCGGAGGGCGGTTCGGAAAAGTCGATGCTTCTGTCAGCCATCGGAAAAATGGGGACGTTTCTATTTTTCGCCCTTGCCTGCTCGCAAAAATAGAAACGTCCCTAATTATAGCAGCGGCAGGTAGGTCTTGAGCTCGTAGTCGGTGACGGTCTTGCGGAACCGGTCGCACTCGATGCGCTTGTTGGCGATGAACGATTCGAAGACGTGCTCGCCCAGCGAGCGGCGCAGCAGGCGGCTGTCCTTGGCCAGCTCGACGGCTTCATCGAGGCTGCCCGGCAGCATCCGGATGCCGCGGCGGGCCTTCTCTTGCCCGCTGAGCGTCAGGACGTTCTCCGTCGTCGGGGCCGGCGGCGTCGCGCGCGTCTTGATCCCCTCCAGGCCCGCGGCGAGGATGACGCTGAAGGCGAGATACGGATTGCAGGCCGGGTCCGGCGAGCGCAGCTCGATGCGGGCCGCCGACTCCTGGCCGGGCTTGTACATCGGGATGCGCACGAGGTCCGAACGGTTGCGCGTCGCCCACGTCACGTAGACCGGCGCCTCGTAGCCGGGCACGAGCCGCTTGTAGGAGTTGACCCATTGATTGAGGGCTGCTTGTCCTTCGCCTCGAAGAACGCGTTGCGCTCGCCGCGGAACAGCGACATGTTCACGTGCATGCCGGAGCCGTTGGTGTCTTCGAGCGGCTTGGGCATGAAGCTGGCGTAGAGGCCGTGCTTCATGGCGATTTCTTTCACGACGAGGCGGTAGGTCATCACGTTGTCCGCCATCGTCAGCGCGTCGGTGTAGCGGAAGTCGATCTCATGCTGCGAGGGGGCCGCCTCGTGGTGCGAGTACTCGATGCCGATGCCCATGTCCTCCATCGAGAGGATGATGTCCCGCCGCAGGTCCGTCGCGGCATCCAGGGGGGTCAGGTCGAAGTAGGTGCCCTGGTCTACGGGGACGGGCTCCTCCGCGCTCTTGAACACGAAGAACTCCAGCTCCGGCCCGACGTAGAAGGTGTAGCCCAGCTGCGAGGCCTGTGCCAGGTTGCGCTTGAGGACGAACCGCGGGTCGCCTTCGAAGGGCTTGCCTCCCGGCAGGTAGATGTCGCAGAACATCCGCGCCACGGCGTTTTCCTTGGGCCGCCACGGCAGGAGGCAGAAGGTGTTGGGATCGGGCATCGCGAGCATGTCCGACTCATCAATGCGCGCGAAGCCCTCGATGGAGGAGCCGTCGAATCCCAGGCCCTCCTCGAGCGCCTCCTCGAGCTCGTCAATCGTGATCGCGACGCTCTTCAGGAAGCCCAGGATGTCGGTGAACCATAACCGGATGAAGCGCACGTCATGCTCCTTCGCCAGCCGGAGCACGTAGGCCTTGTCCTTCCTGAGGCCCGGCGCTTTCGTTTTGCTCGGGGCTTTCGTTTTTGTCGGCATCATCATGAAAGAGCGAAACGGGGCAGATGGCTCTGCCCCGTTCGCCTCAAACCGATATCAGATATCATCGATATCTGATATCGGAATGATTACACGTCGAAGTACAGGTAGAACTCGTACGGATGCGGCCGCAGCTTGACCTTCGGGATCTCCTGCCGCTTGTACTCCAGCCACACCTCGATGACGTCCTTCGTGAAGACGTCGCCCTTCAGCAGGAAGGCGTGGTCGCGCTCGAGCGCATCCAGCGCCTCCTCGAGGGAGCCCGGCACGGTCGGGATTCTCGCCGCTTCCTCCGGGGAGAGCTCGTAGGTGTTCTTGTCGAGCGGCTTGCCCGGGTCGATCCGGTTCTGGATCCCGTCGAGCCCCGCCATCAGCATCGCGGAGAAGGCGAGGTAGGGGTTGCAGGACGGGTCCGGCGGGCGGAACTCGACCCGCTTCGACTTCGGGTGATCGACATAGACGGGAATCCGGCAGGCGGCGGAGCGGTTCCGCGCCGAGTAGGCCAGGTTCACCGGCGCCTCATAGCCGGGGACCAATCGCTTGTACGAGTTGGTCGTGGGCGCGCAGAACGCCATCAAGGCCGCGGCGTGCTTGATCAAGCCGCCGATGTACCACTTGCACATCTGGCTGATCAAGGCGTAGCCGTTCTTGTCGTAGAAGAGATTCTTGCCCTCTTTCGCCAGGCTCTGGTGGGTGTGCATCCCGGAGCCGTTGTCGCCGTACAGGGGTTTGGGCATGTAGGTCACGATCTTGCCGCGCTTGCGGGCGACGTTCTTGGAGACGTACTTCAGCGTCATCAGGTGGTCCGCCATCTTGGTCAGCGGCGCGTAGCGCATGTCAATCTCGGCCTGGCCGGCGGTGGCGACCTCGTGATGATGCTTCTCGACCGGCACCCCGACCGCGCGCGCCGTGTTCATGATCTCGCTGCGGATGTCCTGGAGGGTGTCGTGCGGCGGCACCGGGAAGTACCCTTCCTTGTAGCGGGGCTTGTAGCCGAGGTTCGGGTTCTCCTGCCGCCCGGAGTTCCACTCTCCTTCAGCCGAGTCCACGTAGTAGTAGCTGGCATTCTCGGTCGAGTCGAAGCGGATGTCGTCGAAGATGAAGAACTCCGGCTCCGGCCCCCAGTAGCTGACGTCGGCGATCCCGGTCTTCTTGAGGTAGCGCTCGGCTTTCTTGGCGATGTAGCGGGGGTCGCGGCTGTAGGGCTTCTTGGTCAGGGGGTCATAGATGTCGCAGACGAGGCTCAGGGTGGGCACGTCGCAGACCGGATCCACGATCGCGGTGGACAGATCCGGGAAGAGGTTCATGTCGGATTCCTGGATCTTCTGGAATCCGCGGATGGAGGAGCCGTCGAACCCGATCCCGTCAACCCAGATGCCGTCTCGGGCGCTCTCGCTGAGTTCCGAGACCGGAATCGAGAAGTGCTGCCACAGGCCCGGCAGGTCGTTGAACTTCAGGTCCACGACCGTCACTTTGCGGTCGCGGATCAGCTTCCAGACGCGCTTGACGTCCGCGTCGGTAATCGGGGCGGTCAAATGATTGGTGCCGGCCCGGACAATCGCCTCGGCCTCCCGAACCGCGGCTGCGGCATTCCGGCGCACGCCTGCGCGCGCTCGTGAACGAACGTTCGCCATCCGTCGCACTCCTCCCTTACGTTTTGGCATCCGGCAAAGCCCCTACGGTTCCGCTCCTCCCACAGAGCGCTCCATCATACGAGGTTGCCCGGGCCTTGTCAATTGTTCCCCCGGCCTGGCCGCGCACAACCGCTCGGAGGGGGGTCCGAAGCTCTGCGCGGACCAGGCCACTAGCGGAGGAATCGTTTCAGAGGGCGGACTCGCCCCGCTCCCCGGTCCGGATCCGGATGGCGTCCTTCACGTCCGACACGAAGATCTTGCCATCCCCGACCGCCCCGCCGTTGGTGCGGGCGGTCTTGATGATGGCCTGGACGATGCGCTCGCTATCCGACTCGCCGGCTACGATTTCCAGCTTGACCTTGGGCAGGAACTCCACCCGGTAGCTCTCGCCTCGCCACTGCTGGACCACGCCCTTCTGCTTGCCATGGCCCTGCGCCTCGGTGATGGTGATCCCGGGGTATCCCACGGATTCGATCGCCTTACGGACGTCGTCAACTTTCTCGGGCCGGATGATCGCTTCGATTTTCTTCATGGTTGTGCTCCGTGTCTTGGATTGCCCGCTCACGTATTCCTCGACGGCTTGGGACATCGCTCACCTCCGGGCCGATTCCGGCGATCCGACGAGCACCACGCTGGTCGAGGCGGGGAATGTTTTCCGGACGACAAAGTCCGGGTAGCAGGAGTTGCCATGCTCCCCGATGTCCAGTCCTTCAATCTCCTCCTGCACGCTGACCCGGATCCCCATCACCGCCTTGATGATGGTCCAGGCGATGAGCGCGAGCACGAACACGGCCGCGCCGGCACTGACCACGCCGGTCGCCTGGATGAGGAGCTGCTTGGCGCCGCCGCCGAAGAACAGCCCGGATGCCTGGCCCGGCGTCCACTGCGACTCGGCAAACAACCCGACGGCCAGCGTCCCCCAAATCCCATTGACCAGGTGGACGGCCAGCGCCCCGACCGGGTCGTCAACCCTCACCTTGTCAAACCCGATCACGGCCAGCACCACGATGATGCCGGCAAGGAGCCCGATGATCGCGGAGCTCATCACACTGACGAAGGCACAGGGCGCGGTGATGGCCACCAATCCGGCCAGACACCCGTTGATCGCCATGCCCAGATCCGGCTTACCCAGCAAGATCGTGGACGTGATCGTCGCGCTGAGGATCGCGGCGGCCGCCGCGGTGTTCGTCGTGACACAGATCCGCGAGATTGCGTCCACATCCGCCGCCATGGTCGAGCCCGGGTTGAACCCGAACCACCCCAACCACAGGACGAAGCAGCCGATCGTCGCCAACGAGAGGTTGTGGCCGGGGATCGCGTTCGGCGAGCCGTCACGGTTGTACTTCCCGATGCGGGGCCCCAGGACGAGGACGCCGGCGAGCGCGGCCCAGCCCCCGATGGAGTGCACCTGCGTCGAGCCGGCAAAATCCAGGAATCCTCTGGAGGCCAGCCACCCGCCGCCCCAGATCCAGTGCCCGATGATGGGGTAGATCAACCCGACGAGGACGAAGCTGAACGCGATGAACGAGAAGTACTTGATGCGCTCAGCCACCGCCCCGGACACGATCGTCGCCGCAGTCCCGGCGAACACGAGCTGGAAGAAGAACTTCGCCAAGAGCGGCACCCCGGTCCAATTAATCGACGCGTAGGCGCCTGCGTACGCCTCACCGGTCGCCGGGCTGTTGTCCGGGCCGCCGAGCAGCCAGAGCCCTTCGCTTCCGGCGAAGGGGCTGCCGTTGCCGAACATCAGTCCCCAGCCCAGCACCCAGAAGGCGATGGAGGAGACCGCAAACACGATGAAATTCTTCGAGAGGATGTTCACCGCGTTCTTGGTGCGGCAGAACCCGGTCTCCACGCACGCGAAGCCCATGTTCATGAAGAACACGAGCATCGCGGTAAACAACGTCCACATCGTATCCGCCATCACTTTTGGATCCATGCCCGCCTCCCGTTTTTTATGGGGACGTTTCTATTTTCCACGGCTTCCCACAGTCTTGAAAAATAGAAACGTCCCCATTTTCGAATTTTAAAAGTGGTAGATCAGCTCCGCCGCGAGGGTGTCCTGGTAGTCGGTGAACCCGTCGGCGTCATGGAAGAAGACGCGCTCACTTGACTTGTCGTGGCGGTACTCCAGCCGCGCGAGGACATGCTCGTAGAGCTTCCACTGGCTGGTGAGGGTCCACTCGTAGAAGTCGATATCCGTCGGGATGCCGCCGCCGATGCTCGTGAGCAGTGTCCGGACGTTGTCCTTGTCGTCGAACCACTCCCACCGTCCGGCCAGGGACCACGTGTCGGTCAGGTCGTACTTGGCGTAAAGCGCCAGCCCCTGCCAATTGGCGGCTTCACAATCAACGGCTCCACTACACGCGGCTCCGGTGCCCTGGACGAGGCCGCTCTCGTGGCCGTAGTCATAGTTGGCCATGAGGGTCAATTTCTCCATCGGCTGCCAGGTGCCGACGAAGTCGAACACCGTCCGGTCATTCCGGTTGTCTCCCGCCTGCTCCGCGCCGGTGATGCCGTTGAACGACAGCGTCACGCCTTCCAGCGGCGTCAACGTGATGTTGCCAATGAGAGACTTGGCCTTGTTGTTGTCATCCACGATGTCCCACCCGTTGACGACCCCGCCGGTGACCGAGCCCCATTCGCCCAGGGGGTAGCTTGCTAAGGCGCCGGTGTGCGTGAACGGAATCGAGAAGCCGAACATGTAGGAGCGCGAGAAGTTCCAGTTGGCTGGGCTTTCGATCACTTCCGCCCCGAGTAATGTCACAAACTTCCCAACCTTGAAGTCAATCCCCTCGCCAATCGGTGCGCGGGCGGTGATGTACGCCTGTTGGAGATCGACCTGATCGTTGTCAGTCCCTTCCGCATCGTTGGCATCGGTCAGGCCGGTGGCCCCAAACGTATCCGCATCATCCCCGAAGAACAGGTCGGCGCGGAAGCCGAGCGGCATGCTGTCGGTGATCGGCTTCTCGAACACCAGCTCAAACGCGTGCGGGGTAAAGCCGTTGGGGTCGTTGTCAAAGACCCGGCCCCGGTTGGTCCGCCCTTCGCCGGCGTCGGATTCCGCGAAGTTGTAGATGTAGGACACGTCCGCGTAGCCGCTCATCGCCAGCCCCTGCAGGCCGCTGGGCAGCTCAAGCAGCGCGGGCAACCCGGCCTTTTCGCCGATGCCGGTGGTCCCGGTGAGCTGGGCCGACGCCATCTGCCGTTCCAACGAAGCCAAGCGGTCCTTGAGGACTTCAATCTCCGCCTTCAACGATGCGGTCTCCGGCTCATCGGCCCAGGCCGTGACCAGTGACGAGTGGCCCGTGACGAGCATCGCGAGCGACATGCCGAGTGCCGCGCGCGTCAGCCAACGACCCCACGCATCCTTCATCCCGACCTCCTCATCGTTTCACGAACTCCCCCCACAGCGTTGCGTGACAGTCTACGCCGTCACGTTACAGCCACACGACGGCCGTGTTAATTCCATGTAACATCTCAGACCTCCGGCATGAACCGCCAGCCCACGCCCGGCACTTCCTCGAGGAAGCGCCGGTCCCCGCGCTCAAGCTGCTGCTTGAGGTGTCGGATGTGCTCCTCCACCATCCGCAGGCCCCCCGGATCATGGCGGCCCAGCCCTTCCTCCAGGAGCTGGCGCTTGTGCACCACCTGGCCGGCCCGCCCCGCCAGGTAGACCAGCAGGGCGTACTCCCGGTAGGAGAGGATGAGCGGCTGATCGGCCAGGAGCACGCGGTAGTGCGCCAGGTCGATCAGCAGGTCCCCGAACCGAAGCTGCAGGGTGTCGCGCATGTCGTCCACGAGCATGATGAACGCGAGGATAGCGGCGGGATGTTACAAGGAAATGACGGTGGGATTAAATCGGCGTAACTCCTGTGGAAGGGGTCTGACCCCTTTTCATTCTTCGGCGAGGAATTTGTAGCCGACGTTGCGGACGGTCTGGATGTAGACGCGCCGGCCGGTCTCGAGCTTGGCGCGCAGCCGGCGGACATGGACATCCACGGTGCGGGTGCCGCCGTAGTAATCGTAGCCCCACACCTTGTCGAGCAGGGCCTCCCGGCTGAAGACGCGTCCGGGGTGCGTCGCGAGGAACTTGAGCAGCTCGAACTCCTTGTAGGTCAGGTCCACCGGCTCACCGCGCACATGGACCTCGTAGCGCTCGAAGTCCATCGCCAGCGCCCCGTGCTTCAGGCCGTTCTTCAGCTCCACCTTGTTCAGCTTCCACATGAGGAATTTGATGCGCTCGGCCAGGCGCTTGGGGCTGACCGGCAGCGTCAGGTAATCCTCCGCCCCCCAGCTGAAATCCACCCGCCCCAATTGCTCCTCGGTCACCAGCAGCACCAGCGGCAGGTCCTTCAGCGCGCGGTCCCGCTTGACCGCATGGCAGAGCTTGTGCGGCTCGATGGCGCTGCGCTCCAGATCCGCGACGAGGACGTCAGCCTTGCCCGGCGCGAAGTCCTCTTTCAAGAGCTCGGGCGCCTCCAGGAGGCTCACCGTCAGCCCCTGCTCAAGCAGGCCGGACTTCAGCGGCTTGCGCGCGGCCGGATCGCTGGTCACGAAGAGGACGCGATACATGTCAGCTCTGCTGATACCGGTTCGTAATCGGCATCCGGCGGTCCTTGCCGAACGCCTTCGGGGTGATCTTGATGCCGGGCGGGCCCTGCCGCCGCTTGTATTCAGTCCGGTCCACCATCCGGATCACCCGCTGCACGGTTTTCCTCTCAACTCGATTGCGCCGGATGATGTCCTGGAAGCTGCGGTCCTCCTCCACGTAGGCCTTGAGAATCGAGTCCAGCACTTCATAGGGTGGCAGGCTATCTGTATCCCTCTGGTTCGGGGCGAGCTCCGCGGTCGGGGCGCGCCGGAACACGGACGCCGGGATCGGCCCACCCTGTCGGTTGCGCCAGCGAGCCAGCTGATAGACCAGGGTCTTCGGGACGTCCTTGATGACGGCGAACCCGCCCGCCATGTCGCCGTAGAGCGTGCAGTAGCCCGTCGCCATCTCGCTCTTGTTGCCGGTCGTCAGCACCAGCCAGCCGAATTTGTTGGACAGCGCCATCAGGAGGTTGCCCCGGATGCGCGCCTGAATGTTCTGTTCGGCGACGTCGGCCGGGCGATCCCCGAACGGGGCCTTGAGGGTCTCGAGATACGCCGCGAAGCAGGGCTCGACGGACAGCTCCTCGCACCGGATGCCCAGCGCCTGCGCCAGCCGCCGCGCGTCCTCCTGGGTCTGGCGGGACGAAAAGCGCGAGGGCATCACGACCCCGACGACATGCCCGGCCCCCAGCGCATCCACCGCGAGGCAGGCGGTCAGGCCGGAGTCGATCCCGCCGGAGAGCCCCAGCACCACCGTCTCAAAGCCGTTCTTGCGCACGTAATCGCCAAGGCCCAGGACCAGCGCCTCGTAGATCTCCTCCTCCGGCCCGCCCAAGGGCCGCCGCGTCGGCGGCAGCGGCGGGCGGCGCCGGGCTGCTCCCCCCGCGACATCCGCCAGCACGAGATCCTCGCGGCAGTGCCAGCCGTTCGCGATCCTCCGGCCGCCGGCGTCCAGGATCAGGCTCGATCCGTCGAAGACGAGTTCATCCTGCCCGCCGACCAAGTTACAGTAGGCAATCGCCGCACGGGCCTGGCGCGCCCGCCTGGCAAAGAGCTGCTGACGCACGAGGGACTTGCCCGCGTGATACGGGCTGGCGGACATATTCACGATGAGCGAACAGCCCTCCTGCGCCAGCCGCCGGATCGGTTCCTCCTGCCAGAGGTCTTCGCAGATCGTCAGGCCAATCCGCGCGCCCCCCAGATCCAGCACCACCGGCCCGCGGCCGGGTGCAAAGTAGCGCGGTTCGTCAAATACCCCGTAGTTCGGCAGACACTGCTTGTGGTACGTCGCGACATGACGGCCGTCCGCCAGGACCGCCGCCGCGTTGGCCAGCCGTCCGCCCGGCGCGCGGCCCACAAAGCCGATGACCGCCGTCACGCCGCGGCTCGCCGGCACCAGCTGCCGCAGCGCCGCCAGATTGTCCTCGACGAACCGCGGCTTCAGCAGCAAATCTTCCGGGGGATAGCCGGTCACGGCCAGCTCCGGAAAGACGACGAGGTCCGCCTGCCAGGCCTTCGCACGCACCAGACGCTCGAGGATGCGCGCGCGATTGCCCGCCAGGTCTCCCACCGT
>JACPTX010000001.1 GCA_016192545.1 Candidatus Omnitrophota bacterium | reverse complement strand
GTGCTCGGATACGAAATGTCCGTGCAGGATGTCGGGATGAATCTCGCGGACCGTCCGCCGAAGGCCGTGCTGCAGCCACCGAAAACCCATGCGCAGGATTGCAAGACCCTCAGGCATCCGACTCTTCAAGCCGCTGAGCAGACCGGTTTGCCGCGCCTCCGGTTCCGCAGCGTCGGGTCGCCCCGCAGGCTGATCAACCAGCCCATGCACCTGAAGGCCTGGAATATCCGACGACGTGCGGGCGTAGGACACCAGATGCACATCATGTCCCCGCTCGGCAAAATACCGCACCCAGCGCTGAAGATGGATGCTGCCGACAGGACCGAGAAAGCACAGACGCATCAGAAATCCAGGTTGAGGGGCCGCTGCAGGGTCGCTTCGCCCGTCGCTGCCGCTGGACCGCCCAGCGTCCCGCGGAAAGCTTCCCGCACCAACCGGACGTCGTCCCGCGTGATCAGGAACGACTCGCGAACCCCTCTTCCCGAGAGCCGGCGATACCCCAGGAATTCCACGACGCCGAGCGTCCCGTACGCCAGGCTCGCCGTCGCGGAAGCCCCGAGCAATCCGTAGCGGGGAATCAGCGACACCCCGCACCCCACGGTGACCACCAGCGCCAGCCCTGAGGCATAGATCGGGATGTCAGGACGGCCCCGGCCGCAGTTGTAGGCATCCATGACGGCGCTGAGGCTCAGCGCAAATCCGCCCGGGAGCAGCCACTGGAGCGGACGCGCCGACTCCGCATACCCCGGCCCGTAGCACAACCGAATCAGCCACGGCGCGGCCGCCCACAGGACCACAAACAGCCCTCCCATCAGCAGGGTGCTCACCCGCAGCAGCACCGGCATCCACCGCTGCACGGCGGACGGATCCGTCCGCGAAATCTTCGGCAAGAGGACATATTGGACCCCGTTCGGAAGCGTCAGGACGAGCTGCAGCAAGGTCAGCGCGACGGCGTACAGGCCCACCTCGCGGGTGCTGAGAGCGAGGTTCAGCAGATACACGTTCAGGCGATACGTGAAAAAATTCATCACGTTGCTGAGATGGATCTGAATCCCATACCTCAGCGCCGCCCGCAGCGCCCCGCCGTGGAAGCCCCATGAGCCGCCGAGGCCCTTTGCCGACACCGCCGCCAGGACCGTTGCGACGAGCAGCGCCGTCAGGAGCTGCGCGCCCATCGCGCCGGTCACACCCAGGCACCAGACCCGGACCGACAGCCAGAGGAATCCCAGCAGCAGCGAGGTGTTGACCACGAGCGAGAGGTTCCAGGCGGGGATGCGGCCGCGACCGCGGAGGAGCCCCTGCAAGAACCCTTTGGCCAGCAGGGCCGGGAGCGCGCAGAGCCCCAGCACGAACGGCAGCGACGGCACGCCCTGCAGCACCGTCTCCAACGCCCAGGGCCGGAGGAGCCATCCGAGCCAGGCGAGCAGCCCGCCGCTGACGAGCGCCACGCCGATCGAGTTGGACATCAGGACGCCCGGCGGAAACGTCGAGTGACCGGCCAGATACACGTTCGACACCTCCAAGCCGAGGCTCCCCATCAACACCATCAGCCCCAGCGTCGTCATGACGAGGGTATACTCGCCCATGCCGGCCGACCCCAGCGTCCTGGCGACGAGGACGTTGGCGACAAATCCCAGCCCCAGGCACAGCCCCTGGGTTCCGATCGTCGTGGAGAGGTCCCGGAGAAACCCTCGCATCAGGACGTTCTCCTGGCGACCAGGACGTTGAAGACGACGTCATCGGACGTGAAGACCAGCGTGTCCAAACACGCGCACACCGCCTGGGCGGCGATGATCGCCAGGCCCAGCGGAATTTCGGTCAGCCACCGGATCGGCCGCCGATTCAAGCGGTCCAGCCAAGAGGCCAGCTTGACGCCGGTCCGCGCCCACCAGCCGCCGACAGGAATCACCTGCACGACCTCCAGGCCGTGCCGCTCGGCCAGATACCGCAAGCCGGCCGCGGTGAACCGATAGTAATCGCGCGGGGTGTAGACGTGCCACATTTGGCGGGCGCTCAGGATCAGATAGCCGTCCGGTTTGAGCGCCCGGCTCATTTCCCCCACCGCCTGATGCGGTTCCGGCAGATGCACCAGGACATGCGTGCAGAGGACGGCGTCGAATGACGCGGAACGGAACGGGAGCGCCTGCGCATCGCCGAAGACCTCGGCCGCGTGCCGGGGTGAGCGCGGGACGTCCACACCCAGATGCCAGGAAACCCGCTCGGCGTACAGCGCGCGATACGGCTTGCGCCCGCACCCCACGTCGAGCAGTCGTCCCTGGACATACCCTCGACAGCGACGGAGCGCCGCTTCGAATGGGCGATTCACCACCCAGGGCTCATGCACCCAGTGTTCCCAGACCAGCTTCACTGATCTAGCCATGGCTGACGAAGTAGCGCGCCAGCGGTTCAGGAGACAAGGGCGCCGGCGGAATGGAGACGCTCGGCCTGCCGGTGTGGTCCGGCGGATTGCGGCGCAGAGGCAGCTCCTGCTCACCCAGCAGCAGCCGGAGAGGCTTGGCGTGCTCCGCGTAGAAGGTCATGCCCTGGAGATGCGCCGCGTCCACTCCAGGATCGATGGTGATATCGAGGGACGCGGCGCGTTCGGCCACGGCATACCGGAGCTGATCCCGCGCCAGGCAATACCGGAGCAGGCGCGAGGTCGTCGTGACATAGATCCGGCCGTCCTGAGAGGCGCGCGCCAATCGCCTGAGCCCGGCCTGGGCCGCCTCGGGGATCACCGGTCCGCTGGGGTTGAGCCGCTTCCCAAGATGGGTATAGAGAATCGCCGCGGCCTCGTCCCGGATGAGCTGCGCCAGATGCTGTTCGCTGAGCATGGAGCCCAGATCATCGGCCCGGTCCTGGCTGAAGCGTCCATATCGCTTGAAGGCGTAGAGGGACGACCCATCCCGCAAGGCGACCGGCTCAAGGAGCGCATTCGCGCCGGAAGACCCCACACCGGCTCGCAGCGTCGGGCCCAGCCACCGCAGCCATGTCCGCGGATGACGCAGACGTTCCCACGGACACAGGTCTCCGAGCCGCAGCGGCCGGCCCTGTCCCCACACCTGCGTCAAGTCCGCGCTCCGCCAGCAGAAGCGGATGCCGAGCGACCGGCTCAGGTCCATGTGGTACTCGGCCGTGTCGCGCTGATCGCCGTCGGCGTACCGCGTCTGCGCCACATCCCCTAGACTCCACGGCTCATGGATGTTCTGAAAATTGTGCCGGTCGCCGTGGTTGGTCCAGACGTCCAGGCGCAGGCCCTGGTCCTGGAACTGCCGCACCCCCTGCACGGCCAGCTCGCGCTGAAACCCGCCGTAGTGGTTAAAATCCCCGTAGGTGTGCAGGCAGTCGAGATAGCCGGCCCGGATAAAGTCCCGGATCAGGCCGGCCCAGGGTCCTTCCACGGGATCCAGCCCGGCGAAATAGGCCAGCCGCTGCTCAGGATGCGGGCCGGCCGCGTACATCCAGAAGCTGTCGCCGATCTCCAAGCCCACGCCCGGGCCCATCGATGTCTCGTGCGTGGTGTTGAGGAACCGGTGGATTTCCAGGAAGGCGTCCGGCGTGGTCTGGTCGATATCGCTGCAAATCGTCAGCGCCGCGCGATAGGGGTAGGGGTACTTCCTCAGGCTCACCAACGGATGTCCGGCGGTCATCCCCGCAGCAAGAGCTCGACGATGCGCTCACTGGCGTGGCCGTCCCCGAACGGCTGTCGCGAAATCGAGCGGGTGTGCCACGGTGGACGATAGCCGCGTCGCCGCAGGCGCGTCAGGGCCTCGCCGATCCGCCCGGCGTCCGCCCCCACGAGCTCGTTCCAGCCGGACTCGACCGTCTCCACCCATTCGGTCTCATCCCGGACCGTGAGGCACGGCACGCGGAAGAACAACGCCTCTTTCTGCACCCCGCCTGAATCGGTCACAATCACGCGGGCATGCTGCTCGAGCATGAGCATATCGAGATAGGAGACCGGCGGGATGAGGCGCAGGCGCGGCATGCTGACGACACGCCGCCCCAGCCGGCGCAACACCTTCCAGGTCCGCGGATGGAGAGGCAGGATGACCCGTTCCCCGCTGCGGGACAAGCCGGACAGAATCGCCGCCAGGCGCTCAGGCGTCTCGGTGTTTTCAGCCCGGTGCACGGTCGCCAGCGCATAGGTGCGCGGGGCCAGCCCCAAGGTCCGCAGGATGGTGGACCGCCGCCGGGCCAGCGCGAGATACTGCCGGACCGCATCGTACATGACGTCGCCCACCCGGTGCACGCCCCGGCGGATGCCTTCGGCTTTCAGGTTCTCGACGGCCTGCCGGGTGGGGCAGAACAGCAGCTCGGACACATGGTCCACCAGCAGGCGGTTGATCTCCTCCGGCATGCGCTTGTTGAAGCTGCGCAGCCCCGCTTCCACATGGGCGACCGGGATGTGGAGCTTCGCAGCCGCCAGTGCCCCGGCCAGCGTGGAGTTGACATCCCCCAGGACAACCACCCAGTCCGGCCGCTCACGCCGGAAGACGCGCTCGCAGGCCGTCATGATCTTGCCGGTCTGTTCCGCGTGAGATCCCGAGCCCACGCCGAGATTGATCCGGGGGGCCGGCAGGCCCAGCTCATCAAAGAAAGTCTGGGACATCACGTAATCGTAATGCTGGCCGGAATGCACGAGGCGGCAGCGGATGCGGGAGGCGCGCGAGCGCATGGCGCGCAGCAACGGCGCGCTCTTGATGAAATTCGGCCTGGCGCCGACGAGACAGGTGACTCGAATCACGGTGAGACGGCGGCGAGTGCGCCGCGGCGTTTTCGATACTGCGCCCCGCAGGCCTGGCAGCATGCGGAGACCCCGCGCACGCGCAGGCCCTCGCCGCAGGCGCACATCCAGCCCTTGAGCCGCGCCGGGTTGCCGTACGCCAGCCCGTACGCCGGCACATCCCGCGTCACCACGGCCCCCGCGCCGACAAAGGCGTACGGCCCGATCGCCACCCCGCAGACAATCGTGCTGTTCGCGCCCAGCGTGGCTCCCCGTCCGACCCGCGTGGGCTGAAACTCATGTTTGCGCGAGATGGCGCTGCGGGGATTGATCACGTTGGTAAAGACGACCGAGGGGCCGCAAAAGACCTCGTCCTCCAGCGTGACGCCGGTGTAGACCGAGACGTTGTTCTGGATCTTCACCCGGTCCCCGATGGTCACCTTGGAGGCGATGAAGACGTTCTGGCCGAGGATGCAGCCCCGGCCGATCACGGCATGGGGCATGACGTGGGAGAAGTGCCAGATCTTCGATCCCTCGCCGATGTCGCAGGGTTCCTCGACGACCGCGGTGGGATCGATGAACACGTCCGGTCTAGTCGGCATGCGTCAACCTCACTGGCTGGCCGTCGCGCTCAAGCGACGCCTGGCAGGCCTCGAGAATCTCCAACACCCGCACCCCGCTGGCGCCGTCGGTCTGGGGGGTCCGCCGCGTCTGCAGGCAGTCGAGGAAATGCCGGCACTCCAGCCGCAACGGCTCGGCCGCCTCGAGCGGCACGGCCTCGCCCGGCTTGCGATGCGGGACCGGCACCCGCTTGACCCAGTCAATCTCATGGCTGTAGAGCACCAGTTTGTCCTGCTCCGCCGTGTCGTTGAACACCGCCATCTTCCGGTCCGCCACCACGACCAGCCGCTGGTCCTTGTAGGGATGCAGCCAGCTGACGAAGAGATGCGCCCGCACCCCGCTCGCGAACTTCATGGTCGTCACCGTCACGTCCGCCACGGCCTGATGGAGGTAGCTGGCGCCGTGCGCGCTGACCTCAACCGGCGTTTCCTCCAGGAGCAGGCGCATGACGGACACGTCATGCGGGGCGAAACTCCAGAGGATATTTTCTTCGGTCCTGAACTTCCCCAGATTCAGCCGATGCGAGTAGAGATATTGGATCTTGCCCAGGTCGCCGCGGTCGACCAGCGCCTTGAGCGCCACCACCGCCGGATGATACTCCAGCAGGTGCCCGACCATCAGCAGCCGGTTGCGGTCCTGGGCCGCGCGCACCAGGTCCCGCCCATCCGCCGCGGTCAGCGCCAACGGCTTTTCCACGAAGACGTCTTTGCCGGCCGCCAGCGCCTCCCGGGCCAGCCGGTGGTGGGAGGCGGCGGGGGTGGCGATCACGACGGCTGACACATCCGCATCGCTGAGGACGTCCGTGAAACGCTCCGTGACGCGCACGCCCGGGCAGCTCGCGGCGCAGCGGCTCCGCTTCTCCGCGTCCACCTCGCAGACGAGCCGCAAGGCCTCAAGCTCCGCGAACACCCGGACGAGATTCTGGCCCCAATGGCCGGCTCCCACAACCGCCACACCCGGCACCCGACCTGCCGCAGTCCGGCTCATCGCGCAACCTGCGGGTGCGGCGGCGACGATCCCACCACTCTCGGCAGCACGATGACCATCGCCGCCAGGAACCAAAACGGCTCCATGATGCGCACGATGATGAAGATGTTCCCGGCAAACGAGTGAATCAGCAGCCCGAGGAACGCCCCCAAAAATCCCAGGCTCAGGCCCTTCGCCAAGGGATCGTCCAGCTCGGTAAAGATGCGGCGGACCTGGATGAACAGCTTCCAGCGGACCCACAGATAGGCCCACATCCCCACCAACCCCAGCTCGCCAAGCACCAACGCATGCTGATTGTCCACCATGATGCCCAGACCGGACACCCCGAACCCGAGAACGGGGTGCTGCAGCCATCGCTCCCAGATGATCTGCCAGATGACCACGCGATAGGCGGCCGAGGCCGACAGGCGATGCCCCCCCACCTCGACTAGGTAGGGGTTCACCCCGCCGGCACTGAACGTTTCCGCCAGCCGCTGAAAGACCGAGCCGGGAATGACCGTCTGGGAGAGGAGGACCCCGAAGACGAACAGGGCCACGAGGAGCAGCCGATGCCGCTTGGTGAATGCCATGATGACGAGATAGGCCGTGAGGAAGGCGGCATAGCCGCCCCGCGAGTACGTATACATGAAGGGGGGCAGCATGAAGAGGAACGTCCCCAGGTACAGGAGCCGGTGAAATGCGGACGTGGCATAGAGCGTCAGGCCCAGACAGACCCCCAGCGTCAGCACCAAATACCCCGCCAGCGTGTTGGGTTCCCCTTTGCCTTCGAACGGCGCCGTGACGCGGACCAGCGTCCCGTGGGTTGCCAGCTGCCAGTACGCGTAGAGGCTCACGAGCACGGCCACCAGACAGAACGCCTTCAGGCACCGCTCGATCGCCGCGCGGTCATGGATGACATTGGCCACCATGAAGTACAGGAGGAAGTACTCGACGTATTTCAGCAGATAGAAGAAGCTCCCCATGGGGCTGCGCACCGTCCCCCCGACAATCCCGGCTCCGGTCGAGAGGCAGCAGCACAGGATGAACATCCCCAGCGGCCGGTTCAAGGGGGTGCTCCGGATCAGCCCCAGCTCCTTGTTAATCGCCAGCTTGCCGAGCCACGTGAAGAAGACGACGCCCAAGAGGAGGTCGTCGAACCGAATCACGACCGCCCGGTCCGTCAGCGCCCCCACCGAGATCTCGGGCGAGAGGAGCATGGAGAAGATCAGCAGCAGCACCGCGGCATTCGTGCTGATCAGCGTCAGGAGGAACACGCTCGCCGCCAAGGTCACGGCCACGAAGGTCAGGAGCCCTGGGTCTTCCATCAGGGATGGAGCACGGAGAGGAGGGCGAGGAGCCGGTTCGCCGTCACGGTCTTCTCAACTCGAACCGGTCCCTGCCGGCTGTTTCGCAGCCGGTGCCTCGGCGCCTTCCCGCCGGTAGGCGTACCGCTGCCGATAATAGTAGTAATCGCGGGGCTGCGTCTGGACTTCGGGCCGGACGTGGTTCAACACGACGCCCAAGAGTTTGGCGCCGACGCTCTCGAGCTGGGTTTTGGCCCGCAGCAGCGCCGCGCGGGAGATGCGGCCGACCTCATAGACGAGGACGACGCCGTCCGTCGAGGGCGCCAGCATGAGGCTGTCGGCCACCGGCAGGAGCGGCGGGGAATCCACCAGCACGACGTCATACTGGCTGCGCAGGCGGCTCAGCAGCTCCTGCATCACCTTGGACCCGACCTGCTCGACGGGGTTGTCCGGCAGGCGTCCGGGCGTCAGGAGAAAGAGGTTGGCCAGATACGGGCTCTTCACCGCTTCATCGTAGCCGAACTTCCCCAGGATAAAATCGGACAAGCCCCGCATGGCCCGTTCCAGCGGCACCTCTCCACTCAGCACCTCGGTCAACCCGCCTTCCCGCTGGAGCCCGAAGATGCGGTCCAGCTCCGGCCGCCGCAGGTCCGCGCCGATCAGCGCGGTGCGGGCTCCGGTCTGGGCGGTGACAATCCCCAGATTGCTCGTCACGGTGCTCTTGCCTTCCCCCGGGCCGGCGCTGGTCACCAAGACCATCTTCCGCTCGGGAGAGAATTTGATGTTGGTCCGAAGGATCCGGTACGCCTCGCTGGCCACTGAGTGCGGATCCGTATGGGAATGGAGCGCCATTTTGTTCTCATGCGGCGTGGGTTTCAGGCGCTGGGGAGCCCATCGCATCAAGCGGCGCCGGATCGAGCGGTAGGGCCCAAAGCGCTCCTCGCGGCCCACATTCGGGATCACCGCGAGCACGGGCACCCCCAGGAGGGCCTCGACGTCTTCAATGGTCCCGATGGAGGTGTCGAGCGTCTCCACGACAAACGCCAGGATGCACCCGACGAGCAGGCCCAGGAGCCCGCCGATCGCGATGCCCAGCCGCTTCCGGGGGTGAATCGGCGCGCCGGGCACGGGGGCCAGCTCGATGATCGAGGCGTTGGCGATCTTCTCCGCCTCGGCGATCCGGGCTTCTTCCAGCCGCCCGCGCAGCGTGCCGTACGCCTTTTCATTCGCCTGCACTTCCCGCGTCAACCGGCTGAACTCCAGCTCCCCGGCCGGCAGCTCTCTCAGTTGCGCTTCCAACTTCAGGAGCTGCTCTCGGAGACGGATGATATCCGGATGGGCTTCGGTCAGTTTGGGCAACAGGTTCGCCAATTGCGTCTGGAGATCCAAAATCCGGCTTTGCAGGACATTCGCAATGCCGGTGGCGGTCCCCGTCTCGCGCATTCTCCGGAGCTGTTCCTCGGATTCATTGAGGCGCGTCTCCGTCTGCGCCAGCTGGGATTCGACGAATTCCCGCACGGTCCGGGCCTGCTTGTTCTTCTCCTTCAGGTTGAAGCTGATGTAGGCCTCCGCCGCGAGATTGGCGATCTCGGCCGCCTCGTGCGCCTTGCCGGCCGTGGTCACGATGCGCACGATATTGGTCTCGGAGATCGGCTCCGCCCGGATGCGGCCCTGGACGTGATCGACCGACGATTGGAATTGCGCGGGGTCGGTCTTGGCCAAGGTCGGATGCTGCTGGCGGACGACCTCCTCGGCGATCGAGCGGCTTTCGATCACGCGCGATTCGGTGACGATGGGGTTCTCTTGGTACGACTGAAACCCGCCGAACAAGCCGGCGCTTATGGCCTGCGATTGTTCCAGCTTGATCTTGGCTTCCGCCTGATAGACCGGGGTTTGCCGCTGGAGGTAGAAGGCCGTCGTCGCCACAATGACCGCGAGGGTCCCCACGACGACGTAGAGGCGCTTGCGGAGAATCCGCCAGTAATCCGACAGGCTCAGCTCATACTGGGCCATATCTCACGGGGTTGACGCTCCGCTGTCCGCGTGATAAGGTTGGGATGGAGGGTCTGAGAGATGAAGATGCTCGTGCGCAGTCTTGTAGTCGTCGGGAGTCTCATGCCGGCGGCCTTCGCCAGTGACCTGACCGACGCCATGCTCGATACCGATCCCAGGATTGAGCTGCGGTCAGGCACAGGGGCCGCCTATGGCTCGGTCTACTCCCCTGAAGAGACCGCACCCACCTCTTCCCAGGAACTGGATGCCACGCAGGTGCCGAGCCTGCGCGGGGCGTATCGCTATGACCGATCCTTCGAGGGCTTCCGCAGCCCCTTGTACGAACCGGAACCCGGCACGACCGCATCAAGGCCTCCCCCGGACGACCCCTACTCGACGACCGTCACCCCCGTCCCGCTCGGCAAACCCTACGAACGGGAAGGGGTCTGGTATCAGGACGACCTCACCCCGTAACCCCTCACGGCCTCGACCGGTCGGACTTCTGGATTCTGACATCCGTCCCAAAATTGGTGGCGATGCTTTGCCCGACCAAGGTTTCTGAAATCGTGGGGTAGAACCGCTCCATGAAGTCCAACGTGCTCGCGATGCTGGTCTTGGGCACATAGAGGATGTCGTCCGGCTGCAGGAGCACGTTCTCTTCCAGGGCCCCCCGATTCAACGCCCGGCTCAGATCCAGCTTCGCCACCTGAGGAGATGTCAGCCCGCCGCGGATGAGCATGACGTTGTGCTCGACCGCGTCCTGCGTAAAGCCGCCGGCCATCGCGAGGACTTCCAGGACCCGCCCCTCCCCTGCCGGCACATAGACGCCGGGGCTCGCGACCTCGCCCAGCACGATCGTCTTGGTCCCGCCGAAGCGCTGGATGCTGAGGGACACGTCCGGGAAGCGCAGGTAGGTCTTGAGCCGGTCCGTCAGCATCGCGTCGAGCTCGGTCAGGCTTTTGCCGGCGGCCTCCACGTCCCCGACCAGGGGGTAGGAGATGCGCCCATCCGGCCGGACGATGACATTACGGGACAGATCCGGTTGTTGCCAGATGAAGACCTCCAGGACATCGCCCGTGCTCAGGATGTACTCGCTGGTGGCCGGCCTCTGCTGCGCCACCGGGTAAAAATCCACGGCCCGCCTCGCGACCGGCCGCCTGGCGTTCAGGCGGGCCTGGACGGCCTTCATCGCCTCGCGGATCTTCGGATCGTCCGGATCCAAGGCGCGGGCTTTTTTCCATAGGATGAGGGCGCGTGTATCCTGCCGCTGCCGTTCCGCCTCGACGGCCTGGGCCACGAAATGAATCTTCCTGGCCCACCGCTGCTTGGATGCCTCGAAGGCGTTCCGGGCTTTCGTGAACAGGGTGGCGGCGTGGCGATTGGCGGGATCGAGCTCGAGGGCGCGCTCGGCGTGGGACAGCGCCTGCAGATAGGCCTTCTTGGCCATCGCGCCTTTGGCCTGCTGGGCGTGCCACCGGCTCAACCGCGCGTTGGCGGCTGCATCGGTCTCCGGCGCGGCCGGCTCGGCCTCCCGGCGCCTGGCCTGGCTCGACAGCAGCACCGCCTGCCGGAACGCCTCCGCAGCTTCCTGGTAGCGGCCCTCGCTGAGGAGCTCCCGGCCTTGGACCTGATACTGCGCAGGGTCGGTGTCCGCGTGGGTGAGGGGGGCCGCAATGACGAGCAACAGGGAGGCAGCGAGCAGAGGAACAGGCATGCCCTTCATATGCATATTATATGATAGGGTGGAGGTTCATCCGGCGCAAAGCCTTTTTCACTCCTAGTGAAGCCACGCGAGCAGGCGGGCCAGGACCGGCGGCACCAGGAGCGCGCATCCGATGAACGCGGCCATCACGCAGCCGACCAGCACCGCGCCGGCCGCGAGGTCCTTGATCAGCCTGGCGTCTTGCCGATGCTCCTGCGACACCACATCCACCAAGACCTCAAGCGCCGTGTTCAGGAGCTCGGCCGCCAGCACCACCGCCACTGTCAGCCAGAGCACGGCACGGGCCGCCGCGTCCATCGGCGCCCACGCGCTCAGCGCAAGGACCGCGATCCCGACGGCCAGGTGCAGGCGCATGTTCCGCTGGGTCGCCAGCGCATACCGGATCCCCTGCCAGGCGCAGCGGACGCTCACGAACAGCGAGTGGGGGGGCTGCATGCGACTATGATATACTCTTCCCGGCCTTGAAGTCCATGAGAGACGTTGGCGCGCGATTCCTCTGCCTCTTCCTCCTCGTGATCGGTTCCGGCCCGCAGGACACGGCTGAGGCGCAGCACAAACGCGTGATCCTGCTCTCGAACGGCTCTTCCCTCGAGCAGATGACCAAAGACCTGCTCGTCCTGCGGGACAAGTATCTCCGGGCCGACCGGGCCGGGCGGGACGCGCTCACGCCGCAATTGCGCGACCTCGCCGGCCGGCGGGCTGAGCAGTTGACCGCCGCGTTGTCAGAGGAGCCGGAGACGGTGTTCCGTGTCGCCGTCCCCCAAGACGTCTACGACACGCTCCCGCCGGACGTGCAGCGCCTTCTCGAGCGCCGGCTCAAGCTGGAGGGGGTGCTGGAATCGCTGCGCAGCCCCGGCACAGCCGGCGCGTCCTCATTCCCCTACCAACTGCGCGACCGGCAGGGGCGCACATTCCGCCTCCATCCCGTCGGCCGTCCGCCGCCCGTCGTCCCCGGGGCCTCCGTCAAGGTCGAAGGCCTGCACGTGGGGCACGCGCTGGTCTTTCGCGCAGCCAATCTCTCGGTGGTGCCGCGCTCCGGCACCGACGCGCAGCTGCCCGCCGTGGCCATCGAATCCCCCCGCCAGGGCGAGACGCTCAGCGGCACCGTCACGGTCCGCGTGTCCGCCTCGGATAACCAACGCGTCACGCAGGTCGGCGTGTTAAAGGACGGCGTGCTCCTGGCCAGCCGTGAGTCGCCGCCGTATGAGTTCGCCTGGGACACCCGGCGGGACGCCGACGGCCCCCATACCCTGACCGCGCGCGCCACCGACGCGGATCTCAACATCGGCGCCGCCGCGCCGATCACGGTCACCGTGGATAACACGCCGCCCCGCGTCACGCTGAAAACCCCGGAGCCCCGCGCCACCGTCTCGGCCGCGGTCCCCCTGGAAGCCGAGGCCGCGGACGGGGTGGGGCTGGAGGCGGTCAAATTCCTGGTGGACGGCGTCGCGCTGGGCGCCGCCGTCATCCCCCCGTACCGGCTGAACTGGGATACGGCCGCCGGCCCGAATGGGCGGCATGTCCTGGAGGCCGTGGCGGTTGACCGGGCCAAGAACACCACGACCTCGGCCGGCGTCGAGGTCATGGTGCTGAACGCCAACCGGGCGCCGGTCCTGGAGCCCCTCGGCCCGCAGGCGGTCAAGGAAGCCGTCGGGCTGACGTTCACCGTCAACGCGACGGACCCGGACGGCTCCCGCGATCCGCTGCGCTTCCGGATGACCAACCTGCCGTCGTGGGCGACGTTCGATCCCATCAGCCGCCGGTTCACCGGCACCCCGGATTTCACCGAGGCCTCGCATGACCGGCCCGCCAGGGTCTATGAGGGCATCCGCGTCGAGGTGTGCGACACGCAGCCGCTCTGCGATGCCGAAACGTTCTCGATCACGGTCCAGCATGTCAACCGGCCTCCGGTCCTGACCCCGCTCGGCGCGCAGACCGTGGAGGAGGGACAGGCGTGGACGGTGACGCCGGTCCTGCACGATCCGGACGACGATCCGCTCCAGTGCACGGCGGAGCCCATTCCGCCCTGGGCCGTCTTCGACGCCTCCCGCTGCGCCCTCGCCGGCACCCCCGGCTTCGACGCCGTCACGCGTGGGGGAGGCGTCAAGAGCTATCCGGCCTTGACGCTCCAGGCCTGCGACCCGGCACAGCACTGCGTGAGCCAGGAGGTGCCCATCCGGGTGCTGGACGTGAACCGGCGGCCGGCCCTCGAGCGCATCGGCGACAAGACCGTGGAGGAAGGTAAGCCCCTCACCTTCGTGACGCGCGCCCGTGATCCTGACGGCGACACCGTCAACTGGCTGGTGGTGGGTGCGCCGAAAGGCTCCACGTTCAAGACCGAGCAGCGAGCCGGTGGAGAAGGTCTCTTCACGTGGACGCCCCGGGCCGATCAGGGCGGGGCGTATCCCATGACGTTCACGGCGTCCGACGGGGAGCTGAGCGACGCCGAAACGCTCACCATTCAGGTCCGGGACACCGGCCTGACCATTTCCGGAACGGTGAAGAACGACATCTACGAGCCGATGCCCGGGGTCACCGTGGGGTTCTCGCGGCCCGGCGAATCTACGCGGGAGGTGCGGACGAACGCGAAGGGCGAGTATCTGGCGACGGGCCTGCCGCCCGGCACCTATACGGTGCGGGCCAAGTATTCGGCGGGGAACGTGCCGACCAGCCGCATTGTGCACTTCAGCCCCTTGAGCCAGCGGGTGGAGCTGGCGACGACCGACCAGCGCGGGATCGATTTCACCGGCTACACCGAAGACTAAGGTCAAAAAGGGGTCTGACCCCTTTTGACTAGTCGGGCTTGGTGAAGTGCCGCGCGATGACCAGATCGCCCTTGCGCAGGGCGATCTTGGGGTTGATCTTGCGCCGGATGTACGCCACGGCCATGCCGTTGGCATCGATATCGCCGAGCTGCACTTCCGCGGCCGGCTCCTCGCCCACGTAGAGCCACAAGGTATCCCCGGTCCGCGGCGCTTCCAAGCCCTCCAGCGACAGCACGACGAATCCGTGCTCCTCGTTGGCCCGATAGATGCGGACTTGCGGCCGCGGGGACGCCGTGTCCGCCTCGACGTCGGGCGGGACCATCTCCGCCGTGACCGGCTCAGGGGTGGCCGCGGCAGCGGACGGCTGCATGAGATCCTGCGCCTGCAGGAGCGCATGCTGGCTGGCTTTCAGGTCGCGCTCCCGTTCATCCATCTCCCGCTTGAGCTGGCTGATCAATTGCTCCCGCTCCCGCAGGCCGGCGGTGAGGGTTTCCACCTGCGCCAGTGCCTCGCGCAGCGCTTGCTGCACCTGCGCATGCTCGTCTTTGCCGACGGCTGAGGCCGCCGCGACGCGCTGCTCTTCCCGCTCCTGGCTGAGCTGCCGGTAGGCGGAGGTGGAGCGCTCCACCTCCCGCTGCAGGCGGTCCACCTGCCACTTGAATCCCTCGCGGTCCACGATGAGCTGCCCTTCGTGCTCCTGCGCGTCGAGCTGCGCCTGCTTCAATTCCGCCTGCGCGCTGGTCAGCTCGCGCCGCAGGCTGCTCAGCTCCGCCTGGAGCTGGCCGATGGTGGTCTCGCGCTGGTCCACCGCGTTGCGGAACCGGTCGCGGTCCGACTGGGCCGCGGCCGCCTGGTTCTGGACGCTGATCCCTTGCTGCCGCGCGGAGCGGAGCTCTTCCTGCAGGCCGGCCTGGGTCTCCTTGGCGATGCGCAGCTGCTCCTCCAGATTGTTGCGTTGGATCGCCGATTCGTTCGCCTGCTCGGTGAGCCGCCGGACCGCCTGCTGTTCTTCGACGAGCGACTGGCGGAACCGGTTCAGCTCGTTGTCCTGTTCGGCCAGCGACGCCCGGAGCTGCTCGGCCTCGGTCTTGGCGACCCCCTGCGTGCGCTCAAACACCCGAAGCTGGTCCTGGGCCTGGGCGAGCTGCGCGTCGCGCTCGGTGAGCTGGGCCGTGCGGTCCGCCAGTTGCTGCTGCAGGACGGCCTGCTGTTGCTGCAAGGCGGCGACGGTCGTCTGCGTATCCTGGAGCTGCTTGGCCGCGGCATCGAACTGGGCCTGGAGCGACGTCAGCTCCTCGCCGCGCTTGCGCAGATGCTCCTCCAGCAGCGCCTCGCGCTGTTTGGAGAGCGTGGCGGAGGCCTGGGTCTGATCCAATTCCTTGGTGAGGGAGGACAAGGAGGCCTCGCGCTGGGTGAGCGCCTTGTTCAGCTGATCGGTCTCCTTGCTCCAGCGGCCCTGGGCCTGATTGAAATCGTTCTGCGCGATCCGCAGCCGCTCCTCCAGCTGCCGGTTGGCCTGCCGGAGGCTCTCGCCCTGGGCGATCGCGGCCTGGTTGTCCTTCTGCACCGTCTGGAGTTTTGCCGCCAGCTCCGCCGACTTCGCGTCCTGCTGCGCGCGCTCGCGTGTCAGGCGCTCCCGCTCCTGATCGCGCTGCGCCAGCCCATGGCTCAACCGCTTCGCCTCCTCCTCTTTCGACGCCAACGAAACCTTTAACTGGTCAACGCTGCCCTTGGCCGCGGCATGCATCCGCTCAAGCTGGCGGAGCTGCTCCTGCACGACCGCGAGTTGGTCATCCCGGGTCTTGAGCTGATTGGTGAGATCAGTGCGCCGTTGTTCCAGCAACGTCCGTTGCTGATTGCTCGCGGTCAAGGCGGTCTGCGCCTGATGGAGTTGCTGGGTGGTTGAGGCCAGTTCGGTGTCGCGCTGGGTGAGCGTCTTGGTGAGCTGGTCGGTTTCCTTGGCCCCCTGGGCTTTCATCCGTCCCGCCTCAGCCTGGACAGCCTTGAGCTGCTCGTCGAGCTGCGCGTTCGCGCCTTTGATCTGCGTCAGTGCGCTCAGGGCCTCTTCACGGTCCCGCTGCGCCGTCTGCACCTGAGGCGTGAGCTCGGCAATCCGCTGATCCTGCTGAGTTCGAACCTGGGCCAGCCGTTCGTTCAACTCTCGGACATGTTGGAGCTCCTGCGTGAGTTGCTGGTTCAGGTCCTTCGCCGTCACCAGCTCCTTGCCGGCCTCGACCAGCTTGGTGTCGGTCCCGGCCTGCCGGCCCTGCACGGCGATGAGCTGCTGCTGCGCGCGGTCATGCTGCTGCGTGAGCTGGGCGATCTGTTGCCGGGTCTGCTCGAGTTGCTGCGCCGTCTGCTGCGTCTGCTCCAACTGGCTTTTCAGCTGGGCACGGCCGGCCGCCAGCTCCTGGCGGGCCTGATTCAACTGCTCGGCGACCTGCGCGCTGGTCTGGCGCTGCGCCGCCAGCTCCTGCGTGGTCTGCTCCAGATTTCGTTGGGTGGTCGCCAGTGTCGCCTGGGCCTGGATGAGCCCGCCCTGACGATGCTCCGCCTCGCCGGTCAACTGCGTCGCCTGCGTCTCCAGTTGGGTGACGGTCGCGCGCAGCCGGGTCTGCTCATCCGCGAGCTGGGCCTTGGCCTGCTGGGCGGTCCGGAGCTGCTCGGTCAGCTGGACGCGCTCGGCCTGCAGCTGGTCATGATCCTGCGTGAGCCGTTTCAGGGTCGCCTGGTCGTCGGCATAGGCCTGGCGCAGGCGCTGGAGCTCATCGTCTTTCGCGTGCAACGTGTCGTCCTTCGCCTGCATGGTGACTTTCAGCTGCGCGCGGCTGGCGGCCAGCTCCTGGCGGAGCTGGTTCATCTGTTCGGCCAGTTGTCCGTTGGCCTGACGCAGCTGGAGGAGCTCTTGCGTGGCTTCGCTCAACCGCTGCTCCGTCGTGGACAACGCCTGCTGGTTCTGCATGAGGCTGCTGTGGCGCGCCGTCACATCCTCCTTGAACCGGGCCAATTGGGCCTCCAGCTGAGCGGTCGCGGCCCGCAGCTTTGTCACGTCCTCGGTCAGGCCGAGGTTGGTCTGCTGCGTCAGGTGGAGCTGGTCGCTCACTTGCTGGCGTTCCGCCCTGAGCCGCTCCGTCTCGTCGGTGAACTGCGCGACCGCCTGCTGCGAGACGGCGGCGCGCTGATTCACGCGCTTCAATTCCTCATCTTTGGAGAGGAGGGCCTGGGTCTTCGCCTGCAGATCGAGCTTCAATTGCGCGGCCTCGGACCGGCTGTCGTTCTCGGCGCGGGCGGCCGCGCGCAGCTGCTCATGCAGGGCGGCCAGCTTGGCCTCAAGATCCTTCAGTTGATTCGTCCGTCCCGCCAACTGTCCCTTCAGGATCTCCTGTTGCTGCCGGGCGGCGGCGAGGCCTGCGCGGGCCTCGTCCAGGTTTGTGCGCAGCTCCCCGGATGACTCGGAGGACGCGGCGACCGGCCCCGGCTTCCCCAACGCCGGCGAGGCCTGCGCTTCCCTGGACTTGATGAGCCATTGGGTGGCGTCCTGGCTCATCGGCTGGATCTCCAGGGCCTGCTCAAACGCCTGGACCGCCTGCGCGTACTCCTGCCCCTCGTACGCCGCGCGGCCTGCCGCCAGCGCGCGCTGATAGGCCTCGTGCGCGTCCTCGGCCGGCGCCGGAGGGGTCGCGCGGCTCGCCGTCGGCTCATTCAGCAGCTCCAGCGCCTTCTGAAAGGCGTCGGTCGCCTCGCGGAATTTGCCTTGTTGATACAGCGTCTCGCCGCGCTGATAGTATTCCTCCGCGCTGCGCGGGTCCTCGGACGATTGGGCCCAGAGACCCGCCGGAACGACGAGCAACCCCCAGACTACGCCGAGCGCGCCGAGCCGTCTGTCCATCATTCGAGACGCTCCTTGGCCTCCCACGCCTGCCAGGAGGCGATGTACTGCTTCACCCAACTCGCATCCCGCGCGTTGGGATTGAGCTGCAGATACCGGCGGAACAGCGCGAGGGCCTTGTCCCGGTCCGGCAGATGCTCCGCATAGATGACCCCGAGATTGTAGTAGGCATCGCCGTCATCGGGCCGCAACTCCAGCACCTTCCGGAATTCCGCCGCGGCCTGCGAGTACTGCTGGCTCTTGGTGAACAGGACGCCGAGGTTGTAGTGCATGTCGGCGGTTTCCTTGACCAATCGCTGATGCTCGCGCGCCATCTGGCTGACGTCCTGGGGCACGGTCCTGGCTTCATGCTTGATCCGATTGGACTCCGTCACCAGCTTGGCGTAATCTTTCTGGAGTTTCTGGAGTTGGGCGGTCCGTGTGGCTTCCGTCCGCTCCGCCTCGGCCGCTTCCCGCTGGGCGGAGGCCGCCACCCGCCTCAACTCCGCCGTTTCTTTGCGCTGGGCGGCGAGCTCGACCTTGAGCTCCTTCTCCTGCGAGCGCTTCTCGGCTTTGGCCAATGCCTGCTTGAGCTTCGCCTGTTCCTGCGCGAGGCGCTCGCCGGCCCGGCCGGTCTCGTCGAGCTGCGCTTCCAGCGCGGACAGCTGTTCGAGGAGCGCGTGCCGCTCTTCGCCGACCTTCTTCAGCGACGCTTCCAGCACGTCGCGTTCGGCCGCCAATTGGCGGTGGCGCTCCAATTGCGCCTGGGTGTGCGTGAGGGCGGCCACCAGATTCGATTTCTCCTCAGCCAGGCTGCTATGGTCCCGAGAAACCTGCTCGTATTTCGCGTGGAGCTCTTCCCAGCGCCTCGACAGGGCTTCGCGGGTGTGCTCCATCTCCTGGCTCTGGCCGCTCACCTGGGCCAGCGTCCGTTTGAGGCCGTGCACGCGCCAGCTCAGATAGCCGGCCTCAGCGCCGGCGGCCACCAGCAGCACCCCGCAGAGACCAAGGGACAATCGGCTCGACCGCGAAGGGATCATCCCACGCCCTGCCGTTCGGTTCGCCGCAGGCGAACCGGCATCGCCTGCGAGTGTACAAGATGCGTTTCAGCCATATCTTCGGGGGTTGCGATGCGCCCCGCGTTGCGGGGCACGGCAGGGCGTGGGATCATGGCGCTCCTCCTGGCCCGGTGTCGGTGCGGAACGTCCCTTTCAGGAGCGGGGGGTAGTCCCGATACGGCTTGATCGTCCCCGCCATGCCCTTTTCATCCCCCGTCACCAGTTGGTCGCCGGCCAGGATATGGGGCGTGATGAACACCACCAGCTCGGCTTTTTCTCCGTCCTGATCACGCTGCTTGAAGATCTCTCCCAGGATGGGGATGCGGCCCAATACCGGGACCTGATCATTGCTGTACTTCTTCTCATCCTTCCGCAAGCCGCCGATGATGATCGTCGTGCCGTCCAGGACCATGACGTTCGTCTCCGCGGTGGACGTGTCAACGATGGGGATCTGGTTGTTGCTCGGGGTGGTCAGCGTCCGGATCACGCTGGAGACTTCCGGCTTGATCTTCATGGTCACGTAGCCGTCGGTGTTGATGTTCGTCGGCGTGACGAGCAATTGGATCCCGACGTCAATGAATTCGACTTCTTCCGCGGTCGTCGTCGTGGTCTGTCCCGTCGTGGTCGTCGTCGTGATGTACGCCTCGCGGGTCCCGACGTGGATCCGGGCTTCCTGGTTCTCGGTGACGAGGATCCGCGGATTGGAGATCACCTTGGTCTGCCCCAGCGTCTCCAGGAATCGGAACAGCTCATACCCGTCGCGCGCGACGGTGCCGAACGCCAGGCTGCCCAGCTTCAGTGCCTGGGACGTGCCGGCATCCCTGGTTTGGTGGACTCCCGGAACATTGATATTGGGGATCCTGATCTTGGTCACGGCCACGACCTCGCTGGGCGCGGTGCCGGTCGTCGCGGTCCGGAAGTCGCCGACGTTGTCGATCCCGTGGAATTTCAGGTTGCTGAAGACCTTGTCCCAATCGATGCCGGTATTCAGATTCTCGGTCAGGTTCACCTTGACGATCTTCGAATCAATCAGGACTTCCCGCGTCTTCTGGTCCAGCGCCCCGATCATCGTCGCCACTTCCGCCATCCGCTGCGGCAAGGTCTTGACCACCACCTGATTGCTGCGCTCATCGGCCTTGATGGTGCCGAGCTTCTTCAGCTCCAGGTAATCCTTCAGCTGCTCGATGAGGAGCCGGCCGATCTCGCTCTTGAGCGTATCCAGGAGGTTGAACGCCTGCTCGGGGATCGCGTACTGCAGCCGGAACGTCTCCACGCGCCGCAGGTCCGCGAAGCGCTTCCCGTAGAGCGCGCGGTACTCGGCCTCGGTCATGACGTTGTAGACGTCGCCCTGCAGGTCATAGGCCAGCTCGTTGCTGCGCAGGATGAGGTCGAAGACGTCGCGGATCGGCACGTCGGTCAGGAACAGATTGACCCGGCCCGACACGTTCTTGCTGATCGCGATGTTGAGCCCGCCTTTCGTCGCCAGATATTTCAAGGCATCCGTCGCTTCGACCGACCGCAGATCCAGCGACACCCGCTCCTCCATCCCGCCCAGGGTCGGCGCGAGGGAGTCGGCGGCATCCGTCTGCGGCGCGGTGAAGCCCTCCTGGGCCGGCGCCGGCGGCGTCCAGCTCAGGCATCCCGCCAGCAGGACGAGGCACCCGCCCCGCCGCATCCGCTCAGCGAAGCAGCGTCTCTTCGCCTTCATAGGCGACGAGCACCCCGTTGGCGCTGATGTCCCTGATGACCAAGCCGTTGATCTCATCCCCCATTCTCACAAAGTAGGTCCGTTGCTGCGAGGTGTCCTCGATGATGGCTTCGGGCCTTGGACCCCGGTCAATGCCCACCACGACCAGATGCTGGGCCAGCTCCTCCAGGCGCTGCTTGACGGTCTTCGCCGTCGGCCGATCCGCCAGGAGCGTGCCGCCGGCGACGCCGGTGAAGGGATTGCGCATCTGCACGCTGGCGAGGTAGTCGGACAGCGGCTTGACGGCCTGCGCCGGTCCCGGCGATGAGACGGCCGCCTGCCCTCCTGTCGCCGCCGGCGCGCGAGCCAGCCGGGACGCCGGCCGGACGAAGACCAGCGCGAACGCCACGTACGCCCCCAGGGCCGCCAGCACCACCCACAGCACGCGCTGGGCCACACGCAGATTCCACAGGAGCGTGTCGACCTCGCGGCGGGACGGCAGGAGCAGCTGCCGGAGCCGGGCGAGGGCGTCCTGGATGATCTCGAGCAACCGCTGCAGCGACGGAGCGGCCGCTGGTTTCGCAAGCCCGCCGGGTGCTGGCGATCCTTCGATCATCCTCAACAGCTGCTCTGCTGGAGTCTCCTTGCCCTTCTTGGAGGTGACCATCCCGATTCGATTTCCCGCTGGACCAGCTCTTGGATCAGGGTCTCATCCACCTCGCGCCCGCGCGACATGGCCAGGTGCCGGAGCGCCTGATGGCACAGCATCGCGATCCGCCGCGGATAGCCCTCCGTGTAGCCGTGGATCGCCTCGATCGCCTCAGGCGTGAAGAGGGGCAGGCGCGACTGGTAGCCGGCTTCGCGCAGCCGGAACTCGATGAGCTCGCAGGTCTCCTCAAGGTCCAGCGGCTTCACGGTGCATTTGAAGCTGATCCGGTCCACCACGTTCGGCAGCTGCATGAGCATCGGCAGGAGCTCCATCTGCCCCAGGAGGACCAGCTGCAGGAGCTTGGCGTTATTGGTTTCGTAGTTGAGGAGCACCCGCAGCGCTTCCAGCGAGAGGGCGTTGAGCTTGTGCGCCTCGTCGATGATGAGGACCGTCGTCTGCCGCTCCTCCACGGCCTTCCGGAACAGGAACCGTTCCACCGCGTCCCGGTAGTCGACGAGGGAGGGGGCCGCGGAGGGCAGGTCAATCGCCAGGGTGCGGGTCAGCTCGTTGAAGAAGAGCTCTTCGGACGGATAGGTCGGATCCAGGATCATATGGAAGACGAAGCCGGCGCGTTCCCGCAGCATCTGCACGAGCTTGCGGCCGAGGGTGGTCTTGCCCACGCCGATGTCGCCGAGGACCACGCTCAGGCCCCGCCTGAGCCGGAACTCGATGATGAGGCTCGCCAGGGTGTCCCGGTACTGGGCGGACTGATAGAAGAAGGCCGGGTCCGGGTTCGTCGAGAACGGCTCCCGCTCCAGTCCACAGAGCCGATAATAACTCATGGTTCGACTCCGCTCACCATGACCCTGAGCAAGCGACAGCGCGTCGAAGGGTCATCGCGGCACCGCGCCCCGGAACGCCAACTGCGGCATCCCTTCGCCGAGCATCCGCGAGATAAGCCGCAGGGGATAGCCTTCATCTTTGAGGCGGCCGATCGCCTCGAGGTGGCGCTGGACGTCCTGCTCGTCGTAGAGCCGCTGATTGCCGTCCCGCTTGGCCACGCGCAGGAGCCCGAGGTTCGTGTAGTAGTTGAGGGTCTGGTAGGAGAGGCGGAA
>JACPTX010000055.1 GCA_016192545.1 Candidatus Omnitrophota bacterium | reverse complement strand
TGGCGCTGGCGCCCGGCCTGGCGAGGGCTGAGCCGCCATCGAACAGCTGCGTCGAGTGCCACCGCCAGATGGAGGGCGAGGCGCGCGGCCCGGCCGCCCTGTTCGCCAACGACATCCACGCCCAGCGGGGGTTGTCGTGCGCGGACTGCCACGGGGGGGATTCCGCCTCCGTGGACCCGGCGGTCGCCATGGATCCGGCCAACGGGTTCCTCGGCGCACCCGCCCGGCAGGACATCCCCCAGTTCTGCGCGCGTTGTCACGGCGACCCGGCCTACATGCGCAAGTACAACCCAAACCTGCCGACCGACCAGTACGCGAAGTATCTCATCAGCCAGCACAGCAAGCGGCTCAGTCAAGGGGATGTCGATGTCGCGGTCTGCACGAGCTGCCATGGCGCCCATGGCATTCGCGGAAAGCGGGACCCGCGTTCACCCGTCTACATGACAAACATCCCTGGGACCTGCGCGACGTGCCACGCGGATGCGACGCTGATGGAGCGGCACGGGCTTCCCGCGACGCAGCACCGGGAGTACTCGCAGAGCGTACACGGGCAGGCGCTGCTCGTCCGGGGGGATCGCGCCGCGCCCCACTGCGCCAGTTGCCACGGCTCGCATGAGGCCTCAAGGCCCAAAGCCGTCGCCATCGGCAACGTCTGCGCCCAGTGCCACGGCCTGACGCGTGATCTGTTTGCGAAGAGTCCGCACAAGGTGGCCCATGAGGCCTTTGGGCTTCCAGAGTGCGAGGTGTGCCACGGCAAGCATTTGATCCAGCGGCCCAGCGACGACATGCTGGGCACCGGACCGCAGGCGCTGTGCGTGACGTGTCATGAACCGGGCTCGCAGGGGTTCGTCACCGCCCAGCGGATGCGCGGGGCGATCGAGCGGCTGAAGGCCGAGGCGGCCCGCGCGGAGGCCACGGTCGCGCACGCCGCCCACCTCGGGATGGACGTCGGCGAGGCGCAGTTCGAAGTCCACGAGGCGCAGGCCAAGCTGACGCAGACCCGCACCTACATCCACTCCTTTTCCGCCTCCGCCTTGGAGCCGATCGCCGAGGAAGGCGTCCAGCATGCCAGCCGGGCTGAGGAGGCGGGCCAGCAGGCCATCGGGGAATTTCATTTCCGCCGCCACGGGCTGTGGGTGACGCTGGGCATCATCGCCTTGCTCGTCGTCGGGTTGCTGATCAAGATCCGGGAGATGGACCGCACGACGCCTCCTCGGTAAGCCCGTCTTTCTGCAACGCCCATGACCATCCCTCCTCCCGCCGCCAAGCCTCCGAGCCTCCTGCGCAACCCACTCAGCTTCCTCGGGATGGCGGTGGCGTCCGTCAGCACGGCGTTTGGCCTGCCGATGATGTTCATCGACATGTTCAGCCGTCGCGCCCACCCGTATCTGGCGGTCCTCATCTACCTGGTGCTGCCGTTCGTCGCCGCCGGCGGGGTGGGTCTGATCATCCTGGGGGTGGTCTGGGAGCGCCACCGACGCAGGCGGCGGCCCGACCAGATCGTGCCGCCCCTGCCCCGTCTCGACCTCAACCAGCCCGCTCACCAGGTCGCGGTCGTCGGGGCCCTCGCCGCGAGCATGATCGTGGTCGTGCTGCTGTCGGTCACCGGCTACCAGGCCTATCACTTTACCGAGTCGGTGAAATTCTGCGGCCTGGTGTGCCACCAGGTGATGAAGCCGGAATACACCGCCTACCAGCACTCCCCGCATGCCCGGGTGGCCTGCACCCAGTGTCATGTGGGGCCGGGGGCGAGCTGGTTCGTTCGCTCAAAGATCACGGGGGCGTATCAGGTGTACGCGGTGGCGTTCCGGAAGTACCCCCAGCCGATCCCGACGCCCGTCAAGAATCTGCGTCCGGCGCAGGAGACATGCGAGCAGTGCCACTGGCCGGCGAAATTCTTCGGCGCGCAGCAGAAGACCTTTTCCCACTATCTGGCCGACGAGCACAACAGCCCCTGGCAGATCCAGATGCTCATGAAGGTGGGCGGCGGGGATCCGAAACTCGGGGCGCCGGCGGGCATCCACTGGCACATGAACATCAAGAACGAGATCTCCTATGTCGCGGCGGATGAGTCGCGCGAGATCATCCCCTGGGTGCGCGTCGTGGATCCTGAAGGCCGCGTGACGGACTACATGTCCACCGAGCAGCCCCTGACGCCTGAGCAGCTCACCGGGGCCCCGGTCCGTCGCATGGACTGTGTTGACTGCCACAACCGGCCCTCGCACGTCTTTTTCCCGCCGGACCGCGCCGTGGAGCAGGTCTTTGACACCGGCCGCCTGGACCGCGGGCTCCCCTACTTGAAGCGGGAGGCCATCCGGCTGTTGGCGCAGGAGCACGCCTCCGAGGAGGAGGCGCACGCCGCCATCCTGGCCGGCCTCTCGAGGTTCTATCAGGCGGAGTATCCGGAGCTGGCCCGCGAGAAAGCCCTGGCCATCCAGCATGCGACCGAAGAGCTCCAGCGCATCTTCTCGCGGAACATCTTTCCAGACATGCAGGCCGACTGGCGGGCGCATCCCAATCACGTCGGGCACTTGAACGCACTGGGCTGCTTCCGGTGCCACGACGGCTTGCATCGGAGCCGGGACGGGAAGGTCATCACCAAGGATTGCAACGCCTGCCACACCATCCTGGCCCAGGGACCGCCGGAGGAAACGCGGACCTCGATGCTGCAGGAGCAGCCCTTCCGCCATCCGGTGGACCTGGGGATGGACGTCACCGAATTGAATTGCAGCGACTGCCACACCGGCACCAGCGGGCTTTAGGCGTCCATCCGACCGCACCCACCGCCCGCCGCCCGGCTGATTCCTTCCTGACGCAAATCATAGACCCCGCCTGACGGAACCTGGTAGCCTGCTCACGAGCGCAGGAGGGCGGGATGAGCGACTCGTTGCAAGCCTATCGGGATGCCGTGGCCACGCACGTCCACGGGATTTGTCTTGACCGCAATCTCGATCCGCGTTCCTCCCTCAAGACGGAAGCCGCGTGCCGGATCGACCGCTATCTGCCGGAGTTGGTGGAATTGGCGAAGGCGGCCGGGCCCCGGAACGGCGCCGGGTTTGAAATCGCCGTGGAGCACACGATCTGCCTCCAATGCGGCCACCAAAGCTGGCTCGGGGCCTGTCAGGTCAGGGAAAACGCCGAATGCTGCCTCTACCGCTATCTGCCCCTCGTCTATGACGCCATCCAGCGCGTTGACGCCCCCAAGCCCTAGCGCGCGCCTGGAACGGCGGCCCGCGTCCCTGATCGTCACCGGCAACCCGAACGTCGGCAAGAGCGTCCTCTTCCACGCGCTCACCGGACGCTACGCCGCCGTCTCCAACTATCCAGGGACGACGGTGATGGTGTCCGAAGGCCGGACGTCGCTGGACGGCGTGGCGGCGCGCATCTACGACACGCCGGGGCTCAACAGCCTCGCCGCGTCGTCGGAGGACGAGGTCGTGGCGCGGGAGCTCCTCCTGCGCCGCCAGGCCGCCGTCCTGCAGGTGGGGGATGCGAAGAACCTGCTGCGGGCGGTCCTGCTGGCCTTGGAGTTGGCGGAAGCCGAGATCCCGTCCGTGCTGGTGCTGAACATGATGGACGAAGCCCGCGAACGGGACATCGCGATTGATGCCGACCGGCTCAGCGCGCTGCTGGGCGTCCCGGTGGTCGAGACGATCGCGACCCAGCGCTGGGGCCTCGATCGTCTGCGCCGCGCGATCCCGCAGGCGCGGGCGGCCCGCCGGCGCGTCTCCTACCCGTCGGTGATTGAGGAGGCGGCGGCGGAGGCGGCACGGATCCTCCCGCAGGACTGCCGAGCCGGTCGGGCGCTGGCGCTGCTCTGGCTGGCCGGTGATCCCGCCGTCATCGCGCAGCTGACGGATCAGGAGCCCGCCGAGGCCCTCGCCGCCTTGACCCGGATTCGGGCCAAGGCGCAGGAGCGCACCGCCGTCTCCCTGAGCCGGCTGATCAGCGATGCCCGGCTCCAGGAGGCGCGTCGTCTCGTGACACAGGTGATGACCACGGCGGTCCGGACACGCCGCCCGTGGCTGGAGCGGGCCGGGGATCTGGCCATGCATCCGGTGTGGGGCGTGCCGGTCCTGCTGGCGACGCTGGCCGCGATGTATGTCCTGGTCGGGGATCTGGCCGCCCAGCGCGGCGTGGACTTTTTTGAGGAGGTGATCTTCGGGCGCTACCTGATTCCCGCGATCCGCTGGGTCGTGGAGGGGCTCGTGCCGTGGGCCTGGCTGCAAGCGCTCTTCGTCGGCCCCTACGGGCTCTTGACCATGGCGCTGCCGTATGCGTTCGCCATCATCCTGCCCATTGTCGGGATGTTTTTCCTCTGCTTCGGCTTCATCGAGGACGTGGGGTATCTGCCGAGGCTGGCGGTCGTGGCCAACCGGTTCTGCCGCCTCCTGGGCCTGAACGGCAAGGCGGTCCTGCCGCTCGTGCTGGGGCTCGGCTGCGGCACGATGGCGACGATGACGACCCGGATTCTGGAATCGAGGCGCGACCGCGTCCTGGTGACGCTGCTGCTGGCGCTCGGCATCCCGTGCTCCGCGCAGCTGGGGGTCATCCTGGCGATGCTCGCCGGGCGCCCGCCGCTGGCGGCGGCGGTCTGGCTGGGCGTGGTGGCCGCGGTGGTGGTCGTGGTGGGGCAGGCGGCTGCCAGGGTCTTGCCGGGGGAGGAGAGCCCGTTCCTCTACGAACTCCCGCCGTTGCGCCGTCCCAAGCTGTCGAACATCCTCCTCAAGACGCTGGGGCGCCTGGAATGGTACGTCAAGGAGGCGGTGCCGCTCTTCTTTCTGGGGACGCTGGTGTTGTTTGTCCTGCACACGACGGGACTGCTGGCCGTGCTGGAGCGCGCGGCCTCCCCGCTGGTCGTGTCGTGGCTGGGGCTGCCCGTCGAGGCGACCGCCGCCCTGCTGGTCGGGTTCCTCCGCCGGGATTTCGGGGCGGCGGGGTTTTTCGCGCTGCAGCGGCAGGGGAGGCTCTCCGGCGTGCAGACCGTGACGGCGCTCGTCACCATCACGCTGCTCATCCCGTGCATCGCGCAGTATTTCATGATGGTGAAAGAGCGCGGCTGGAGGACGGCGAACCTGACCGCGGCGTTTGTGATCGGCGTCGCGCTCACAGTGGGCGGGCTGGTCTTCCGGGCGCTCACCAGCCTCGGGCTTGCGGTCTGATGGCCTGTCCCTTGTGCGGCTATGGGTTTGAGGCGGATGACTCGACGGCGGCCTGCCGGCGCTGTCCGCTGGCGCGCGGCTGTCAGCTGACGCGCTGTCCCCGATGCGGCTACGAATGGGTGGACGAACCGAGTCTGGCGAGGTGGTGGAGGCGGCACCGGAGCCCGGATGAGCGTGCGTTCCGAACCTATCGAAGAATTACTTGAGCTGTGCTGGACCGCGGCCGAGGACGGCCTCGTGCCGCTGGACCGCGACCGCCTGCCCACGCAGCTGGTCTGCTTCCTGCCGCACCCCATTGAGCCGGACGGCGGCCTCGAGCAGGACACGATTGAGGCGATGATTGGCGAGGGGCTGGTGCTGGCGGAGGGGCGGCGGATCCGCCTGAGCCCTGCGGGCGTCTCGCGGGCGCGGGAGATCGTGCGGCGCCACCGGCTGACGGAGGTGCTCCTGCGCAACGTCCTGCAGGTGTCCGACGCCTCGATGGAATCCACCGCCTGCCAGGTGGAGCACATCCTCAACCTGGAGGTGACCGAGGCGGTCTGCGCGTTTCTGGGGCATCCGCCCGCCTGTCCGCACGGCCGCGCGATTCCTCCGGGCCGCTGTTGCGAGGCGTCCCAGGCGCGCGTGCAGCCGCTCCTCGTGCCGTTGGCCCGCCTGGCGATCGGCGAACAGTCCACCCTTGCGTTCATCCATACGAAGCGGCATGTGTATCTCCAGCGGTTGAGCGCGCTCGGCGTGGCGCCAGGGGTCTCGTTGAGCGTGCGGCAGACCCAACCCGCGCTCGTCATTCAAGTCGGCGAGACCGAGCTGGCGCTTGACCCCCAGGCCGGTCAAGAGATTTTCGTCAGGCGCCGTCCGCCGGGGTCTCCATCCCCCTAGCCCCCTTCCGGATGAACAAGCCGGTGAGTCGGCGGGCGTTTCTGGGGCAGGCGCTGCGGCTCGCGGGCGTGTTGGCGGTTCCGGGGGCGGCTTCGTGGCTCATCTCGAAATTCCCCCCGCCCACGACCCTGCGCGGGACCGCCCAACGGGCTCTTCCGTTGCTGCGCGAGGCGCGCTGGTGGAAGACCGCCTGCGCCGGGGTGCAGTGCACGCTCTGCCCCTTCGAGTGCTTCCTGCCCGAAGGCCACCGCGGCATCTGCAACGTCCGCCAGAACGTCGGCGGGAAGCTCTATACCCTCGTCTACGCGCAGCCGGTCTCGGTCCACATCGATCCGATCGAGAAGAAGCCTGTCTATCACCTCTATCCCGGTTCGCGTTCGTACTCCCTTTCCACCGTCGGCTGCAACCTCAGATGCGCCTTCTGCCAGAACTGGGAGATCTCCCAGGCGCAGCCGGAGCATGCCCGCGGCGAACCCTTGCAACCCGCCGATGTCGTGCATCACGCCTTAGCGACCGGCTGCCGCTCGATCGCCTACACGTACGCCGAGCCGGTGGTCTTCTACGAGTATGTCTATGACACCGCTGTGCTCGCCAAACGCGCGGGTCTTCGCAACGTCTTGGTCTCTGGTGGCTATATCAACCCCGAGCCGCTTGCGGAGCTGGTCCCATTGTTTGACATCATCAAGATCGATCTCAAGGGCTTCAACGAGCGGTTTTACCGACGCGTCGTGAAAGGCGAGCTGCGGTTTGTCCTGCGAACGCTGCAGGAACTGGCGCGGCACAACGTGTTGATGGAGGTCGTCAACCTCGTGGTGCCGACGCTCAATGATCATCCAGATGAGATCCGGCGGATGTGCCGCTGGGTTGTGCAGGAGCTGGGGAAGGACACGCCGCTGTTCTTCTCGCGCTTCACCCCGCAGTATCGGCTCCAGAACCTCCCGCCCACGCCGGTCGAGACGCTTGAGCAGGCGCACGCGATCGCGCGCCATGAGGGGCTTCGGTACGTCTACATCGGCAACGTCCATGGCCATCCCGCGGAGCACACCTACTGTCCGACCTGCGGCCGCGCCCTGATCAGGCGGCATGGCTACGCGGTGCTGGGCTACGATCTCGCTCCGGGAGGACGCTGTCCCTATGATGGCACGAGGATTCCCGGGATCTGGGTTTAGTTCGTGACGGCCGGCCGGTGCGGTGGCAGCCTCCAGGCCGCGGCGAGCAGCACAAGCCCCGCGGCCCCGACGGTGGCCAACAGACCCAGGAGCGGAACCAGGAAGGCTCCGGTGAAGAACGCGCCAAGGCCCGCGCCCCACAGGTCAGCGGCGTAGAGCATGCCGGCCACGTCCGACGGGCGCTGAGGACTGCTGAGGCGGGTGGCGAGCGGGAAGGCGAGGCCAAGCCAGAGGCCGGTGATGAGGAGCAGGGCGCCGACAGGCACGAGCGCGGGGAGTCGGCTCGGCAGGTGCTGCAGGGCGGGAAGGAGCCAGACCAGCGCCAGGCCCTCCAGCCCGGTGATGAGCAACAGCGCGCGAAGCCGTTGGTGGGCGTGGTGGGCGGTGAGCGCCGACAACCGACGTACCGAACGCCAACTGCCGAGCGCGAGCCCGAGCATGAAGGCGGCAAAGAGGAACCCGAGCTGCCAGTACACGTAGCCGTTGATGGCCTGAAAGGCCAGGAGCAGCACCGTTTCATAGACGATGCCGGCGCACCCGAGGAAGAACAGCGCCATGGGGCCTGGGGCGCGTGTCAGCGCCGCGCGTCGTTGCCAGGGCAGTCGAAGGAGACATCCGACGAGGCCGATCAGGCCAAGCAGGCCAAGGAAGTACGCGGGGGACACGAACTTCGCCAGCCACACACGCCAGGCATACGCGTAGCAGACCGGGACGAAGTCCCGGTTGATGCCCGTCAGGCGGGTGGCGGTCAATTGCGACAGCAGCAGGGCGCGCCGCTGCTCGTCAAGCTTGATCGGGAAGTAACTGGGCACGACTTCGCTCGTGCGGAGGCGGCGCTCCTGATAGCGCCGGAGCAGCAGCGGCAGCTCCAGGCGCACGTCGTCAGGGCTCGCCAGCAACAGGAGCGGATCGCCGGCGACCAGCTCGACCCTTCGAGTTCCCTCAGGGTCGAGCCCTGAGCCAGGTCGAATGGGCTCGACGGACGTAAACGCGGCCTTGAGCGTCTGGTAGAGACTCGCATTGAAGTAGAGCGTTTCGGGCGAGAGGTAGTTCTCCGAGGAGGGGATCGTGAAGGCCAACAGGCCGGAGGGCGCCAGACGCCGGCGAATGAGCTGGAAGGACTCGAGGGTGTAGAGCCGGTTGATCTGCGCGTTGAGCGGCTCGGGAAGCTGCAGCAGGATGACGTCATACCGCTCGGAAGTCTGTGCAAGCCACCGGCGGCCGTCTTGGTGGATGAAGCGGACGCGGGGATCATCCAGCGACGCGCGATCGCGCGCGCCGAGCGCCGGCTTCAGCAACTCCATGACCGCCGGATCGAGCTCCACGTCGTCAACCTGCGCGACAGGATGCTTCAGGATTTCCGTCAGGGAGCCGCTCGCCCCGCCCCCGATGATCAGGATGCGGCGCGGGGCGGGATGGGCCAGCAGGGGCCAGTGGACCAGCTCCTCATACGCGGCAGGGTCAGGAACGTGCGCGCTGATGAGGCCGTTCTCAAAGAGGCTGGTCAGGCTGCCCGTTTGGGCAAGGGCGAGATGGCTATACCGCGAGGTGCGCTCGGCGAGCAGCGTGTAGCCCCGCCATTGAAGCCGGCGCGTCCACCCAGGCAGGGCGGAGGCCGCGAACGCACCCGCCAGGACCAGGACAGCCAGGCCAAGCGGCCGCTTGTGCGGCGGAAGCAGGCCCACGGTGACCATCGCCGCCGGCGCGGCCAGGGCGACCACCGTCCAGTGGGGCTCGACGCGGCCGGCGAGCAGCGCGGAGTAGAGGATGCCGCCGACGGCGGCGCCGAGCGTGTCCCACAGGTAGGCTTCGCCGACGCCGCATCCGCCTCGGGCGCTGCTTCGCTCGCAGCCCCAGGTAAAGAGGGCGCCGACGGCCAGCCCGATCGGGGCAAGGCAGACGACGGTGAGCATCAGCATCGGCAACAGCCCAATGAGCATGCCGAACCCAAAGACGCATTTCGTCAGGCGGATGGCCATGAGGTTGGCGATGAGCAGGGGGATCGCCCACCCCGCGAGCGCGCCGAGTGGGACGGACGGCTGCCGGCGCGCGAGCCAGCTGCCCAGCCCAACCCACGCCATCCAGGCGGCAAGGGAGAAGCCCAGGAACAGCTCATAGCCTGCGAAGATGAGGAGGAGTTCTTGGAGGCAGAGGAGTTGCGCGATGAGCGCGCAGGCGCCATAGACGAAGAAGGCCAGCGCCGCAGCGGCTCGAGGCCGTGACACATGATGCAGAAACATCAGGCCGCCCTCTCCGGGCGAACCAGCGCCGCGCTGGCATGCGGACTGTTTCTGGCCCTCGCGTGGCTGTCCACGTTCAATGCCGATGGGGCATGGCTTCTCGCCAGGTGGGTCTGGGCGGCTGTGGTGGCGGTCATGGCCTCTCGCGTGTTCGTGACGGGGCGGATCAGCCGGTGGCGCTCGGTCTTCTTCATTATCCTTGCCTGGGCCTTCATCGTCCAGTTTAAAGCCAACCTGATCGGACTCACGGGGCGCGCGTTCGTCACCCAAGACATCCAAGAGGTGCCGTATTGCCATATCGCGATCGCCTCCTCGTTTCTCAATCACGTCTATCAGCAATACCTCGCGCTCATGAGCGGCGCCTGGCAGGCGTGGTCGCCGCTCACCTGGGGCGCGCTGTGGCTTGGCATCACCCTGGTACTGGGCCAGGCCTGGTGTTCCTGGGCCTGCTTTTACGGCGGGCTGGACACCGGGTTCGCTCGGCTGCGGCGCAAACCACTCATCAAGTGGGAGCGAGTGCCCAAGGCGTTGCGCGATCTTCCCGCCGGGATTCTCGTGGCGATGCTGTTATTGTCGCTCGTCGCCCTCAAACCAATTTTCTGCCTCTGGGCCTGCCCGCTCAAATTGGGCACGGGTTTTCTCGATCCGAACAACACGACGCGGATCATCCAACTGGGGATGTTTGCCACGGTCGGCGTCGTCTTCCTGATCGTCCTGCCGTGGCTGACGAAGAAGCGCGCCTTCTGCGGGCTCATCTGCCCCTTCGGAGCCTGGCAGGCGTTCTTCGGTCAGGTCAATCCGTACCGGGTTCACATCAAGCCGGAGGCGTGCGTCCAGTGCCAGCTCTGCGTCAAGGCCTGCCCGACCTTTTGCATTGACCAGGAGGGGTTGAAGCAGCATCAGGTGTCGCCGTATTGCAACCGCTGCGGGGAGTGCATGGATGCCTGCCCCACAGGGGCGATTGACTATGCGGTGGGATGGCGCAAGCCGTTCGCGCTTGCGCCGGGGGTTGCGCGGATCGCGTTCCTGCTGTCCGCGTGGTTGGTCGCCGGGGCCGTGTCGCTGTTGTTTGTGCCTGAAGTGCTGCTCAAACTCTGGCGGTGGGTCTTCTCATGGTTCGCCTGATTGCTGAAGGTTGGCTCTTGGGTCTCTCGACCGGGCCCTACTGCCTGGGCGCCTGCATGCCCTTTATGATTCCGTACCTGTTCGCTGAGGGCAGGCCCACGTGGAGCGCCAATGCGCGGGTCATCGGGGAGTTCCTCCTCGGACGGTTTCTGGCCTATCTGCTCTTCGGGGCGGGGGTGGGGTGGATCGGCGGGTGGCTCAAGCCGCACCTCACGCAGCAGGCCGCGTCGCTGGCGCTTGGGGCGACGGCTGCGCTCATGCTCCTGTACGCGTTGGTGAAAAGCCTGCCGCACTGGACGCTCTGTGCCTGGGCGTTGCGCCGGCTGCCGATGGTGCGCATGCCGGTGGCGCTGGGATTCCTGATCGGGATCAACATCTGCCCGCCGTTTCTCGTGGCGGTGGCGCGGTTGTTGCAGGTGGGCGGCCTGACAAGCGGCGCGGTCTTCTTCCTCGGGTTCTTTGCGGGAACCAGCTTGTATACCTTGCCGCTGTTGGGGGTCAGTCCCCTGACGCGGGTGCCTCGCTTCCAGCGTATCGGGACGCTGAGCGCCGTCCTGGTCGGAGGCTATTACCTCGCCGTCGCGCTCCGGGGATAAGCCAACAACCGCATTGTCCATGATCTCTGTCATGGTAGGTGTATGCGCGATTGCATAAGGTAGACGTGACGCATGCTGAATCTGGCGAAGATCCCATTATTCCGAGCGCTGCCGGCATCGGAACGGAAGCAGCTCGGGCAGGCCTGTGAGCTGCGCCGGTTTCAGAAGGGCCAGACCATCTTTGACGAGGGCCAGCCGGCCGATTCCGTGTGGCTGATTGAGCGGGGGTGGGTCTACCTCGTGAAGCGCGCCCCGCAGGGAACCCCGGTGACAATCTTCACGGTCACGCCGGAAGACGTCATCTGCGGCTTCTCCGCCGCCGTCGGCCAGAGCCGTTACTACGCCTCCGCCATTGCGGCGACTGACACCGCAGCCATCCGTGTTCCTCATACGCACTTCGCTCGGCTCCTTCGAGATCAACCCGGCTTTGCCGAAAAGGTCCTGGCCCTCTATCACACCCGCATGCGCCACATGGCGGATGCCATCAGCCTGGCACAAGCTCCCGTCGAGCGACGCCTAGCCTACGTCCTGCTTCGTTTGAGGGCCACCTTCGGCAAGACGGTGCCGGTCACCCATCAGGAGCTGTCCCATATGGCCGGCACCCGGTGGGAGACCTCGATTCGGACCATCTCCAGCTTCAAACGGAAGCGGTGGGTGGCCACCTCCCGCGGCAAAATGACCATCCTCAATCCTCAGCAGCTTCGAGCGTTGCTCAGATCGGTCAGTGGTGGATATGGGATCGCGGGCCGAAACGAGACGGCGAGCGATCACTAAGCACACGGACATAAGTTAGTTGACATAGCCGTCGCTCCTGCACCGCGAGGGGCATTGGGAACCGGCGCGACCTATTTCCAGCACACCGGCGACCGCTCAGCGACGGCCTTTTTCATCAAGCACCTCAACCTGGAGCTCCGGGATCTTCTTGCCCCAGGGCTTCCTGGCATCCATCTGAAACTGGGGCGTTTCGCCTATCAAGACGGCCTGGAGACGCTGACTGGGGAGCCGAAGCTGGATTGGGTGAAGCGTGTCCGGGGTTCTGAACGGCTGCTTGGGCCGTTTGGTTGGTCGGCCTTCCAGCGCAGCTTCGACGGGGTGCAGGTAAGTGTCGATCAGCCACGCTTCAACTGGACGACGATGGTCAGCCGTCCCACCCAGGGCGGCTTCGAGGAAAAAGCCGGCGAGACCATCGACCCCATCGGCTTGCTGGCGGCGTCGCTGACCTTAAAACCCTCTGCCCGGCTGCCTCACACGGCGCCTCGACTCTTCTATCTTCGCTACGACGACGAGCGTAACGTCTCGCAGCGGGTGGACAACGTAGCCGCGGCGGCCCCAAAGGTCCACCTCGCGATCAATACCTACGGCGTGGAAGCGACCGGCGCGTACCCCATCGCGGTGGGTGAGCTCGATCTGCTCGGATGGGTGGCGCTTCAGGAAGGGGACTGGTACGAGCTCGACCACAGCGCCATCGCCCTGGCTGTGGAGGGCGGCTATCAGTGGACTCAAGCGGCATGGAAGCCACACGTGCGGGCGGGCTGGCTCTACGGCTCAGGCGACAGCGAGCCAGGCGATAGGAGACACGGGACCTTCTTCCAGATACTCCCGACCGCCAGGAAGTACGCGCAACTCCCGTTCTACAACCTCATGAACAGCTCAGACCTGTTCGTCCAGGGTTTCCTCAAGCCCCACAAGGACGTCACGGTCCGCGCGGATTGGCACTGGCTCAGCCTGGCCGAACGCAACGACCGCTGGTACAGCGGCGCCGGGGCGACTCAGGAACGCGGACAGCTCTTCGGCTTCGTGGGAAGGCATAGTCAGGGCAAGCGCGGCCTCGGGCATCTCGTCGATCTTGCCGTGACGTACACGCCAACCCCCTTCCTGACGCTGTACGGCTACTACGGCCACGTCTTCGGCGGCAGCGTGATCGAAGCCATCTATGCGGGGGCCAGCGCCAATTTTGCCTACCTGGAGGCCGAGCTGCGTTTTTGACTCTCCATGACCTCCGTCATGGACGCACCTACAGCATCTGCTGTAGGCTTTGGCGTAGGAGATGGACGGAGCGGAGGCCGAGGTCCGGGAGAAGATCCAGCAGCTCACAGTCGTCCGCAGGCGGCTGGGATGGTCTGAAGAGGTCTGCGCGTATCATCTCGGGGTGACCTATTCCACGCTCAACCGGTGGGAGCGCGGCGAGTCGTTTCCCAAGAGCCGCGTGGTCTTGAAAGCGATTGATCACTTCATCGCGAGATACGGCAAGGCACAGGCCGAGAGGGGGTGAGGCGGATGGTGGACGTCCTTCCGATGCTGGCGTTCTTGCAGAACATCGGGTTCCCGGAGTTGTTGGTCATCCTGCTGATTGTGCTGCTGTTGTTCGGAGCGGCGCGGCTGCCGGAGATCGCCCGGTCGCTGGGGAAGTCGATTCAGGAGTTCAAGAAAGGCGTCAAGGAGATCGAGCGAGACGTCAACGATAGTAAGAAGGTCTGAGTCGAACGCGGCAGCCCTGGTCAATCGGCCGATGACGACGGCGTTGAGCATGCGCATCAGCATCCTGAGCGTGATGGTGGCGGTGGGCTCCGGGTGTGCGAAGGAGCCGCCCGCCACGCGCTCGACGGCCAGGCCGTCTCCGACCCCCCAGCTCGTTGACATGGGCCGCCAGCTCTACAACAAGCAGTGCGCGGTCTGCCACGGCCCCACAGGCGCTGGTGACGGGCCGGCGGCCTATCTCCTGTATCCCAAGCCGCGGGATTTTACACAGAACGAATTCCGGCTCGTCTCGACAAACAGCATGGAGGCGACGGACGAGGATCTCTTCCTCACGATCACGCGCGGCATGCCCGGCTCCGCGATGCCACCGTGGGAGCGTCTGAGCCCGGAACAGCGCTGGGCCCTGGTGTACTACGTCCGCCACCTCACGGGTGTGAGCGAGCCGATCGATCCGGCTTCCATCATCCACGTCCCTCCAGAGATGCCGAAGACCTCAGAAGGCCTTGAGCGAGGACGGCAACTCTTTGCGCAGGCCTGCGCCTCGTGCCACGGGCCGCAGGGCCGCGGCGACGGCCAGCAGGCCATGACGGACAACGCCGGCTTTCCGATCAAGCCGCGCGACCTGACCGCCGGCATCTTCAAGGGCTCATCCGAGAGCCAGGATCTGTACTATCGGGTCGTAGCGGGCCTGCCGGGCAGTCCTATGCCAAGCTATGCCGGGGTCTACGCTGATGAGCAGCTCTGGGACCTCATCCATTATGTGCAGTCGCTCGTGCCGCCAGGGGTGGAGGGGCGCGTGCGCCTGCGCCACCAGACCGTCCAGGCGCGCCGGGTGCGGGGCGATATTCCGAGCAATCCTTCGGCGGATGTCTGGAACACCGCGCAGCCGGTCTATGTCGCGGTGACGCCGCTGTGGTGGCGCGATCAGCGCCTCGAGGGTCTTGAAGTCAAGGCGCTGCACAACGGCAAGGCGCTCGCCTTCCACTGCTCTTGGGATGATCCCACGCGTGATGACTCGCTGGTGGGCCAGCAGGCCTTTTCCGACGGGGTCGCGGTGCAGCTGTCCACCGAGCCTGATCCGCCGTTCTTTGGGATGGGCGGCGACCATGGGGCGGTGGCGATCTGGCATTGGAAGGCCGCCTGGCAACAAGACCTGCCCGGCTGGCAGGATATCGAGGCCGCCTACCCGGACGCCGCCGTGGATTGGTACCCGGGCCAGCGCGACTACCGACACGGCGAGGCGTTTGAGGTGCGTGAGGCGAAGACGACCTCGCAGGATCCGCTGTACATGGCCGGCTGGGGCGCGGAGAATCCACTTTCGACGCCCACGCGCACCTCCTCTGCGGAGGAAGCGGTCGCGAAAGGGCTGGGCACGTTGACCTCGAAGCCCTTGCCCATGCAGCGCGTCCAGGCGACCGGCGAGTGGCGCGAGGGCCGGTGGCGCGTCGTGTTGCAGCGGCCGCTTGCACCGGCTAAAGACAGCGATCTGGTGTTGCGTCCGGGTCAGAAGGTCAGCGTGGCCTTCGCCGTCTGGGACGGCCAGGCGAAGGATCGAGACGGCCAGAAGAGCGTGTCGATGTGGAATACGCTGAACCTGGAGCGGTGACGATGTATGTGACGCGGCGTCAATTCTTGAAGCTGTCCGGGGCGGCCGGGATCGGGTTGTATCTCGCGTCGCGCGAGCTGTCGCTCTGGGCGCTTGAGCCGGTGACCGAGGTTGACAACCCGCTCGCCTATTATCCCTCGCGGGACTGGGAGAAGCTCTATCGCGACCAGTACCGCTATGACGACACCTTCTCCTGGGTGTGCTCGCCCAATGACACGCATGCCTGCCGGGTGCTGGCGTATGTGCGAAACGGGATTGTCACGCGCCTGGGCTCGCAGTACGACTACCAGGCCTACTCCGATCTCTACGGCAACAAGGCCACGCCGAACTGGAATCCCAGGCAATGCGCCAAGGGCTACACATTCCACCGCATCCTCTATGGCCCGTACCGGCTTAAATACCCCATCATCCGTCGCGGCTGGAAGCAATGGGCCGATGACGGCTTTCCCGAGCTGACGCCGGAGAACAAGGCCAAGTACAAGTTTGACGCTCGCGGCACGGATGCCTTCGAGAAGATCGCCTGGGACAATGTCTATGACTACCTCGCCAAGAGTCTGGTCGCCATCGCCACGCGCTACAACGGCGAGGACGGCAGGCAGCGATTGCGCGCCCAGGGCTATCCGGAGGAGATGATCGAGGCCATGGATGGCGCCGGGACGCGGACGCTGAAGTTCCGCGGCGGGATGGGCCTCTTGGGTGTCTTCGGGAAATATGGCATGTACCGCCTGGCCAACACGATGGCGCTGCTGGACGCGAGGCTGCGCGGTGTCGGGCCGGATCAGGCCAAAGGCGGCCGGGGCTGGTCCAACTACACGTGGCACGGCGACCAGGCGCCCGGGCATCCGTGGGTCCACGGCCTGCAGGCCTCCGACTGCGATTTCAACGACCTGCGCTTCTCCAAGCTGATCATCCAGGACGGCAAGAACCTCGTCGAGAACAAGATGCCCGACTCCCACTGGTTCATCGAGTGCATGGAGCGGGGGGCGACGCTCGTCACGATCACGCCGGAGTACGGCCCGCCGGCGACGAAGTCGGACTACTGGATCCCCATCCGGCCGCAGACCGACGCGGCCCTGTGGCTGGGGATCGCTCGCGTGATGATCGAGCGCGGATGGTACGACCGCGAATTCGTGTTGGGCTTCACCGATTTTCCCCTCCTGGTCCGCACGGACACCCTCACGCGGCTGCGGGCGCATGAAATCTTCCCGCACTATCGCGGCCGGCTGTCCAAAGACGGTCCGAGCTACACGATTCAAGGGCTCACGGATCAGCAATACGAGAAGCTCGGCGATTTCGTCGTCTGGGATGACGCGGCAGGCAAACCGGCGGCGATCAGCCGCGATGACGTCGGCAGGCGCCTGAGCCGACGAGGCGTCCGCCCGGCGCTTGAGGGGGCGTTTACGGTCAAGACCGTTGAGGGCAAGCGCGTTGAGGTGATGACCCTCTGGTCGCTCTATCAGATCCACCTGAAGGACTACGATCTCGACGCGGTGGCGGACATCACGCACGCGCCGAAAGAGCTCATCGAGCGGCTGGCGAAGGACATTGCCACGATCAAGCCGGTCGCCATTCACCAAGGCGAGGGGATCAATCACTGGTTCCACGCCACGGAGATGAACCGGGCGGCCTACCTGCCGCTCATGCTCACGGGCAATATCGGCAAGCCCGGCGCCGGCTGCCACACCTGGGCGGGCAACTACAAGGCGGCGCTGTTTCAGGGCTCGCCCTGGACCGGGCCGGGCTTCAAGGGTTGGGTCGCGGAGGACCCGTTTGAGCCGAACCTGGACCCCGCGGCGCATGGCCGGGACGTCCACCCGCACGCCTACTTCAAGGACGAGGAGCCCGCGTACTGGAACCACGGCGACAGGCCGCTCATCGTGGACACGCCCAGGGAGGGCCGCAAGGTGTTCACCGGCAAGACCCACATGCCGACTCCCACCAAGGCGATGCTCTTCACGAACGTGAACCTCATCAACAACGCCAAGTGGGTCTACGAGATGATCAAGCACGTCAACCCGAACGTCGAGCTGATTCTCTCCATCGACATTCAGATCACCGCCTCCATCGAGTACGCGGACATCGCCCTGCCGGCGAATAGCTGGCTGGAGTTCGAAGGGCTGGAAGTCACCGCCTCCTGCTCCAACCCGTTCCTGCAAGTCTGGAAGGGCGGCATTCCACCGCTGTTCGACAGCCGGGATGACCTGGTCATTCTGGCACAGATGGCAGAGGCGCTCGGACAGGTCACCGGGGATCCGCGCTTCAGGGATTACTGGAAGTTCGCCCTTGAGGGGAAGAGGGAGATCTACATCCAGCGTCTGCTGGACTCCTGCACGACGACGACGGGCTACCAACTTTCCGACATCATGGCGGGCAAGTACGGCCCGCCGGGCGGAGCGCTCATGCTCTTTCGCACCTATCCGCGCATCCCGTTCTGGGAGCAGGTGCATGAGGACGTTCCCTTCTACACCGACCACGGCCGGCTCCAGGCGTACGCGGATGTGCCGGAGGCCATCGACTACGGCGAGAACTTCATCGTGCACCGGGAAGGTCCGGAGGCCACCCCCTATCTGCCCAATGTCATTGTGTCCAGCAATCCGTACATCCGCCCGAACGACTATGGGATTCCCATGCAGGCCGAGCACTGGGACGAGCGCACCGTGCGCAACGTCAAGCTGCCGTGGGAGCAGGTCAAGCAGACGACTAATTTCCTATGGGACAAGGGCTTTCAGTTCTTCTGCCTGACGCCCAAGACCCGCCACCGCGTGCACTCGATGTGGAGCAACGTGGACTGGCACATGATCTGGGACTCCAACTTCGGCGACCCGTACCGGATGGACAAGCGCACCCCGTGGGTCGGCGAGAACCAGCTCCACATCAACCCACAGGCGGCCAAGGACCTCGGGATCAGCGACGGCGATTACGTCTACGTGGACGCCAACCCCGCCGACCGGCCCTACCTCGGCGCCAAGCCCGAGGAGGCGTTCTACAAGGTGTCGCGGCTGATGCTGCGGGCCAAATACAACCCCGCTTACCCGTACCACATCGTCATGATGAAGCACGCCCCCTACATCGCGACCGAGCGGTCGGTCAAGGCGCACGAGACCCGCAAAGACAAGCGGGCGCTCTCGGAGCTGGGCTACCAGTCCAACTTTCGCTACGGCTCGCAGCAGAGCGTGACGCGCAACTGGCACATGCCGATGCACCAGACGGACTCGCTCTTCCACAAGGCGAAGGTGGCGATGGCGTTCATCTTCGGCGGGGAGGCGGACAACCACGCGGTCAACACGGTGCCGAAGGAGACGCTGGTGCGCGTGACCAAAGCGGAGGACGGCGGCCTGGGCGGCACAGGCGTGTGGGCGCCGGCCACGACCGGCTACACCCCGGGGGCCGAGAGCGAGACGATGCGCAAGTACATCGACGGCGGATTTGTCGCCGCCTGATCCCCATGCCGTACAAGGAGCCGGAACCTGACGACCCGTTCGAGCTGAAGGGGGTCCTCGTGCCGGCCCAGGATGAGACGTCCATGAGGGAGATGGCGGCGTGCTTCGTCGAGGAGTTCCTGCGGGACGGCTGGTCCGATGCGCAGCTTTTGGCGATGTTCAAGAACCCCTTCTACCGCGGGCCCTACCTCGTCTGGCGAGAGAAGGGCGACGCCTACGTGGACGACGTGATTCGTGAGGTCCGCGCACGCTTTCATCCGGTACGGCCGGAGGGATAAGACCATGCCCACAGTCTTCAACTGGCAGCTGGGCCGCGAGATGTCCTACCCGTACGAAGGCGGGCATCCCAAGCGGCAGTTCGCCTTCGTCTTCAATCTCAACCGCTGCATCGGCTGCCAGACCTGCACCATGGCCTGCAAGTCCACCTGGACCTTCTCCAAGGGCCAGGAGTTCATGTGGTGGAACAACGTCGAGACCAAGCCTTATGGCGGCTACCCCCAGTGGTGGGACGTGAAAATCCTCAAGCTGCTGGAGGAAGCCAACGGGGAGCCTCAACGATGGGATGTCGCCCAGCGTGACGAGAAGAAACCGTATGGGGTGTATCAAGGGAACACCATCTTCGAGGCCGCCGAGAAGCACATTGGACCTGAACCGCAGCGGGTGTTGGGCTACCTCCCCTCCGATGAAGAATGGCGCGCCCCCAATATTTACGAAGACAACTCAACCGGCTACGAAGGCGGCAAGCTGGGGTTGAGCAAGGAGGGGGCGAGTCTGCCGGAGCACAAGACGTGGTTCTTCTACCTGGCCCGCATCTGCAACCACTGTAGCTATCCGGCGTGTCTGGCCGCCTGCCCCCGCCAGGCGATCTACAAGCGGCCGGAGGACGGCATCGTCCTCATCGATCAGCAGCGCTGCCGGGGCTACCGCAAGTGCGTCGCGGCCTGCCCGTACAAGAAAGCGATGTATCGGCCCAGCACCCGGGTGAGCGAGAAGTGCATCGCCTGCTATCCCAGGATCGAGGGCAAGGACCCGGAGAGCGGCGGCCGGCCGATGGAAACCCGCTGCATGGCCGCCTGCATCGGGCAGATCCGTTTGCAGGGGCTGGTGAAGATGAACCCTGACGGGACCTGGGCTGAGGATCGGTACAACCCGATCTACTATCTGGTCAAGGTCGCCAAGGTCGCGCTGCCGCTCTATCCGCAGCTGGGCACCGCCCCCAACGGGTTCTACATGCCGCCGCGCTGGGTGCCGCGGAGGTATCTTGCGCAGATGTTCGGCCCGGGCGCGGATGAGGCGATCACGAAGTACCTGACGCCCGACCGGGAGCTGGTGGCGGTGCTGCAGCTCTTCCGCAAGACCAACCGGATCATCTTCCGCTATGCCATCGAAGAGGGTCCGAAGGTCTACGAGACCGAGCGCAACGGCAAGCCCTTCACGCTGTACAATGACACGATCATCGGCTACGGGGAGGACGGCACAGAGCTCATCCGCACGCAGGTTGAGGAGCCGGTCCATGTGCGCCCGGCACAGCACCTGAACTCCATCTAAGAAAATGGGGACGTTTCTATTTTTCCGGAGAGGAAGAAGATGGGAAAAATAGAAACGTCCCCATTTTCCCAGGCGGCCCGAACAGTCGAGGAGCTGCTGGCTCGGAGCGCCGTGTATCACGCGCTCTCGGTGCTGCTGCGCCATCCAGGCGCGGAGACGGTGAAGTGGTTGGTGGCACGCGAACACCATCGGCTGCCCGAAGTGCTTGGGCGACTCGGAGACGATGGCCGCCTGTTGGAGTTGGCTGGTCGCCTGATGAAGATGCTGGACACGACGACACTTCCCGACCTGACACGCCAGCACGAGCGGATATTTGGCCACACGGTACAGGGTACCGCACCACCCTATGAGCTCGAATACGGCGAAGAGCACAGCCATCGGCAGCCGCAAGAATTGAGTGATATCGCCGCCTTCTATACCGCCTTCGGGCTTCAGGTAGCCGCAAGGGCGCATGAGCGGGTGGATCACATTGGCACAGAGTGTGAATTTTTGCACTACCTCCTGTACAAGCAGGCCTGCGCAGCTGATGAGGAGGCTGCTGAACAGGCGCAGGTATGCGAGGAAGCCGGCCGGCGCTTCCTGGCCGACCATCTCGGGCGGTGGGGACCGGCGTTTGCCCTTCGGCTCACACGCTCAGCCGAGGGGGAGGGGCTGGCCGCCGTTGGAGCATTCTTGCTGGAGTGGCTTTCGCAGGAGTGCGCGCGGATGGGCGTTCCGTTGGGCTCCTGCGACTTGCCGTTGCGCTCTCCAAAGGAGCAGGAGGCGGTGGGATGCGCCGCGTGCGCCCTCCAGCGGGGGAAACCGGGTGATGGCTGTTGAGCTTCGGTTTGACCCAGCGTTTGTCGAGGAGGCGGTGTTTCTGGAGCTGAACCGGCTGACCACCGCGGGGAGCCACCAGACGGTCTCCTCCTTCCACCGAGCGCGCGAGGCCGTGTATGAGCTGCCGGATGCGCAGCAACGAGAAGCCGCGTTTCAACAGTTGGCGCGTCGCTACTTTCAAGCGCTCAGATTGTCCGAGTTGTTCGCTGAGCGGCTTTCGGAGTTTCCTCGGCTGTCGAGCCGGCTTGAGCTCGCCGTCATCCGGCGGGTCTGGGATAGAAAGGATGAGCAGGTGGAGCTGTACGTCGGCCGGCCCGGGGAAGCGCGACCGGCCCTGGAAGTCTCGACCACCCTCTTGATCGGGTTGCAGGCCGTTCGCTGCCTTGACCGTGGGAAGCTGACCGCCTTCCTCCGACACGAGCTGATGCATGTGGCCGACATGCTTGATCCCGCCTTTGTGTACGATCCGCATCCCGCGTTCGCCCCACGCCCTGCCGGGGTCGCTGGAAGCGACCCGCCGCAATGCGGCGGCGCCGATGGCGCTCCGACAGGGCGTGGGGTCGGCGGGGAGTGCGAGCCTGAACACGAGCTCATCCGAGAGCGCTTCCGCGTGCTGTGGGATCTGTGGGTGCATGCCCGCCTGCGCCGCATGGGCTGGCAGGCGGTTCTCACCGACGATGCCCGTGGTCAGGAAGTGGAGCGGGCGTTTGCATCGTTGGATGCCGCTGCTCGCCGGGAGCTGTCCACAACGGTGAGCGGTCGAGACCGCTGGACCCAGGATGAGCTGCTGACGCTGGCACGGCGGCAGCGGGTGGAGGTCGTGGCATGACCCTCCTCGACGAGACGCAGCACGCGGCGGTGAGCCGGCGGACCTTCCTCAGATGGCTGCCGCGTCAGATGGTTGCTGGCGTGAGGGAGCTCATCGCCGAGGGGTCCCCGAGCGGCGTCGCGGGAGCACAGACCACAGCGTCTGTAGGCGGACGACGGCTTGCGGTCATTGATGTCACGCGATGCTTGGCTTGGGGTGCGAGCCCCTGTCAAGCGTGTTACCTGCGCTGTCCGCTTCGCGATGAGGCGATTATGTTGGATGATGGCAGGCCGCTGGTGATGGCCTCGGCCTGTAATGGATGCGGCGTGTGCGTCGAGGCGTGCCGCACCGTCAACGACGTTGGGGCGATTCGACTTGCGCTGGATGACAATCTGAATCACACTCCGAGCCCCGGCGCCTACCTCTAGCGGGGTCTGACCCCAGCGAGGGGTCTGACCCCAAGACAGACATGGCGCCTGGGCCCCTGTCCCAACGCTTTGCTTCGCAAAGCGAAGCAAAGGGACCGGGCGAGGAAGGAAACGACCTCGCCTCCTCGTGTTTGGAAAGGAGATGGGCGGTTTCCGTGAGCGGGCCAGCTTCTCCTTTTCTGCGAGGAGCTGGCCTGTTGTGTTGAAGCACGGTGAGAGGCAACGAGATGTTATGTGATCGGTTTGGCCGCCGCATCGAGTACCTGCGCATCTCGGTGACGGATCGGTGCAACCTGCGGTGTGTCTACTGTCTGCCGGCGACCGGGGTCCGGTGGCTTCCGCGTCAGGAGATCCTGAGATTCGAAGAGATCCGCGAGGTCGTCCGGATCGGCGCCACACTCGGGATCACCCGGGTGCGGCTGACGGGCGGGGAGCCGCTCATCCGCGAGGGCCTGGCGGAGCTCGTGCAGATGCTCGCCTCGATTCCGGGCGTTGAGGATCTGTCCATGACGACGAACGGCGTGCTCTTGGCTCAGCAGGCCCATCGGCTGGCCCGCGCGGGGCTCACGCGGGCCAACATCAGTCTCGACACGCTCGATCCCGATCGGTTCCGCCGGATCACGCGCTTTGGCACGATCGCCGATGTCTGGGCCGGAATCGACGCCGCCCTCGACGCCGGGCTGTTCCCCGTCAAGCTCAATGTGGTGGTGATGCGCGGCGTGAATGACGATGAGATCGTCACGCTCGGTCGGCTGACCTGGGACCGCCCGCTGCACGTTCGATTCATCGAGCTCATGCCGATCGGGGAGTATTTTTCTCGGGAGAAGCTGGTGCCGGCTGAGGAGATCCTGAGTCGGCTGAGCGCACTTGGGCCGCTTGAGCCGGTGACAAGCCCAGGCGGCTGTGGGCCGGCACGAGCATATGCGTGGGAGGGAGCCGCCGGGACGGTCGGCGTGATCGGAGCGGTGACGCAGGCGTTCTGCGCATCGTGTAACCGGCTGCGGCTGACGGCAAGCGGCCGGCTCCGCCCCTGCCTCGATGAGACGGCAGCGGTGGATCTGCTGCCAGCCGTGCGCCCAGCAGTCGATCGCGCGCAATTAACGGGGTTGTTTCGACAGGCCGTCCTCAGCAAGCCGGAGCAGCACACGATGGCGCAACGAGAAGTGGGGACCCCGCGGTTCTGCATGGCTGGCGTGGGAGGCTGAAGGATGGGAACGACCGCGCGCCGACAGCGCCACGTTCGCATGGCCGACGTGAGCGCGAAGCCTCAGACGGTTCGAACGGCCGTCGCCCGATGCGAGCTGGTGATGAAGCCGAGGACGCTCGCGACCATCAGAGCGGGCAAGCTGCCGAAGGGCGACGTGTGGCCGGTCGCCCAGGTCGCGGGGGTCCTCGCGGCAAAACGCACGGCGGAACTCGTACCGCTGTGTCACCCCATCCCGGTGAGCCACGTTGAACTGCGGGCCAAGCTGGACGCCGATCGGCTCGTGATCGAGGCGGAAGTCAGGACCACAGCGCCGACCGGCCCGGAGATGGAGGCGTTGACGGCGGCGGCCGTCGCGGCTCTCACAGTCTACGACATGTGCAAACCCATCGAGCGGGGTCTCGTGATTCGACAGCTGTATCTGGTGAGTAAGTCTGGGGGGAAGAGCGGCGCGTGGCTGCGACGAGGAAACGCATGAGTGAACCGTGGCAGGTGGGGATTCTGACCGTCAGCGACACGCGCTCTCAAGGGATCCGGGCTGACACCGCGACGCCGCTCATTCGTCGCCTGATGGAGCGGGCGGGGTTTCTCGTACGCGAATCGATGTTGGCGCCAGACGACCGCCAGCAGATCCGGGAGCGACTCATCGATCTGGCTGATCGGTTCAAGCTGCCGCTCGTTCTCACGATCGGAGGAACAGGCTTCGGCCCTCGGGATGTGACGCCGGAGGCGACGCGCGGCGTGATGGCTCGGGAGATCCCAGGTCTTCCCGAAGCCATGCGTGCCGCGACCGCGCAACACAACCCCCTGGCGTGGCTCTCACGGGCCGTTGCCGGGTTGCGGGGCCGTACCCTCATCATCAACCTCCCTGGAAGTCCGCAGGGAGCTGAAGAATGTCTACGCGTCCTGCTGCCGCTTCTGCCACATGCCTTGGAGATGCTCACAGGCAAAGGCCGTGAGGAGCCCCATGCTATCCACCAGCGTCGCGAGACACTATAATCGACTTGCCCGACAGTATGACCGCCGCTGGCGGGTGTACGTGAGGCAGACGCTGGAACACACCTTGGGTGCCCTGAGATTGTCTGGGAAGGAACGTCTGCTCGATGTCGGCTGTGGCACGGGAGAGTTTGAGCGGATGGCGATCGAACGATTCCCCGAGGTGACCATCGTCGGGATCGATGCGACGCCGGCCATGATCGAGTTGGCGCAGGCGAAGCTCGCCGGATGTCCCGGCGTCACGTTCCACGTGGGCTGGGCTGACACGTTGCCGTTCGGCGCTGAGGCATTCGACGCCGTGGTGTGCACGAATACCCTCCACCATCTCCACGCGCCCAAACAGGCGCTCCGGGAGTGGGTGAGGGTCCTGCGTCCGCGCGGGCAGTTGATCGTGGTCGACTGGTGCCGGGATTTCTGGCACTGCCGCCTGATGCATTACTGGCTGAGAGCCGTTGACCGCACCTATGCGACCATGCCGCGCCTCGCAGAGCTCCAGGCGATGGCTGAAGAGCTGGGCCTTGCAGTCGAGGGAACCTCTCGCTTCATCGCAGAGCCGCTCTATGGGATGTTGTGCGTGACGGCCCGGAAAGCGATGCGTCCGCCGACGTAACGATGGACAGCCTGTGGTGGCTCGTCCCTGGCCTTTTCGTCGTCGCGGCGCTGTACGCCTCCGTCGGGCACGGCGGAGCCTCCGGGTATCTGGCGCTGCTGTCGCTGGCGCCTGCGGCCCTTGCGCCGGATCACATGGCGACGACCGCGCTGACGTTGAACCTCGTCGTCGCCGGCATGGGGTGGCTTGCGTTCGCCCGGGCGGGCCACTTCGTGGGCCGGCTGACGTGGCCGTTTCTCGCGACCTCCGTTCCAGCGGCCTTCGTGGGGGGCGTGACGCCGGTTTCCGTGCGGGTGTACGCGGTGCTGTTGGCCGGCTCGCTGTTGGTTGCCGCCCTGCGCCTCGTGATGGCCGTACGGCGCCGGAAAGAGGATTCGATGGAACCACCGGCCTGGGCGGTGGCCGCGCCGGTGGGGGCAGGGATCGGATGGCTCTCCGGGGTTGTTGGAGTCGGCGGCGGGATTTTCTTGAGCCCCCTGCTGTTGCTTCTGCGATGGGCCCATGTGAAGCAGACCGCCGCTACCTCGGCCTGCTTCATCCTGGTCAATTCAGCGGCGGGCCTTGCCGGACGCTTTACGCGCGGCGCCATGGATTATGGGACGCTGTGGCCGCTGCTCATGGCGGCTTTTGGCGGGGGTCTTGTCGGGTCGCGCCTTGGGGCTCATCATTTCTCCGGGGCGCTGCTCAGGCGGCTGCTCGCTGTCGTGCTGCTCGTGGCATCTCTCAAGCTGCTCAGGATGGCGCTGGTGGGATGACGATGATCAGCGTGGATGAGGCGTGGGCGAAAATTCACGCGATGGCCGGGCCCCTTCCCGTCGAGCGTCGGCGGCTTGAAGAGGCGGCAGGTTTGGTGCTGGCTGATCAGGTACGAGCCCCCATGGATCTTCCGCCGTTTGACAACTCGGCGATGGACGGCTATGCCCTGCGCGCTGCGAATGCCAACGAAGCCCGCGCGGAGAACCCCGTGAGGCTGACGGTGACCGGCGAAGTGGCGGCCGGAGGGTGGCAGGAGACGCCCGTCGCGCCCGGCACAGCGGTGAAGATTATGACCGGCGCGGCGCTGCCTCCGGGAGCCGACGCGGTGCTGATGCTGGAAGACGGAAGGCTGCGCAATGGATGCGTCGAGGTCCGTGCGCCGGTTCCGGTCGGCCAACACATCCGTCGGCGGGGGGAAGATGTGCGACACGATGAGGTGTTGCTTGAGCCCGGCCTGCGCCTCAGCGCCCAGCGGCTGGGGCTGCTGGCCAACAGCGGGATTGCAGAGGTCTTGGTGTATCGGCAGGCACAGGTCAGCCTCGTTGCGACGGGGAGCGAGCTTGTGGCGCCGGGGGCCCCCTTGGCCCCCGGGCAGATCTACGACAGCAACCGGATTGTCTTGCGGACCCTGCTCCAGGAGACGGGCAGCCGCTGTGAGGACTTGGGGGTCGTCCCCGATGAGCCATCCGAGATTGCTGAGCGCATCCGTGCGGGCCTGTCAGCCGATCTGCTCCTCATCTCTGGAGGGGTGTCGGTTGGGGCGCATGATCACGTGAAGCACGTCCTGGGAGCGTTCGGAATGGAAACCGTGTTTTGGCGGGTGGCGATGAAGCCGGGCAAACCTCTGCTGTGTGGACGGCTCAACGACCGCTGGGTCTTTGGCCTGCCGGGCAACCCCATCTCGTGCGTCGTGGGCTTCCTGGTGTTCATCGAGCCGCTCATCCGACGCCTGGAAGGCGAACGTGACGCGCAACCACGGTATGCGCGAGCGCTCCTGAAGAGCGTCGTGTCAAAGAAGGATGGGCGCCGGCACTTCATGACGGCTCAGGTGGCGCCTTCACCGGACGGCCGCCTGGAGGCCACGCCAACGGAGAAACAAGGTTCGGCCATGATGCAGGCCCTCGCCCAGGCCAACGCCTTCGTCGTAGTCCCGGAAGGCCGGCAGGAGATCCCGGCAGGAGAACAGGTGGATGTGCTGCGATTCAGGGCGTAGCGGCAAGAAACAGCCGGGGGTGGTGCGTGTGGTCGGCGCCTCGGATTCCGGAAAGACCACGCTGATCGAGCGCCTGATCCCACGACTGCGGGCAACGGGGATCCGCGTCGGCACGGTCAAGCACGCGCACCACGGCTTCGAAACGGACCGGCCTGGAACAGATAGCTGGCGTCATGCCCACGCAGGGGCGGAGGCGGTCGCGGTGATCTCACCGGAGCGCGCCGCGTGGGTCCTCCGGACGCCCGAAGAGCTCTCGGTCGATTTGGCTCTTGAGCCGATGGCAGGCCGGGTCGATCTGGTCCTCGTTGAGGGCTGCAAACGGGACGCCGCCCATCCCCCCATCCAGCTGGAGCCGGGGACGGGGGAGCGTCTTGAGATCAGCGCAGACGCCTGTCGGGTTGGGGTGCATCCCGGCACGCTGCTGCCGGCCGAACTGGAGCAGATCACGACCTTCTGTGTTTCGGTGCTCAGGGAGCGCGAGCCATGTCGGCAGTCATCAGCCCGTCAATGACTGTCAAGGTGCTGTGCCTCGCACAGCTTCGGGGCCGAATCGGCGGCTCGGAGACGGCCGTGCCGCTTCCGAACGGCGCAACAGGTCGCGATCTCCTCCGGTTGTTGAAGAACCGTCACCCCCAGGTGGAGCCTCTGCTTGAGGTCTCCCGCCTGGCGGTCAACTGCGAGTATGTGCCGGCCGACGCCGAGCTGCATGACGGCGATGAGGTGGTGATCATCCCGCCGGTGAGCGGAGGATGAGCGGCGAATCGGGAAGTCGGCTGACGATGGACTATCTGACGCGCGATCGCATTGATCGCTTCGCGTGGCAGCAGCAGGCTGTTGACCTCCGTGATGGCGCCTCGGTGGAGTTCCTCGGGATTGTCCGCGGAACCGAAGCGGATCACCCGATCGCCGCGCTGCGCTACGAAGCCTATGAGCCGATGGCCGATCGGATGATTGGAAGGCTCATCGAGGAGGCGAAGGCGCGTTGGGGGCTTCACCAGGTGCTTGTGCGGCACCGCGTGGGAACGGTGCCGGTGGGGGAGGTCGCTGTCCTCATCGGTGTGGCGGCGGCTCACCGCGAGCAGGCCTTTGAGGCCTGCCGATTTCTCATCGAGGCCATCAAACGAGACGTCCCGATTTGGAAAACGAATGGACACAGGACTCGCTGAGCCCTCGCCAAGCCAGCCCATAGCCTCGAGGGAGCGTCGCCCGCCACCCGATGAGGACGATCGCCTGCCGGTCACCGGGCATCTGGAAGAGCTCAGGCGGCGGCTGTGGATCTGCGTCGGCGCCATCCTGCTTGGCTCAGGGCTGAGCTTTGCGTGGACTGGCCAGCTGATTGACTGGCTGAAGCGCCCGGCCGGAGCCCTGCTGCCGCGGCTGGCGTTCTTCAGCCCGCCCGAGGCGCTCCTGGCGTACATGAAGGTTGCCGTGATGGCTGGACTGGTCTTGTGCGTGCCGGTCGTCCTGTCTCAACTGTGGGCCTTCGTGCGGCCTGGCCTCGCGAGGAAGGAGCGTGGCTACGGGTTGGTCTTCATCTGGTGGGGCAGCGCGTTGTTTCTCGCAGGAGGCGCGTTCGCGTACTGGGTCATCCTGCCGGTGTCGCTCCGGTTTCTACTGGGGTTTGGCGGAGGGGAGCTTGAGCCGGTCATTTCCATCAGCCGGTATTTGTCGTTCACCACGATGGTGATCCTGGCCTGCGGCGTGGTGTTTCAGTGGCCGCTGGCGGTCTTCCTGCTGGCGAAGCTCGGCGTGATCCGCCCGCAGATGCTGCGGCGCAAATGGCGTCATGCCGTGGTGGGCATGCTGGTGGTCGGGGCCATCCTCACGCCGACGACGGACGTGGCGACCCTGTTGCTGATGACCGCGCCCATGTGCGCACTCTACGAAGTCTCGATCTGGATCGCTCAGCTCGCGGCACCCAGGCCTCGCCGCGATGCGTGAACCCCGCCCCATGATCTTACAGCCCTCGTCTCAGGGAAGGAGCCTTCGGAATACTTCGTCTTTTCTGCCCACCCTCACAGGCGCGGCTTCCATGGGGCGGGGTGAAGGGGTGAGCGGCATCATTCTGGCTGGGGGCGACAGCCGTCGCATGGGACGGGACAAGGCGTTTCTGCCGTGGGGCGACACCACGCTCATCGAGCATCTGCTTGAACGGCTGCGCCCGGTGACGGATGAGCTCATTGTGGCGGTGAAGGATGCGCGGGCCTTCCGGCACCTCAGGGCGACGGTCGTGGAAGATTGCGTGCCGGATGCGCATGCCTTGGGCGGGCTCTATACCGGGTTACGGGCGGCGTCGCATGAGCTGGGCTTTGTGTGCGGCTGCGACGCGCCGTTTTTGAATCCGCAGCTCATTCGCTTCCTCGTGGGGCAGGCCGATGGCTATGACCTCGTCATCCCGAAGACCGCGCGGGGGCTCGAGGCGCTCCACGCCGTGTACGCAAAGACTGCGCTTGGCGCCATTGAGCGACAGCTGTCCCATCGGCAATGGGACGTGAAGGCGTTGGTGCCGAAGGTTCGCGCTCTTGTTGTTGAGGCCGACGACATCCATGACTTCGACCCTGAAGAATTAAGCTTGTTCAACGTGAACACCAGGGAGGATGTTGCCAAGGCATTGCTGATCAAGCAGGACAAGCAGATGCGAAAGGAGGACTTCAGGTGATGCGAAGCGTGTTCCGCGCGTTCTCCTCTGCCTGGGTGATAGTGGTGATTGGCCTGCTCAGCGTGTGGACGGCGGGAGAGGCGCTTGCGAAGGCGCCCAAGCCGTTGCCGGTGGAGGAGGCCCGGCTGACGTTTGCGCCGGAGGTGCCGCCGCCGATCGCGCGCAAGACGCCGGCACTCGTCAAGGTCCATCTCGATTCCTCCGTGCACGAAACGGAGCTGACGGCAGGCGTCACGTATCAGTTCTGGACCTTTAACGGCCATGTGCCGGGCCCGTTCATCCGCGCGCGGGTGGGCGATACGCTGGAGGTCCATCACACCAACAGCGACGCCAGCGGGATGCCCCACAACGTGGATTTCCACGCCGTGACCGGCCCTGGCGGCGGGGCGCCGGTGACGACGGTGACCCAGGGGGAGGAGCGGGTGGCGTGGTTCAAGCTGCTGCATCCGGGGCTGTTCATCTATCATTGCGCCGCCCCGCCGGTCATGGACCACATCGCCAACGGGATGTACGGCCTCATCCTGGTCGAGCCGGTGAAGGGGCTGCTGAAGGTGGATAGGGAGTTCTACGTGCTGCAGAGCGAGTTCTATACGAAGGAGCCCATGGAAGGCGCCACGCAACTTGAGTATGCTCACGACGAGGGCGTGCGGGAGCATCCGCGGTTTGTCGTGTTCAACGGCCGCGTGGGCTCGCTGGTCGGGGAGGGTGCCATCACGGCGAAGACCGGCGAGCGGGTCCGGATCTACTTCGGCAACGCCGGGCCGAACCTGATCTCCTCGTTCCATGTGATCGGGGAAATTTTTGACCGCGTCTACCGGGAGGCGGACCTGGTGAGCCCGCCAGGCCGCAGCATCCAGACGACGCTGGTGCCGGCCGGGGGTGCTGCGGTCGTGGAGTTCGGCGTCGAGGTCCCGGGCAGCTACACGCTGGTCGATCATGCGATCTTCAGGGTCGAGAAGGGCGCGGTCGGCTTCCTGAACGTCGAGGGGGAACCGCGCCATGACCTCTACGTCTCGCAGGATGACGGCGTGACCTGCCCCGGCTGCCTCGTGCATCCGTGAGGGGGGCGCAGGGCGGCATGGTGCAGTGGGGCGATCTGCGGCGGGAGCCGTTCCGCGTGCTGTTCCCGCTGGCCGTCGTGTTCGGGTGCGCCGGCGTGGGGCACTGGTTAGGGTATGCCCTGGGCTGGCGGGAGTCGTATTCAGGATTCTATCACGCCTCCCTGCAGGTCGGGGCGTACATGACCTGCTTCATCGCGGGGTTTCTCATGACGGCGCTGCCGAGGTTTGCCGCGGCACAGCCCGCGTCCAACCTGGAGCTGGGGCTGGCGCTCGGGTTGCTCGGGATGCAGGCGGCGGCCCTGTGGGAACAGCGCTGGATGCTGGCCGAGGGATGTCTGGCGGGCCTGCTCGTCTTGCTTGCGGTGTTTGCCGGCAGGCGGTTCGCCGCCAAGCCGGCGAGCGTGGCGCCGCCGACGGAATTCGTGTGGATTCCGTTCGCGATCCTGTGCGGGCTTGCGGGCAGCGTCCTGCTGATCCTGGGGCAGTCGGGCATCGCGCCGTCCTGGGTCATCGGAATGGCGCGTCCCATGGTGCAGCAGGGATTCTTGTTGGGGATCATCCTCGGGGTCGCGGGATTCATGGCGCCCCGTCTGATGGGGCGCGAGACGCTGCGGGCGGCGACGCTAGGCGTAACGCCGGGGCGCGCGCAGGCCATCCGCCGCCGTCGCATCCGGCTTCACGGCCTCGCCGGGTTGGTGTTCCTCGCCACGTTTTGGATCGAAGGAACCGGCGCGGTTGGTCCGGCGTACCTGTTGCGCGCGGCGGTCTTCACCGGGGAGTTTCTGTGGACGTCACAGCTCCATCGTCCCCCCGCGCCGCCCGACCGGTACGTGCGGTTGCTCTGGCTCTCCATCTGGCTGATGGCGGCGGGATTGTGGGGCGCCGGAATCGTGCCGCGCTTCCGGGTGATGATGCTCCATCTGGTGTTCCTGGGCGGATTCAGCCTGATGACGTTTGCGGTCGGGACGATGGTAGTGCTCAGTCATGCGGGTGAGGCGCACAGGCTGCGCCAGCCGCTCTGGGTCTTTCGCGTTGTCGAGGCGGGCCTGGGTGGGGCGCTGGCCGCGCGCGTGCTCGCCGAGCTGGCGCCCACCGCGTTCTTCCCATGGCTGGGCGTGGCGGCCGTGTGCTGGTTGGCGGCCGGACTGGGCTGGCTGGTCTTCATCCTGCCGTACGTGGCCCGGCCTCTTGCGCCAGACGCCTTTGAGCGCGTCCACGAAGAAGCGAAGCGCCGGCTCCTGCGGCCTATTCGGGTTTCCTAAAAATCATTGACAAGAGCGGCGGATTTATATATGATAAATTAAATCAATGTTGTTAGCAAAAAACAAAACTAAAGTTTACTGAATTTGAAGGATATAAATGACTGAGACGCTCGCTCAAAAGCGCCTTGAAGAGTTCCTGAAGGAAGTGCCGCAGGCCAGCCGGGAGGAAATCGCCCAGTTCCAACAGGCCGTGGAGCGGTACTTCCTCGGGCAGATGGCCCCGGATGAGTTCAAGGCCTGCCGCCTGCAGCTCGGCACCTACGGGATCCGCGGGGTGAAGGACATCCACATGATGCGGATCAAAATCCCGCAGGGCCGGCTCAACGCGGAGCAGCTCGAGTGCTTCGCGGACTTGGCGGAAACCTATTCCAAGGGCATCGGCCACCTCACTACGCGCCAGGACATGCAGCTGTACTGGATCCCGACGAGGGAAGCGCCCGTGGCGATGGCGGCGCTCGCGCGGGTCGGATTGACCACGCGGGAGGCCTGCGGCAACAGCGTGCGCAACGTCACCGCGTGCCACTTCGCGGGGGTCAGCCCCACCGAGCTGTTCGACGTGACCCAGCACGCCTCCGCCGTCACGCGCCATTTCCTGCGCAACCCGGTCAGCCAGAAGCTGCCCAGGAAATTCAAGATCGCGTTTGAGGGCTGCCCGGTGGATCATGCCAGGACCGCGATCCACGACATCGGCGCGGTCGCGGCCATCCGCGAGGAGGGCGGCAGGCGGACGCTGGGTTTCCGGATCTACGTCGGCGGCGGGTTGGGAGCCGCGCCGATGCAGGCGATCCTCCTGGAGCCGTTCACGCCGACGACGGACCTCCTGCGGACCTGCGAAGCGGTCGTGCGCGTCCATGACCGCCTGGGCGACCGCAAGAACAAGGCCACAGCCAGGATCAAATTCGTCGTCAAGCGGCTGGGGCCTGACGCGTTCCGCCAGGAGGTGTTCGCCGAGCGCAAGCAGCTGCCGCCGTACAGCTATCCGGACATGCAGGTGACGGACACGGATGAGCAACCGCCCGCGACCGAGCGCCAGCGAGGGAGTCCCGAGGAACGAGGGATGTCCGGCTCCGTGAACGGGCTGTTCAGCCGCTGGATGCTCACCAACGTCATGGGGCAGAAGCAGGCCGGCTATTCCGTCGTGACGATCAAGCTGCGGCTGGGCGACATCACGGCCGCGCAGATGCGGGCCCTGGCCCGGATTGTCCGGCGGTACTGCGGGGGGCGGCTGCGCGTCACGATCGAACAGAATCTCGCGCTGGCGTGGATCCGCGACAACCAGCTCGCCTCGCTCTACAGCGAACTCAAGCCTCTCGGCCTGGCCGAGCCTGAAGCCGGGACCATCTACGACGTGACCTCCTGTCCCGGTGCGGAGACCTGCCAGTTAGGGATCTCGGCCTCGCGCGGGCTGACACGGGCGCTGGAAGCGAAGTTGAAAGAAGCCGGCCTGTCCGGCGAGGATCTTGAGCGCATCCGCATCAAGGTGAGCGGCTGCCCCAATTCCTGCGGCCAGCATCATCTCGCGGACATCGGCTTCTTCGGCGGCGCGCGGAAGATCCACGAGCGCCTGGTCCCCCATTTCCAGCTGCTGCTCGGGGGATTCACCGACGAGGGCACAGCCGAATTCGGCAAGCCGATCCTCAAGCTGCCGGCGCGCCGCATCCCCGAGGCGGTCGTGCGGATGCTCGAGCTCTACCGCCAAGACCGCCAGTCCCCGCAAGAAGCGTTCCGGGCCTTCGCCCTGCGCGTCGGAACCGGCTATTGGAAACAGGCGTTCGAGGCCTTCACCGGTCTCCCGCCCTATGAGGCCTCGCCCGAGGCCTACCGCGACTGGGGCGCGGAGACTGATTTCTCGCTGGGCGGCATGGGTCCCGGCGAGTGCGCCGCGTAACCCCTAGCTGACCTCCGTCATAGAACCTTCCTGACCTCGTACGATACACTGCGTCCATGCCCGCGGTCTATCTGGATAACGCCGCCACGTCATTTCCAAAGCCTCCGCGGGTGTACGAGCGGATCCGGGGGTTCCTGGAAGAATACGGCGCCTGTCCGGGCCGCGGCAGCCACGAGATGGCGCGGCAGGCCGAGGCCGTGATCGAGGCGACCCGCCGCGTCGTCGCGGAGCTGTTCGGCGCGTCTGATCCCCGTCGCATCGTGTTCGCCTTGAACGCCACCGACGCCCTCAACATGGCGATCAAAGGCGTGCTGCAGCCGGGCGATCATGTCGTGACGACGGTGATGGAGCACAACTCGGTCAACCGGCCGCTCAACGCCTTGGAGCGCGACGGCCTCATCCGCGTGATCCGCGTGCCGACCTCGCGCGAGGGCCTGGTGGATCCGCAGGATGTCCGCCGGGCCGTCACGGACCGGACGAGGCTGGTCGTCATGCTCCACGCCTCCAACGTCACCGGGACCTTGCAGCCCATCGCCGCCATCGGCCGGATCGTGCGCGAAGCCGGCCGTCTGTTGCTCGTGGATGCCGCCCAGACCGCCGGGGCGTACCCGATCGACGTCGAGCCCGCCGGCATCGACCTGCTCGCGTTTCCTGGGCACAAGGCCCTGATGGGCCCGCCCGGTACCGGCGGGCTCTACGTCGGCCCTCGGGCGGCCGTCAGGCCGTGGCGGGAAGGCGGGACCGGCGTCATGTCGGAGGCGCCGCTTCAACCGGAGGAGCTGCCGTTGAGGCTCGAGGCCGGCTCTCCCAACACCCTCGGGATCGCGCTGCTGGGTGAGGCGGTCCGGTTCATCCTCCAGTTCGGCGTCGAATGGATCCGGGCGCGCGAGATGGCGTTGACGGATCAGCTCCTGGTGAGCTTGCAGGCTGACGGGCGGTTTCTGCTGTACGGGCCGGCGGTGCTGTCCCGCCGGGTGGCCGTGGTGTCGCTGAATATTCCGGGCGTGGCCCCTGATGAGATCGGCGAGATGCTGTCTCAGACCTTCCACGTCGCGGTGCGGACCGGCCTGCACTGCGCCCCCGGCGCGCATCGCGCCATCGGGACCTTCCCGACCGGGACCGTGCGGCTCAGCCCCGGGTATTTCACGGCCGAGGCGGAGATCGCGCAAGCGCTCGACGCCCTTCGCCACGTCGCCGGCCGAGTCAGGAGGCCCTCGACGCCGGCGGCGGCCGGCCGACGGCCGGTCAGCGCCGCGGCACGCCGATGATTGACGTCACGACGCTGTACTGCGGCCTCGCCGGCGGCAGCGACGCGCTCCGCTATGGCCCCGTGACCCCCCTGCTTTCTTGCGAAAGCAAGAAGGGGGGTCCGGGACTGAGTTCTGGAAATCGCGTTCGCGCGATTTCTCAGGGCCGCCGCAACGGCGGTGCCGGCCCTCAGGCGCCTGCGTCTGCCCGGGCGCGCAAGCCCATCGTGGTCTGGACGATGAGCCGGCGCTGCAACTTGCACTGCGTGCATTGCTACTCCGACTCCGACAACCGCGAGTATCCCGGCGAGCTGACCGTGGACGAAGCCCGGCGGATGCTGGAGGACGTGGCGCAGTTTCAGATTCCCGCGCTCCTGCTCTCCGGCGGAGAGCCGCTGCTCCACCCGCGCTTTTTCGAGCTGGCCGGCTATGCCAGAGGGCTCGGCCTGCGGTTGACCATCTCCACCAACGGCACGCTGATTGACCGCCCGGCGGCTGAGCGCATCGCACGGACCGGCTTCAGTTATGTCGGCATCTCCTTCGATGGGCTCGGGAAGATCAACGACCGGTTCCGGGGCCGGTCCGGCGCGTTTGAGGCGGCCCTGGCCGGCGTGCGCCACCTGAAGGCGGTGGGGCAAAAAGTGGGCCTGCGCTTCACGCTGACCCGCCGCAACTTCGAGGCGCTGGAGGACATCTTCGCGCTGGTCGAACAGGAAGGCATCAACCGGGTCTGTTTCTATCACTTGGTCTATTCCGGCCGGGGCAGCCGCCTGGCGGAGGATGATCTCAGCCGCCAGGAAACGCGCGAGGCGCTTGACCGGATTTGCGCCTGGACCCGTGCATTGGCGGACCGGTCGCTGCCCGTGGAGGTGCTCACCGTGGATAACCACGTCGACGGCGTGTATGTCTATCTCAAATTGAAGCAGGAGGATCCCCGGCGGGCGCTGGAGACCCTGCGGGCGCTCGAGTGGAACGGAGGCGGGGCGAATTCCTCCGGCATCGGGATCGCCAACATTGATGCGGCCGGCGGCGTCCATCCGGACCAGTTCTGGCAGACGCATACGCTGGGCAACGTCCGGGAGCGCCCGTTCAGCGAGATCTGGACGGACAACGATGACCCGATTCTCGCGGGCCTGCGCGACCGGCTGCCGCGGTTGACCGGCCGGTGCGGCTCCTGCCGGTGGAAACCGCTGTGCGGAGGGTCGTTTCGTGTCCGGGCGCTCCAGGCTCATGGGGATCCATGGGCGCCGGATCCGGCGTGCTACTTAACGGAGGGGGAAATCGCATGAGTCTTGAGACTGACACGCTCCGCGCGGACAGCCGGGCCGGGGCGGTCCATCCGCTTGGCTCGCGCGCCACCATCCTGCTGACCAGCGTGTTCGGCCCGTATGCCCGGGATGATGAGTACGGCAGCCGGGCGATCAATCCGATGGAGCTGTACCAGAACCAGGTCACGCGCGCGGAGGGGCCGTTTTCCCTGCGCATGTTCCACCGCTCGTGGGGCATCATGCTGATCCAGGCCAACATCGCGGCGCCCTGCACGCTGCTGGATTTCCCGACGCTGGAGCGCTTCGTCAGCGAGCTGCAGAGTTTCCCCTATGACGTCGTCGGGATCAGCTCGATCCTGCCGAATATCGAGAAGGTCAAAACGATGTGCCGCCTGGTGCGGGAGCATCTGCCGCACGCCACGATTGTCGTGGGGGGCCATATCGCCAACCGGCCGGGGCTCGCCCGGTACATTGACGCGGACTACGTTGTGCCGGGAGAGGGCGTGCGGTGGTTCCGCCGGTTCCTGGGCGAGGACGCGACGCAGCCGATCCGGCATCCGCTGATCTCCTCCGCCGTCGGCACGCGGGTGATGGGGTTCCAGGCGCCGAACAGCGGGCGGAACGTGGCCGCCGCTCTGCTCCCCTCCGTCGGCTGCCCCATGGGCTGCAACTTCTGCGCGACGTCCGCGATGTTCGGGGGGAAGGGCAAGTTCATCAATTTTTATGAGACCGGCGATGAGCTGTTCCGCGTCATGTGCGGCATCGAGCAGGGCATGGGGGTCCGGTCGTTCTTTGTCATGGATGAGAACTTCCTGCTGCACAAAAAGCGCGCCCTGCGGCTCCTGGAGCTGATGGAGGAGCACGGCAAGTCGTGGTCGTTGTACGTCTTCAGCTCGGCGCACGTGGTGCGCTCCTACCCCATCGAACAACTGGTGCGTCTGGGCATTTCGTGGGTGTGGATGGGGCTGGAGGGCAAGGACAGCCGGTACGCCAAGCTGCAGGGCATTGACACCCGTGAGCTGGTGCGCACCCTCCAGTCGCACGGGATCCGGGTCCTGGGCTCCAGCATCATCGGGCTCGAGGAGCACACCCCCGACAACATCACCGACGTCATCGAGTACGCCGTCAGCCATCGCACCGACTTTCACCAGTTCATGCTCTACACGCCCATTCCCGGCACGCCGCTGTATGCGGAGCACCTGGCCAACAGGACGCTCCTCGATCCCGGCGACTATCAGGAGGGGGATGTCCACGGGCAGTTCATCTTCAGGCACCGCCATCCGCATATCCCGAGAGGACAGGAGACCGAGATCATCCTGAGGGCGTTTCGGCGGGATTTCGAGGTGAACGGGCCGAGCGTCCTGCGCATCGCGCGGACCGTCCTGTCGGGGTGGCGGCGGTATAAGCATCATGCCGATCCGTGCATTCGGAGCCGCTTTGCCTGGGAGGCGAGGGATCTGACGATCACGTTCCCCGCGGCGCTCTGGGCGGCGCGGCGATGGTTCCAGGAGCGCAACCCTGAGCTGGTGCGAAAGCTCTCCGGGCTCTTGGAGGAAATTAAGCGGGAAGTCGGCATCAGGGCGCGATTGGTCGCGCCGCTCGGCGGGCGGCTCGTCTGGTCGAAACTGCGGCAGGAGGCCCAGCGCCTGAAAGCCGGGGTGACGTACGAGCCGCCGACGTTTTATGAGGCGAATGCGCCGATGTCGCGTCACAGGCGGCACTGGCCGTTTCCTCCTGCGCCGATCAAATGGGTGACCGGACGCGGGCAAGAGGCCTGACAGCTCGGCGTGAGGCAGAGGCGTCGTCTCTGCAGGGAGGCGGACCGAAGATGGGCGAACGAGCGGATATGAAATATCTCCCCCAGCAGTGCCCATTCCTGAAGCGGGAGGTGTGGGCGATCGTGGTGAAGCAAGCCGACGGGAGCTGGCAGATCGTCAACTGTCTGGATAAGGATCACGCCTGTTACGACCAAGGATGCGCCTTCACGATGGATGGGGGGCAGTGGCCGTTCCAGAGCACATGGCTGTCCTACCGGGAAGAGGGAAGCCGTGATGATCGCGCAACTCCCTGAGTTGCGTCTGGTGTTCTGGGAAACGACCGCCGGCTGCAATCTCGCCTGCCGGCACTGCCGGCGGCTGGACGTGAGCCGCGAGCTCTCGAAGGCCGACCTGACCACCGGTGAGGCCAGGCGATTGATCGAGGAGCTGGCCGGCGTGGGGAGGCCGGTGCTGGTGTTTTCCGGCGGAGAGCCGCTCTTGCGTCCGGACCTGTTCGAGCTGGCCCGCTATGCGAAAGCCCGGGAGCTGCCCATTGCGCTGGCGACCAACGGCACGCTGATCGACATGCCCATGGCGGATGCGATTGAAGACGCGGGCTTCGACCGGGTGGCCATCAGCTTCGATGGCGCCGATGCGGCGACGCATGACGCGTTTCGGGGCCAGGCGGGGGCGTTTGAGAAGGCCCTCGACGGGTCTGAGCGGCTGCACGCCCGCCACGTCAGCCTCCAGGTCAACACGACGCTGACGCAGCATAACCTGGGTCAGCTGGACGCGATGCATGACCTGGTGGAGGTGATCGGGGCGGATGCCTGGCACCTGTTCATGTTCGTGCCGGTGGGCTGCGGGCTGGAGATCCCGGAGGAGCAGCAGCTTGCCGCCGAGCAGTATGAGCAGGTGCTGGAGTGGATCGCCGCCAAATCCCGGGCCCAGGAACGGTTCATCCGGGCCACCTGCGCGCCGCAGTACTTCCGGGTGCTGGCCCAGGAGCACCTCTTGGGCCGGTACCGCTCGGCCTCGCATCTGTCGGCGATGACCAAGGGGTGCCTCGCCGGCACCGGCATCTGTTTCGTGTCCCATCAGGGCGAGGTCTTCCCGTGCGGCTATCTGCCGGTTGCCTGCGGGAGCGTCCGGGAGCAGCCGTTTCCGGAGATCTGGGAGCACTCGTTCATCCTGGCGACGCTCCGGGATGCGGATTTTCTGAAAGGCAAGTGCGGCGTCTGCGAATTCCGGCAAATCTGCAGCGGCTGCCGCGCCCGCGCGTACGCCGCGACAGGGGATTATCTCGCCGAAGAGCCCTGCTGCGCCTACGAGCCCCGCCCCACCTCGCTTGCGTGATCATCCGGTCAGCGCGCCCCGCCGCCCCCGCATTCTCCCCTTGCGTTTTCAGAGCATGACGTACATCATAGAATCGCGGGGACGTCCGCGATAGGGTAGGAGGCGACCCACCACCATGCGAGGGCACGATGCCGCAGTTTCCGGATGATCCAGGCGCCGCGCTGCTCCAACACGGCATCCGCAATCCCGCCCGGGTGTTGTGGAATCTCAGCGCGCCCGCGCTCTATGCCGAAATCCTGCAGCGGCATGAGGCTCAGGTGGCCCAGGGCGGGGCGCTGGTCGTGCGCACCGGCCAGCATACCGGCCGTTCCCCCAACGACAAGTTCATCGTCCGGGAGCCTTCCAGCCAGGAGCACATCTGGTGGGGGGCGGTCAACCGGCCCTTCGACGCGAAACGGTTTGACTCGCTTCACCAGCGCGTCCTGGCGTACCTGGAGGGGAAAGAGCTGTTCGTGCAGGACTGCGCGGTCGGCGCGGATCCGGCCTATCGGCGCCCCATCCGCGTCATCACCGAAACCGCCTGGCACAGCTTGTTTGCCGGGACGCTCTTCCGCAGCGCCGAGCGGGATCAGCGGCCCGAACCTGCCCCGTCGGGATTCACCGTGCTCCATGCGCCGCATTTCCAGGCGGAGCCGGAGCGCGACGGCACGAACTCCCCCACCTTCATCCTGGTCCATTTCGGCAAGCGCCTCATCCTCATCGGGGGCACCAGCTACGCCGGCGAAATCAAGAAATCCGTCTTCACCATCATGAACTATCTCCTCCCCCTCGAGCGCGTCCTGTCGATGCACTGCGCGGCCAATGTGGGACCGGCCGGCGACGTCGCGCTGTTCTTCGGCCTCTCGGGCACGGGCAAGACCTCGCTGTCGGCCGATTCATGCCGGACCCTGATCGGAGACGATGAGCATGGATGGAGCGACCAGGGGGTGTTCAATTTCGAGAACGGTTGCTACGCCAAGATGATCCGCCTGTCACCCACGGCTGAGCCGGAGATCTATGCGACGAGCCGGAGGTTCGGCACGATCCTGGAGAACGTGGCGATGGATCCCGTCACCCGGGAGCTGGATCTGCACGACGAGTCCTTGACGGAGAACACCCGCGGGGCCTATCCGCTGGGCTTTATCCCCAACGCCAGCACGGCCGGCACGGCGGGGCATCCGTCCAACGTGCTGATGCTGACGTGCGATGCCTTTGGGGTGATGCCCCCGATCGCGAAGCTCGCGCCTGAAGAGGCGATGTACCACTTCGTGTCCGGCTACACGGCCAAAGTCGCGGGGACGGAGCGGGGCGTCAAGGAGCCGCAGGCGACGTTCAGCGCGTGCTTCGGCGCGCCGTTTATGGCGCTGCACCCCTGCGTCTACGCCAAGCTGCTCGGCGAGAAGATCGCCCGGCATCGCGTGCAGTGCTGGCTGGTGAACACGGGCTGGACCGGCGGGCCCTACGGGATCGGCAGCCGCATCCGGATCGGCTACACCCGCGCGATGGTGGAGGCCGCGCTCAGCGGCGCGCTGCGCGACGCTCCCACCGAGCCGGACCCGCTCTTCAGGTTTGCCGCGGTCCGGAAATGCCCCGGGGTGCCGGACGAGTTCTTAAACCCGCGCGCCGCCTGGGCGAATCCCCGGGCGTACGACGCGAAGGCGCAGGAGCTGGCGGCCAAGTTCCGGGAGAACTTCGTGCAGTTTGCGGACTGCGAACCCTTAGCGGTCTGCGAGGCGCGGCCCTCGCTCTGGAAACCGGGGTCAGACCCCGTCGGGTAACCCGTCGTTCTTGAGGGGTCTGACCCCTTGAAGAGGGGGTGGGCGATGAGCGAGACGTTGCTGCCGATGGTGGAAGAGGAGTGGAGGAAGCCGCCCCTCCACTGGGAGCATGAAGGGCGATCGCTCATGACTGAACTGGGGGTGGTCGGAGGGGAAGCGCTGACCTATCTGGAGGCGCGCGGGGCCACGACCCTGCGGCAGCTGATCCGCGAGCTGGAATGGCCGGCCCCGATGGTCATGATGGCGGTCGGCGCGCTCGTGCGGGAGGGGCTGGTGCGCGCCATCCGGCATGAGTTGGAAGTCGTGGTGGAAGTGCGGGGCGGCTGACGACGGCGCGCGGGATCGGCCCGTAACGCGGGAGGCGGACATGATGGCGAACGCACGGGGGTGGCTCAAGCAACGCCGGCGGTCTCCAGCGGCCTCACCGGCGCCGGAGCAGCAGGAGATCGCCCGGCTGGCGTACGAGTTCTATGAGCGGCGCGGCCGGGTGGAGGGGTACGCGCTCGATGATTGGCTGAAGGCTGAAGCGATCGTGAAGCGGAGCGCGCGCCGCCAGGGGGCCCCAGCGTGAGCCCAAGAGGCAAGATGAATCCGGTCAATCGGTTGAAGCGGGACCACAAACTCCTTCGCTCGAAACTCGATGTCGTGGAGGCCATGCTGCGGATGGGCCCGGAGACGTGGTACGTCCTGCGCGAGGTCTGCGTGACGCTGACGCGGCAGCTGCGCAACCACATGGCGCGGGAGGAAGAGCTCGTCATGGCCTGCCGCGCCGCCATGAACCCGAAGGTGCTGGCGGAGATGGCCGTCGAGCACCGGGACGAGCCCGAGCATCTGCAGGCGATCATCCGGCTCTTCCTGACGGAGCCGGCGGAGCATCTCGAGCGGATCGGGCCGGCCCTGACCGGCGTCGTGCAGGGCCTGCGCCGCCATATGGCCGAGGAAGAGGCGGAGCTGTTTCCCATCTTCGAGCGGGAACTGGGCAAGCGGGCGGCCGCCCCTCCGGCACGCCCCCCGCGCGCCCATCTGGATGAGTGCATGACGGTCAACCGGGTCCTCCACGAGTATCCGATGACGCAGGGGGTGTTCGAGCGGTTCCTGATCAATCTCCCCTTCGAGGGCACGGATTGTCTGGACGAAGTCGCCTGGCGGCACGGGATGGACAGCGAGGAGTTCTTGAAACAGCTCGAGCGGGTCATCCCGTCCGGGACGCGCCGGCTGGCGCGTCCGTCGGAAAAACACGTCGTGTGCGGCTGTCAATGAACGGCGGGTTGAGCCGCCGCAACAGGGGGAACGCCGGTATTGGAGCCGGCTGCCGACGAACCGGCCGAAGCGGATGACCCGCAAGGCCGCCATCAAGGCTCTGCGTGCCGGAGACCACCGCGTTGACCCAGTGTGATATTGGTCATGGTGCGTCCGGGGAAATCAGGTATGCTGAAAGTGGGGCAAGTGCCCCACCAGGGAAAGGAGGTTCGGGATGTCCCTGGGGATCAGTGAGAACTCCGGATCCGTCGCGTGAGGACGTAAAGAACGTGGGCGGCGGGTCCGGGGTTCTTTGTTTTGTGGTATGATAAGCCTTCTCCTGCGATGCG
>JACPTX010000062.1 GCA_016192545.1 Candidatus Omnitrophota bacterium | reverse complement strand
GCCGATTTCTTGCTCGATCGGATCTACGACCAGGGGCTCACGTTCTTCAGCGGGATCTTCAACCTGCCGCCCGCCCACGCGCTGCTCCTGACTCCGAAGGGTGCGTCCACATGGCGCTACTGGGATTTCAATCCAGCCGCGCGCATCCGATTCGACTCGTTCCAGGACTACGCCGAGGCATTTCGCCATGTGTTTGAGCAGGCCGTCCGGCGCCGGCTTCGGAGCGCGCATCCGGCGGCCGTGTCGGTGAGCGGGGGGCTCGACTCCTCCTCGATCTTCTGCCTCGCCAAGAGTCTCATCGACAGCGGACAGGTCGGCATGCCTTCGCTGATCGGCGTCTCGTACATCTCGCAAGCCGGCTCGCCGTCTGATGAGGAGTCGTTCCTCCGGGAGATCGAGACCCGCGACCGGGTCGCCATCCACCGGGTCCCGATCGGTCCGAACGGGCTGATGGACCACGCCCAACAGGCCATCTGGCACATCGAATCGCCCTTCATGGATGAGCAGTGGGAGAACACGCACGCGTTCCTCCAGCGCGTTCATGATCTCGGCGCGCGCGTCCTGCTCACCGGCCACTGGGGGGACCAGGTGCTGTTCGCCCAGGCGTACCTGGTGGATCTCGTCCGACGTCTCCGGTGGCGCACGGCCTACGCCCATCTCAGAGAGTTTCCACGCTGGATGACCGATACCGACCCTCGATGGTTCCGGAACCGCTTTCTGAAGGATCTCGTGAAGTACCACCTGCCCGCGACGTGGTGCCGGGCGCTTCGGGGGCTGCGCGACCGCGGCCAACAGAATGCCCCCTGGTACGTGAAGACCTTCCGCGAACGAGCCCTCAGGTCCCGCTGGAGCAGCCAGTCCCCCGCCACGCCCCGGTTCTCCACGGTCCACGGCCGTTCCCTCTATGAGGAAATCCGAATCGGACACCACGTCCTCTGCATGGAGTGGGAGAACAAGGTCGCTACCCTCCACGGGCTGGAGATGGCTTTTCCCTTCCTGGATCGTGACCTGCTGTCCTTTTTGATGAGCATCCCCGGGGAGATGCAAACCCATGCGGGGGTTCCGAAGGCGCTGCTGCGGGAAGCGATGGGGGGAATCCTGCCGGAGCCGATCGCCCGGCGCCGGTGGAAGGCCGATTTCACGCATCTGGTCAACGAAGGCATGGCGCGGGACTACCCCCGGTTGATCCGCTGCTTCGACTCGCATCCGAGGGTGGCGGAGTGCGGGTACGTGAACGAACACGCGCTCAGGACGCATCTCGATCGGTTGAGAGCGGGGCTCTCGGACTCGACGTGCGTCTCCGCCTGGGCGCTGTCGGATCTGTTGGGTCTTGAGTTGTGGCTGGAGGTGTTCTTTGAGAACGGGAAGCCAACAGGGGAGGTGCAGCATGAGGGATGAGCCGCGACCCAAGGCCAAGCGGCCGTACCGGCCGCCCCGCCTGGTGCGATACGGCGACCTCTATCGCCTGACGCGGGTCAAGGGGGGAGCCAGTAGCGACGGGGGAGGCAAGCCGACGACCAGATCGAGCGGCGGAGCCTCGTGACGGCGCGGAACTCCTGTGGGCCGGTATCGCTATCGGGTGTCAGGACTCGGGCTGTCGTCGGAGGAGCCGCTCGACGGGCTGGGGTGCTGGCGGGGACCCCTGACGCGGCCCTGGCGGCTCACCGCACGACCCGCCATCCCCTTCCCACCCCGGTCCAGGCGGGTCCGGCTCCTCCGCCGGCAGGATCATTCCCTCCTCCTCGCGTGGCCCAGGCGCGGGTGCTTCTGGATCAACCCTCAGACGCGCCGGGTCGTATGTCGCCAGGCGCCTGAGGCGAGCCGCGAGGCCTTCCTCGACATCCTCCTGGGACCGATGGTCTCGCTCCTGCTGAGTCTGGACGGGGAGGATCCGCTCCATGGATGCGCGATCCGCATGGGAGAGGAGGCGCTCTGCTTCGTCGGGCAGCCGGGAGCCGGCAAATCCACGCTGGCGGCGGCCTTCCTGCTGTCGGGCCACGGCCTGATTGCCGATGACCTGCTCACCATCCGGTGGCAGGGGAGGCGCGCCATGTGCCAGCCCGGGCATCCGGAGATCCGGCTGTGGCCGGCGAGCGGACGCCGTCTGCTGCCGGGCTTTTCCCGCCTGCCGCTGGTCGTGCCCACCGCCTCCAAGCGCCGCCTGGATCCGCGCGCGTGCGCGGGAGGATTCACGGAGCAGGCGGTGGCGGTGCGGGTCTTCTATGAGCTGCGCCGCTGCGCCGCGATCTCACGGCCGCGGATCGAACCGCTCCAAGCGCGAGAGGCGTGGTTGGCCCTGGTCAGGAATCTGTATGACGTGTCCCTGGTCAGCCCTGAGAGCCTCGCCCGACAGTTCGACCACCTGGGGAAGCTGGCCGCGCGCGTGCCGGTTCGGCGACTCCTCCTTCCTCGAACCCCCGGCGACCCCTTGCGGCTTCCAGCGGTGGTCGGACGAGATCTTCGATGATCCCGTTGCCGACCATCCATCCGTTTCTTCTGCGCTGGCTCCGACGTGCGGACGACACGATGGTCCCGCCTCTCCGAGAGCTCCCCGATGACTGGGCGCCGGTGCTCGCGGACGCGAGCGAGCACCGTCTCATGCCGTTGCTGCATCGCGCGTCCAGGATCGCTTCGACGAGACCCATCCCTGACGGCATCGCCGGGGAGCTGGGCCGGCTCGCCTCCGCCACCGCCGCCAAGAATCTCCTGTTCCGGCACGAACTGGCGGCCATTCTCCGCGCGGCGAACGCGCGCGGCATGTCGTGCGCGCCCCTGCGGGGGGTCGCGCTGGGCGAACAGTTGTACGGAGACCCCGCCTTGCGGCCGACAGGGGATCTCGACGTGCTGATCAAGCCGGAGGAACTGCCGGCGGTCCGAGCGCTCCTCGGAGAGCTGGGCTATTATGAGGTCGAGGCGCGGGCCGGATTCGCGCTGGCGTTTGACTATACGCTCGAATTCTTCAAGGACCGCCCCCTGAGCCTCATCGTCGAGCCGCACTGGACGATCGCCTACCCGCCGTTCGTGGACCGCCTGCCGATGCCGGGGGTGTGGGCGCGGTGCCGCCCGAGGACCGTGGCCGGCGTCCCCACCAGCGTCCTTGGGCCGGAAGATCTCCTCATCCATCTGTGCCTGCATCTGCTCCACCATCAGCACGCCGCGCCGTTTCTGTGGGTGTATGAGCTTGACCGGCTGCTTCGCGTCCAACCCGTCGACTGGCCGCTGGTGTGTGCGATGGCGCAAGAGGCCGGGGTGGCGCCGCTCCTGCGCGGGGTGCTGGAGACTGTGGCGATGACGCTGCGGACGCCTCTTCCTCCCGACGCCCTTGAGCGGCTCGCCCGCGCCCCGGCGACGGGACGTCAGGCGCGGGTGGCGGAGCTGCTGGCTCGGCATCCGAATGTGAAAGGGCGGGAACGCATCGCGCTGCTGGTCAGTCTCCGAGGCATCCGCGCCAAGCTCCGCTATGTCTGGTCGTTTCTCTTCCCGGCCCCGGCATTCATCCGGGTGCAATACGGCGTGGCGTCGTGGTGGCAGGTGGGGCGGGTCTACGTGACGCGCGCGGGGTATCTGTTGTGGGGGGGGCTCACAGGGCTGGTGCGGCTGTTGCTCGCAGCCCGAACGGTCAACGAAAACTCAGGGCGCCCGTCCGCTTGAGCCGATTCAGCGTCCAGGAGAACGCGGCCAGCGCCACCGCCCATCCCACGACGGCAAACGCCCCCAACGCCAGACACACCCTGCCGAGCTCCGCGAGCGGGCGTCCCAGCAAGACCGCCTGCCGAAGCCCTTCCAGCCCGTAGGTCAAGGGCAGCCAGGCGGCCACGGCCTGAAGCCACCCCGGCAACAGGACGAGGGGAAAGTACACGCCGCTGACGAGCCTCATCAGCCCTCCGAGCAGCCACGTCACCGGATCGAATTCCTTGAAGAGGAGAATGCCGCTGACGGACAGCACCCCCAGGCTGCTCAAGGAAAGGATCAACAGGCCCAACACGACCAGCCCTGCCGGGATGTTCATCAGGCTCAGATCCATCCCGAACACGAACACGCCGAGGCCGACGTAGACGATGACCTCCACGGTGGTCCAGAGCAACTCCCAGGCGGCGCCCCCGAGGACGACTGTCAGCGGACTGGTCGGAGTGGTGAGGATGGACTCCAGGGTGCCTTGCAGCTGCTCTTCCCTCATGCTGCCGGCAAAGCTCGAGAGGCTGGCGGTGAGATACCGCGAAAACGCGAGGCCGAGCACGACGAAAGGAAAATATGCGCCCCCGTACGGGGCCAGGGTCGGGGACGGCCGCGAATCGACGAGCCGGCTGATGAAGAAAAACGACGCCACGGTGAAGACGATGTGGGCGAGCGTCACCGCGAAGGCGGTCCGGTAGCTGCTGCGGATGAGCCAGTCCCGGCGGAGGAACGCGAGCAGCCGGCTCATGCGCACAACCGCTGCATCGCCGCCCGAAGATCGCCGCCTGCCGCGATCTCAGCGACACTTCCGCACGCCCGGATGCTTCCCTGATGGAGGATCGCCACGCGCCCGGCCAATTGCGCGGCTTCCTCAACCTGATGGGTGGTGAAGAGGATCGTCTTGCCCTGCCGGTGTTGGAACCGGTCCTTGAGGAGCCGATGCAGTTCGGTGATCTGGATCGGATCCAGGCTCTTCATGGGTTCGTCCAACAGGAGGACGGGCGGATCGTGCAGGAGGGCGCGCGCCAGCAGCAGGCGCTGTTTGGCGCCCGCCGAGCACTCCTGGTACGGACGGTCAGGCGAGCCGACGCCGAAGAGCGCCAGCAGCTCGCCGATTCGACGACGGGCGGCGGCGCGGGACAATCCATAGAGGGCGGCGAAAAACTCCAGGTTCTGACGGCCGGTCAGCCGGTCGTAGAAGCCGGGGCGATCACTGGAGGCAAACCCGATCTGAGCCCGCCGCGCGGGCGTGGACCGGCGGACGTCGTGCCCGTCGAGGAAGGCCGTCCCTGACGTGGGGAGGAGCAGGCCGGCCAGAATCTTCAACAGCGTCGTTTTCCCCGCCCCGTTGGGCCCCATCAAGCAGACCAGCTCGCCGCGCTCGATCGTCAACGACACGCCCTCAAGCGCCTTCACGCCGGAGAAGACTTTCGTCAACTGGCGGAGTTCAACGGCCGGCATGGCGGACGTCACGCGACGCGGGAGAGCGGGCGCGCAGCAGGAGCGGAGGCGAAGAGGCGGGCCAGCTCCTGGGCGAGCTTCAGGCTCTCGTGGCGGACCAATTCCTCCGCCGAGGTGATGTCGCCGGCGACGACCTGCGCCTTGGTCACGCCCCGCAAGACGGACTCGTCGTCCAGGCGGACAGGCTCCTGCTCCTTGTCGGCATAGTGGCGGATGGCGTCCTGCGACAAGGGGGTGTTCGAGACCATGACCGCATCGAGCACATCCGCGCCGAGATACCGGACGATTTCCCGGACGTGGTCGGCGACGCTGAATCCGCTGGTCTCGCCCGGCTTGGTCATCAGGTTGCAGACGTAGATCTTGCGGGCGCGCGAGGCCTGGATCGCCTCGG
>JACPTX010000034.1 GCA_016192545.1 Candidatus Omnitrophota bacterium | reverse complement strand
CCCCGAGTTCACCTCCAGCCAGCTGACGACCAGCGTGGTCATCCAGGACGGCCAGACCGTGGTGCTGGGCGGCCTCATGAAGGACAGCCTCACCGAGCAGCTGACCAAGGTGCCGGTGCTCGGGGACATTCCCGTGCTGGGTGCCTTGTTTCAGCAGCGCCGGGAAACGCAGACCCGCAAGAATCTCCTCATCTTCGTGACCGCGCGGGTGCTGGCGCCGCGAGGCCCCACCATATGAAAAGGGGTCAGACCCCCCCCTCAGGGTCGACTCCACCAGAGGGGTCTGACCCCTTTTCACCACCAGAGGGGTCTGACCCCGTTCTCCGCAGCCGAGGCGGCGTGTGGAGGCTTCTTTGGCTTACCGCTTCCGGCTTCCTGCTTACCGCTGGTTCGGCACAGGCGGCGATCACCCAGAATCAGTTGACGCAGCCGGTCAGCGCGGATTTCCGCGAGGTCGACTGCGAGGCCGCCCTCAGCTTCCTCGCGGAAAGCGGGGGGATCACCATCGTGCTCTCGCCGAAAGCCAAGGAGCTGAGCAAGCCGGTCACCATGCATCTGGTCGACATCCCGCTGCAGCAGGCGCTCGAATATCTCGTGAAGGGTCAGAGCCTGGCCTACCGGTTTGATGACAACGCCATCTTCGTCGCGACGCTCGATGAAATGGAAGCCGAACCCATGGAAACGAAGGTCTTGTTTCTCAACCAGGGGCCGGGGCTCTTTGCGACGTTTGATCCCATCCCTGAAACCCGCGAGGGCGTGGCGCTGCAGTCCCTCGGCGTCAAGCGTCTGACCACCGTCAAGGACATCCTGGAGGACGTCATCCCGTCGGTGAGCGGCAGCTCCTTCCTCCTGGATGAGCGCACCGGCGCGCTGACCGTGACGCACGCGCCCTACTACCTGTCGCAAATCGAGGATCTGCTTCGCCAGTTGGACGTCCTGCCCATCGCGGTGCGCGTGCAGGCGCGGTTTCTCGAGCTGACCATCACGGATACGGATGAGTTCGGGTTTGACGCCCAGCTGGCTGGCAACGTGGCGCTCAACAAACTGCAGGGGCGGGACGGCACGACGAAGGGCCCCGGCTACCAGTTCTCCTCGCTGGGGGAGCAGCTGCGCCGCGGGACCAAGGTCGCGTTTTCCGATTTCTCGAATCAGGCCTCCGGCAACGGCCTCAACCTGACGTTCCAGGGGATCCTGACCGGCACACAGTACTCGGCGGTCCTCCATGCGCTGACGGATAACACGAAGGCCAAGACGCTCTCCGCGCCGCAGGTGACGACGCTGAACAACCAGACCGCGGCGATCAAGGTCGTGACGGAGTTCGTCTACGCGACGCAGTACGACGCCTCCGTCAAGAAAGAGGACCTCAACGGCGACGGGGATTTCAACGACGTGGTCAACGGCGTGCGCGAGACCCGGTTCGTGAACGTGCCGCAGGATTTCGTCACGAAGGATCTGGGGATTCTCCTCAACGTCACGCCGAGCGTCGGCCGGGACCTCCGGACCATCATCCTCGCGCTCAAGCCGGAGGTGAGCGAGAAGAAGACGGACGACACGTTCGCGGGCGAGGTGAGCCTGCCGCGTTTCACGACGCGCTCGCTGGCCACCAGCGTCGTCATCGAGGACGGGGAGACCGTCGTCCTGGGCGGCCTGATGAAAGACACGACGAGCAAGACGGTGACGCGGGTGCCGGTCCTGAGCAGCGTGCCGATCCTGGGCGGCCTCTTCAAGAAGAACTCGGAGTCGGTCGAGCGGTCGAACCTGCTGATTTTCATCACCGCCGGCATCGTGAGGTCTCCGGGCGATACGCTCTTGGCACAGCATGACGCGCCATAAGTCCCACCCCCGCGGCATCCGCTAAGGTCTGTCACGCTCACGTCAACAAGGAGTCCGACTCGCATGGGGGCCAGTCTCCAAAAAGTCCGTATCGCCGACGTGGCGCGGGCCGCCGGCGTCTCGACGACCACCGTGTCCCGCGTCCTGAACAAGGTCTCGACGGTGGATGAGGCCAACCGTCGCCGCGTGCTGGACGCGATCAAGAAGCTCCGCTACCGCCCCAACCCCAGCGCACAGCGCCTGGCGGCCGGCCGGACCAGCACCCTGGGCCTGATCATCCCGCGCTATCAGGGCGTGTTCCATTCCTATTTCGCGCTGCAGGTGATCAAAGGCATCGGGATGTCGGCGGAGCGCAGCCAATATGACCTGCTCCTGCACATCACGGATGGGAACGCCCTCCCCGGCCAGCCCGCCGTCGAGGGGCTGATCTTCCTGGACATCTATGGCTGCGAGGAGACGCTGGACCGCGCGCTGGAAGAGGGGATCCCGACGGTCGTCCTGAATCACTATCTCGAAGAGCTGCCGGTCACCTGCGTGGCGATTGACAACCGCAACGGCGCGCAACGCGTGGTCGACTACCTCGTGAAATTGGGCCACCGGGACATCGCGACGATCACCGGGGACCTCAAGACCCAGGCCGGGCTGGACCGGCTGGAAGGGTTCGTCAACGCGATGAAAGCCCGCCGCCTGCCCGTCAACAACGAGTACATCCGGTACGGAGACTTCGGGCTGCCCAGCGCCCGGAAAGCGATGGACGAGATGCTGAAGCTCAAGGAGCGCCCGACCGCGGTGTTCGTGGCGAGCGACGATATGGCGCTGGAAGCCGTCACCGTGGCGCTGGCCAAGGGGGTGCGGGTGCCCGAAGAGGTCTCCATCGTCGGCTTCGATGACAACCCGATTGCGGCCCAGGCCCGGGTGCCGCTGACGACGGTGCGGCAGCCGCTGGATGAGATGGGCCGGCTCGGCGTGGACATCCTGACCCAGCAGATCACGGGCAAGAAGAAAAGCCCCACCAAACTGCTGCTCCCGACTGAATTGATTGAACGGCAGTCGTGCCGTCAGACCTGGGTCGAACGCTAATGCAGACACTCGTCCACCCGGCTCCCCGGACCGCGAGCGCGCCCCCGCCTGCGGCGGGGCCTGGTGCCGCAGGGCAGGCCCCCGCCCGGGTTGCGGTGCTGGGGGCCGGCGGATTGGGCAGGGCGGCGGCATCCATCATCGGCCTGAAGCGCAGCCTGCGCCTCGTCGCGATCTGCGACAGCAAAGGGCTCCTGCATGATCCGGACGGACTGGACACCGCGGCGATCGCCGGCGGGCAGGAAACGAGCTTCCAGCAGACCGACGATCCCCTGGGGGGCGTCATGGAGTTGGCCGGCCAGCTCGACGGCGTGGTGGTCGCGCTGCCGAATATGCCCAATGCGTTCATCCCCGGCGCCATCGAGCGCTTTGCGCAGCGCACCCAGGGCCTGGCGTTCGTCGACGTGCTGAAGCGGACGGCGGCGGTCCGGCGGATGTTCGCGCTGGATCCGCTGGTGAGGCGGTCCCGCAGCGTGGTGATGACCGGCTGCGGCGCCACGCCCGGCCTGCTGACCGCGGCCGCGGTGCTCGCGGCCCAGTCGTTCGTCCATGTCGAGCGCGTCGACATCTGGTGGGGGGTTGGGATCGCCAACTGGGAGGCGTACAAGGCGACGATCCGGGAAGACATCGCGCACGTGCCCGGCTACAGCGTCGAGCGGGCCAAGGCGATGACCGACGCGGACGTCGAGGCGTTCCTTGCGAAGACGAACGGGCTGCTGGAGCTGCACCACATGGAGCATGCGGATGACGTCCTGCTGCAGCGGGTCGGCGCGGTGGACTCCGAAGAGCAGGTGGAGGTCGGCGGCGTGATGGACACCCGCCATCCCAGGAAGCCGGTCTCGACCACCATGACGCTCACCGGCATCACGCACGACGGCAAGCGCGCCAGCCACCGGTTCATCCTCGGCGATGAGACGACGATGGCCGCGAACGTCATCGGGCCCGCCCTCGGGTACCTCGCGCGCGGTCTCTGGCTCAAATCCCGCGGGCTCTACGGCGTCTTCGGCTCGACGGACGTCCTGCCGATGGTCGTCCGCTGACCTCGTGACGTCCACCTCTCTTCCCGCCACGGCGTTGCCGCGGCTCCTCCAAGACTGCGACGAGGAGCTGTGCGGACTCCGCAACCGCGAACTCCTCAGGACCCTCGCCTGCGTGGACGCCATTGAGGGGTCGCGCGTGCGCATCAACGGCTCATGGAAGGCCTGTTGGTGCACGAATGATTACCTCGGTCTGTCGGCTCATCCGCGGGTGATTCAGGCCGCCTGCGGCGCGGCGCAGCGCTGGGGGATCGGCGCGCGGGCCTCGCGGCTCCTGGCCGGCACGACCCAGGTGCATGCGCAGCTGGAAGCGCGGCTGGCGGCGTTTTTCCACACCGAGGCGGCGGTCGTCTTTGCCAGCGGCTACCTCGCCAATCTCGGCGCGCTCAGCACCCTGGCGGGAGCCGGCGATGGGGTCCTGGTGGACCGCCTGGCCCACGCCAGCCTGATTGACGCCTGCCGCGCCAGCCGTGCCACCCTCCGGGTGTTTCCGCACAACGACGTCGATGAGTTGTCGAGGCTGTTGGCGCGCCTGCCCCGCCATAGGCGGGGCCGACGGCTCGTCGTGACCGAGGGCGTCTTCAGCATGGACGGCGATGCCGCCCCGCTGCGCGAGCTGCGGGAGGTCGTGGACGCGCACGGCGCCCTCCTCTATGTGGATGATGCGCACGGCGCCTTTGCGGTCGGCGAGACCGGACGGGGCAGCCCTGAGCGGGCCGGGATCGCGCACGAGGCCGTCCTCTACATGGGCACCCTCGGCAAGGCCCTGGGCTGCCAGGGCGGATTCCTCGCAGGCCCGCGGGTCTTCCTCGACCTGCTCCACAATCGCGCGCGCACGTTCATCTATGCCACGGCGCTGGCGGTGCCGGTCGCGGCCGCGGCGATGGAAGCGCTGCGCCTCATCGAGGAAGATTCCACTCCGCGCGCGCGGCTGGCGCGGCACGTCACGACGCTCCATCAGCGCCTGGCCTCGTTATTTCGGGGACACGATATGCGAAATAGCGATAGGACACAATATCGTGTCCCCGGAAACCCGAGCCACATCATCCCGATCATCGCCGGGACCTCGGCGGCGGCACGCCGTCTGTCGCAGCGGTTGTGGGATCGCGGCATCTGGGCGCCGGCCATCCGCCCGCCGACCGTGCCCGACGGCACGGCGCGCCTGCGGCTGAGTGTCACCGCGCTGCACACCGACGAGCAGCTCGACCAGTTGGTCGACGCCTTGCGCGATGCCCGCTAGGGGGTTGTTCGTCACGGGGACGGATACCGGGGTGGGGAAGACGCTGGTGACGGCGGCCCTGGCGGCGTGGTGCCGGGCGCACGGGCTGGATGTCGGGGTCATGAAGCCGATCGCCAGCGGCGGCGTGCGCCGTGAGGGACGCTGGGTTTCCTTGGATGCGCTCGTGCTCTCAAAAGTCTCAGGAGCCGTGGACCCCCTGCCGCTGGTGAATCCGGTCTGTTATCGCGAGCCGCTGGCTCCGTATGCGGCGGCGCTGAGGTCGCGGCGGCCGGTGGATTGGCCGCGCGCCATCCGGGCGTTCAAGGCGCTGGCGGCCCGTCATCCGTTCGTGCTGGTCGAGGGCATCGGCGGCCTGCTCGTGCCGCTGACCCGGCGGAGGACCGTCGCGGATTTCATCCGCGCCATGCGGCTGCCGGTCGTCGTGGTTTCGCGGCTTCGGCTGGGCACGCTGAATCACACGCTTCTGACGGTCGCGCAGGCCCAGGGGGCCGGCCTGCAGGTGCGCGGTGTGATCCTGAATGCGGTGGAGCCCCCTGCGTCCAGCGCCGGCGCGCGCCTGGCCGAGCGGACCAATCCCGCGGTGCTCCGCGCGTGCCTCCCGGTTCCGGTGCTGGGGACGTTGCCGCATCGGCCGGACTTGGCTAGACAATTCCGGAGGCGTTCTAACTGCGTGCCGTCCAGCTTCGCTGGGCGGCACGATTTAGGACGCCTCCGGAACAAGTTGGCGGCCTGGGTGAGCCGGCTCGATGCTCGTTTTTTGGACTGGCTGCGCGTTTGACATGCGCTAGTGCCTGTGGTACAGTAGGTTTGCTATGGCGCACCAAGGCAAAGCGACCGTCGTGCTGCTGGGAGCTGTCGCGGGCCTGGCCGTGATGGTGGCGGGCGCGGGCATCACGCTCCAGATGCGGGAGCGCGACCTGCGGCTGGCCAAAGAACGGGAGTTGGTCCTCGTCAAGGGCCAGCGGGATGAGCTTGAGCAGCAGCTGCGCGAGGCCCGTCAGGCGAAGCAGCATATTGAGGATGAGCTGGCCAAGGCGAAGACCCGGTTCGACGAGGTCGCCAAGCAGCTCGACGAGGAGCGGAAGTCCAAAGAGACCCTCGCGAAGTCCGTCGATGAGCGCCAGCGGGAAATCGACCGGCTCGGAAAGGACCTGGAGCAGATCCGCACGGAGCGGACGACCCTCGGCGAGCAGGTGGCGACGCTCAAGCAGGGGCAGGACGGCCTGCAGAAGCAGCTGGCGGAGCTGCAGCAGGCCAAGGCCCAGCTTGAGACCAAGGTGATGGAATTGTCCGAGCAGCCGACCGTGGAGCTGGAGAAAGTCGTGGTGGCCGGCCCCGCCGGGGCCGGCGCCCCGCCGGTCCAGCAGGCCTCCACCACCCAGGGCCAGGTGCTGGTCGTGAACCGCGAATACGATTTTGTCGTCGTCAACCTCGGCAAAAACCAGGGCGTGGCGATGGGGCAGGAGCTGCAGATCATCAGAGACCAGAAGGTCTTGGGACGGGCGAAGGTCGAGAAGATTTACGACGAGCTTTCGGCGGCCGCGCTCCAGCCTGAGTCGAAGAAAGACGCCATCCGCGAAGGCGACGTCGTCAAAGCCATCTAACATCCCTCATGTAAAAGTGACTGTCACTTTTTCGGTAAAAAGTGACTGTCACTTTTCCTGTGTGAGATCCCCCCTGCGCGGGGGATTTTTTGTGACTTACTGATGTCGCCGAGTTCTAGTTGCCGCATTGGCGGGAGCGCTCTGGCCGATGGCCGAGGCGCGAGGAGCGTGGCGTACTGCGGCATCAAAGTACGCGAGCGACGAGCAACGACGGCCAGCGAGCCAGACCGCCCCGCCCCACTGTCCGGACGCTGGGGAGGCGCCATCTGTGGCCGATTCCCGCGTCGCTCCTCCTCGACGTACTTCATGTTACTCAGTACGCCTTCGTCGTCGCTCCTTGGCCTCGGCGCACATCTGGCGCCTCCAATGCGTAACTAGAACTCGCCGACATCAGTCATGGATGCCATCATCCGACCGGCCTCCGCCATCCGCGGCACGCTGACGCTGCCGGCGGACAAGGCCATCTGCCACCGGGCCGCCCTCCTGTGCGCGCTCACCGACGGGCCAACGGAGCTGAGTCCCTGGTCCACAGCCGAAGATTGCCGCCGCACGCTGGAGCTCGTCAAAGCCCTGGGCGTGCCGGTCGAGCCCATCGACGGCGGTCAGGGCTCGACACTGAGCGGCAACGAACGTGTGACCGCGGCGCCGCACGGCATGCGGATTCAGGGGGTCGGCCTTGACGGGTTGCGTCGTCCCACCGGGCCGCTGGAATGCGGCGAGTCCGGCACGACGATGCGGCTGGCGGCCGGCCTCCTGGCTGGGCAGCCGTTCGAGAGCGTGCTGAACGCCTCCGGCTCGCTCTGCCGGCGCCCCATGAAGCGCATCATCGAGCCGCTCCGGCAGATGGGAGCCCGCCTCGATGGTCGAGCGCAGCACGGTGACGTGACCCCGCCGCTGACGATGACCGGTCAGCGTCCCTTACGGGCTCTGGCCTATACGCTGCCGGTCGCGAGCGCTCAAGTGAAATCCGCCGTCCTGCTCGCGGCCTTGTTCGCCGATGCGCCGACGACGGTCATCGAGCCGGCGGTCACGCGCGACCATACCGAACGGCTGTTGACCCGGCTCGGCGTGAGCCTCCGCCGGCAGGGAACCGCCATCACCGTCGAACCGCCCGCGCGGCTGATCGCCCCGGGCCGCCTGACGATTCCGGCCGATCCGTCCAGTGCCGCGTTCTTCATCGCGGCGGCGACGCTCGTACCCGGCTCGCAGCTGAGGCTTCACCACGTCGGACTCAATCCAACCCGCATCCCGTTCCTGCACGTCTTGAAACGGATGGGCGCCTCGGCGGAGTGGACCGCGCAGGAGGAGGCGTGGGAACCCCTCGGCACCGTCACGGCCTCGTTCACGCGGCTGCGCGGGACGACGGTGCATGCCGATGAGGTGCCGTCCCTGATCGATGAGCTGCCGATTCTGATGGTGGCGGCCTGTCTTGCGGAGGGTGAGACGCGTTTCGAGGGACTGCAGGAGCTGAAGGTGAAGGAAACGGATCGTCTGGGGTCGATGACCGCCGGGCTGGCGGCGCTTGGGGCGCGGATCCAGGTGGAAGGCGCGACCGTGCGGATTCGGCAGGGCGCGCTGCGGGGGGCGGTCGTGGAGAGCGCCGGCGATCACCGGACCGCGATGAGCCTGGCGGTGGCAGGCCTGCTGGCGGAAGGTGAGACGCGCATCCGGGAAGTGGACTGCGTGAAGAAATCGCTGGGAGAGTTCTTCGGGCTGTTGGCGTCGGTGGCCGGCGGCGCTTCCGTCGTGAAAATAATTGACAAGGCCTAGCGACGCTGTTAGGATGATGCAACCCGATTGTACCACCCCCTTATGCTGAAGCGCCTCATCGAGCAGATCAGCGCCCTCACCCAGCGGGCGATCAATTCCTTCCTCGGGATGATGTCCAACGACATCGCCATCGACCTGGGCACCGCCACGACCCTGGTGTTCCTCAAGGGGCGGGGCATCGTCCTGTGCGAGCCCTCGGTCGTCGCCATCCAGCGCGGCTCCACCAAGGTCCTCGCGGTGGGGGATGAGGCCAAGCGGATGATCGGCCGCACCCCGGTCAACATCGCCGCGATCCGCCCGATGAAGGACGGCGTCATCGCCGACTTCGACGTGACCGAAGCGATGCTGCGCTACTTCATCAAGAAGGTCCAGCCGCGCAAGATCAACCGCCCCCGGGTCGTCGTGGCGATCCCCTCCGGCATCACCGAGGTCGAGAAGCGGGCGGTGCGCGATTCCGCCCTGCGGGCCGGCGCCAGGGAAGTCTACCTGGTCGAAGAGCCCAAGGCCGCGGCGATCGGGGTTGGACTGCCGATCCACGAGCCGGGCGGCAACATGGTCATCGACATCGGCGGCGGGACGACCGAGATGGCGGTCATCTCGCTCGACGGCGTCGTCGTGTCCAAATCCATCCGCATCGCCGGCGATGAGATGGACGAGGCGATCATCGAGCACCTGCGCAAGGCCTACAACCTGATGATCGGGGAGCGCACCGCCGAGGAGATCAAGATCCGCATCGGCTCCGCCTACCCGCTCGACGAGGAGATGACGATGGAGGTCCGCGGGCGGGATCTCGTGACCGGCCTGCCCAAGACGGTGACCGTCACGTCCGAGGAGATCCGCGAAGCGCTCTCCGAGCCGATCCGGTCGATCGTGGAGGCGTCGCGCGCGACCCTGGAGAAGACCCCGCCGGAACTGTCCGCCGACCTCATTGACCGCGGGATCGTCCTGGCCGGCGGCGGCTCGCTCCTGCGCGGGCTGGACAAGCTGCTGGCCGAGGAAACCGGCCTGCCGGTGCACGTCGCGGAAAACCCCGTGACCGCCGTCGCGCTCGGCGTCGGGCGTGGGCTGGACAACATCCACTACCTGCGCAGCAAAATCGCCGTTCCGACCAAGCACGAGTTCTAAGGACCCGCAACAGGTCTTCCGACCGGTGTGCGCCGACCCTCGCGCGTAATCCTGGGTTTCCTGGTTCTGGCCGCGGTGCTTGCGCCCCAGCCGCTGCGCCAGGGCGTCTTGACCGTGCTCCGTTTCCCCCTGGTGATCGTGCAGTCCTTCCTTGGCACCCTGCTGCATCTGCCCCAAGTCCCGGCCTTGTCCCGCGAGCGAGCGGCGCTCCGCCAGGAGCTTGCCGCCGGCCAAGTCGAGCTGGTCCGCCTGCGGGAGACCGTCCGGCGCTTGACGGGCGCCCAGCAGCTCCTCGCGGCGCATCCGGATGCCGCCGGCGTCGCGGCCTCGCTCATCGGCCGCAGTCTCATCCCGACCCAGCACACGGTGATCCTCGACCGGGGGAGCCGGGACGGCATCTCGCGCGACGGCGCGCTGATCGATCTCCGGGGCCTGGCCGGGCGGGTGGTGGAGGTTCATGCGGTGACGAGCGTCGCGATGCTGGTGACGGACCCGGACAGCCGCATCGCCGCCCTCGTCGAGCGTTCGCGCGAGTCCGGCCTGGTGGTGGGGACCGGCGGACGGTTATGCCGCTTCATCTATCTGGATGAGGATGCCGACATCCAGCCGGGGGACCGCGTTGTGAGCGCCGGCTTGGACGGGCCGTTTCCCAAAGGGCTCTTCATCGGTGCCGTGGTGAAGGTCGAGCGGGACCCAAGGCAGGCGCGCACGACCGCCTGGATCCGTCCCGCGGTGGAGCCCCATCAGCTCGAGGAAGTGCTGTGCCTGCGTCCGGCCTCGCCGCCCTCGTCGTAATCGGGGGGACCTGCCTCCATCTGCTCCTGGGCCGGTGGGTCCTCTCGCCCTGGCTCATGCCGGATCTCACCTTCCTGAGCATGGCCTCGGCGCTCCTCCTGATGCCGGGCCGGCCGTTCAGCGCCGTGCTGGTCGGCGGAGTGCTTGTGACGCTCATGAGCGTGGAGCGGCCGCTCCTCATGGGCCTGGCCTACGCAGGCGCCGGCTGGCTGGTGCTGCGCAGCGCGGTGGTCTGGGACGTGGAGACACCGGCGCTGCAGCGGCTCCTCATCGCCGCAGGAGAGAGTCTGATTCTGGCGCTGGGGTTGATCGGCGTGCCATGGACAGCGGAGCTGCTGGCGGGAACCGTGGTCAGGCTGGGCATGACGATCGTGTGCCTTCCGCTCGTCCGGTCCGTTGTCGCGAGGGTGGTGCGATGATCCCACGCCCTGCCTGGGCTCGCCAAAGGCGAGCCGCGAAAATCTCCGCAGCGTTCACCCATTTGGCTTTTCGCCCCGCCTGTTGGCGGGGCAGGCAGGGCGTGGGATGACGACGCGTCTGCTCATCCTCCGCCGGTGCTTGTTGATCGGCTTGGCCCTCCTCGTCGTACGGCTGGCGCATCTGCAGGTGGTGCACGGCTCCGCCTACCGGAAATTGGCCGAGCAGAACCGCCTGCGGCTCGTCCCGCAGGCGGCTCCGCGCGGGCTCATCCTGGACCGCCGCGGCCGACGCCTGGCGACCAGCCGCATCACCTTCCGGATTGCCGCCTGCGCCCAAAGCCGCCGCCCTGCGGCTGGAAGAGTCGCATCTGGCGCTGCCCGGCGTGGTCGTGGAGTCCGTGGTGAGCCGGCACTATCCCTTCGGATCGGTCGGCGCGCATCTGCTCGGCTATCTGAGCCAGCCCAGCCCCGAGACGTTCAAGACCCTGAAGGAATACGGCGTGAAGCCGAAGGATCTCGTCGGACGCGCCGGACTCGAGGGGGAGCTGGACGTCTATCTCCGCGGCGAGCCGGGCGGCTCGCTCATCGAAGTGGAGGCGCGCGGCCGCCAGGTCGGCCTCATCGGCCGGAAAGACCCTGTCCCCGGGCAGACCGTGACGCTGACGGTGGATGCGGAGCTGGAAGCCCTCATCGCCCAGCGCTTCGGCCAGCAGGCCGGGGCCGCCGTCGTCCTGAACCCGCAGACCGGCGAGCTGTTGGCGATGGTCAGTGTGCCCAGTTTTGACCCCGGCGTGTTTGCGACGCAGGATCAGGTCGCGATTCGCAGGCTCTTGGCGGACCCGAAGGCTCCGCTGATGAATCGCGCCGCGGCCGGCACGTATCTGCCCGGATCCATTGTGAAGCCGATCACCGCCATGACCGCGCTGCAGCATCGCATTGTGAGCCCGCAGACGCCGATCATGTGCGAGGGCTTCCTCCTCATCGGCAACCGCAGGTTCCACTGCTGGAACCGCGACGGGCACGGCGCCCTCACCATGCGCGAGGCCTTGATGTGGTCGTGTAACGTGTACTTCATGGAGCTCGGCCGCCGCCTGGGGTTGGATCGGCTGCGCGCGGGATTTCAGCAGGCCGGCTTCGGCCGCAAGACCGGCTGGCATTTCGAGGAAGACGCCGGCCACCTGCCGTCGGCGCGCACCCTGCATGAAGGGGAAGTCGCGCTGCTGGCGATGGGGCAGGGCGAGATTCTGATCACCCCGCTGCAGGGGGCGGTCATGGCGAGCGCCATCGCCAACGGCGGCCGGCTCCTCGAGCCCTGGGCGGTGCGCACGGTCGGCGACTATGCGATGCGCGCGCCCTCCCCGCCTGCGGCGGGGCTGGGCTGGCCGGCCGAGCCTCTCGCCGTCGTGCGCGAGGGAATGCTGGCGGTGGTCAATGACGCGCACGGCACAGGCATCCGGGCGCGCAGCGAGCGCGTGCCGATCGCCGGCAAGACCGGCACCGCGCAGACCCACGTGCCGGGGAAGGCGCACGGCTGGTTCATCGGATTCTGCCCCGCGCATGACCCGGCGGCGGCGATGGCCATCGTCGCGGAATACGGCGGTTCCGGCGGGGAGCTGCCGGCGATGATCGGGCGCGCGGTCTGCGAGTATCTGGCGTCTGACACCGCACCGCCGCGGAACCTCTGATGCGCACCTCTCAGCGGCTTCGACATGTTTCCTGGGACTGGGGCGTCTTTATCTGCGGCGGGCTGTTGTGCGCCGTCAGCCTGGTGTCGCTGGCCAGCGCCGGCGCGACGCTGAATCCTGCGCTGGTCTGGCGGCAGGCGATGTGGATCAGCCTGGGGATGGCGGCGGGGCTTGCCGCGTCCTGGACCCCGTATCCTCGATGGCTCGATCTCAGCGCGTTCCTCTATCTCGCGGCGCTCGGCGCCCTGGCGCTGGTCGAGGTCGCCGGCACCATGAAGCTGGGCGCGGTGCGATGGCTGACCGTCTTCGGCGTCAGCGTGCAGCCCTCCGAATTGGCCAAGCTGGCCACCGCGTGCATCCTCGCACGGGTCTTGGGCGGACAGCCGTCCCCGCTTCCGTGGCGGAGCGTGCTCTCCTCGGCGCTCTTGGCCGGGATGCCGGCGCTGCTGATTTTCCTTCAGCCAGACCTGGGATCCAGCTCGATCCTCGCGGCGGTCTGGATTGGCGTCGTGTGGGTCGCGCGGATGTCTCGCCGGCACCTGGCGACCGTGGCGGCGGCCGGCTGCGTCGCGCTGCCCATCGGCTGGCATCTGCTCAAGGAGTACCAGCGCACGCGGCTGCTCGTCTTCGTCAATCCGCACGCCGATCCGCTGGGCGCGGGCTACACCATCATCCAGTCGAAGATTGCGATCGGCTCCGGACAGCTCTGGGGACGAGGCTGGCTCTCCGGCACGCAGAACCAGCTCAACTTCCTGCCGGAGCGCCATGCGGATTTCCTCTATTCCGTCATCGGGGAAGAGTGGGGCTTCCTCGGCGCGGCGCTGGTGGTCGGGTTGTTCGGCTGTCTGCTGTGGCGGGCGATCCGGATCGCGCTGGAGAACCCTGAGCCGCAGGGGCGTTTGCTGGCGACGGGCCTGACGGCGTGGCTCGGCTATCAGGCCATCGTCAATATGGGGATGGCGATGGGGCTGGTGCCCGTCGTGGGGGTGCCGCTTCCGCTGGTCAGCTACGGGGGTTCGGCGATGGTCACGACGTGGATCGCGCTGGGACTCCTGCAGAGCGTCCACCGGTTCGGCACCCGGTTTTAAGAAAAGGGGTCAGACCCCTCAAGAACGACGGCCTCAACTGACGGGGTCTGACCCCTCTCTGCTTAAGTACTTGACAAACGCCAGGTTCCTGCTACACTACAGGTCTTTCCGGTACGGTCGTTCGTCACGCAGGTACGTCAATCGAAAGGGTATTGTTGACCGCCCGCGAAGCGCGCGGGAGGCCTGGGGGGGAGTTTTACGTCTCTCGTCGGTAGTCGTCTTCATGATCGCACCAGTCCAGCACATCGGTCAGCACGTTGGAACAACACTGCACGGCGTTTGCGCGCCGCCCATCGCCCTCGCGTGATGCGGCCGGCGCTCCGCCTTCCTTCCGCGTTGCCGTAACTCGGCGTCTTCACCACCATGCGAACAGTCGATCAGGGTCGTCAAGGTGTCTCTCGGTATGACGAGCGTCTCCACAACGCTGGAGTAGCTCAGTCGGTAGAGCACGTCCTTGGTAAGGACGGGGTCACGGGTTCGATTCCCGTCTCCAGCTTGTCTGGCTTGTTGCTGAACCGCAGGAGGTGACGGAATGGCCAAGGCCAAGTTCGAGCGCACCAAGCCCCACGTCAACATCGGCACCATCGGCCACGTCGACCATGGGAAGACCACCCTGACGTCCGCGATCACGAAGGTCCTGGCGCAGCAGGGCCTGGCCCAGGCCAAATCCTA
>JACPTX010000058.1 GCA_016192545.1 Candidatus Omnitrophota bacterium | reverse complement strand
GCGGCCACCTCGCGGAGATACCGGGCCGCCTCTTCAGGGGGGGTCGGATTGATGTAGAAGCCGCTGCCCCACTCGAAGCCCGCCACCCGGGTCAGGCGCGGGATCAGCTCGATGTGCCAGTGGTAGTCTTCCTCGATGGTCTTCCAGTAGCCGACCTTGGCGCGGTGGCGGCGGATCGGCGCCGTATGGAGGACGTAATTGTAGGGGGGATCCGCCAGGATGGCCTTCAGGCGGACCTGCACGCATTTCAACGCCGCGGCCAGGTCCGCGACCTCCTCCGCCGCCAAGGCCGCGAAATCGCAGCTGTGCCGCTTGGGCAGGAACACCAGCTCAAACGGGAAGCGCGAGGCGAACGGGCACAGGACGATCGTGTGCGGGGACTCGAAGACCACGCGGTCTTTCATCTCGCGTTCCTGGGTGATCATGTCGCAGATGAGACACCGCTCCTTGTCCTCGAAGTAGCGGCGCGTGCCGGCCAATTCCTCCTTGACGCGCCTGGGCGTCACCGGCGTCGCGATGAGCTGGGAACGGCTGTGGAGGATGTTGCCGGCCCCCGCGACCTCGCCGTGGTTCTTGAACCACAGGACGTAGCGGAACCGCGGGTCGCGCTCCAGGTCGCTGATGCGGTGGATGGCGGCGTTGAGGGTGTCGCGGATCTGCTCGACGGGCAGATCCGCGATGTGGGCGACGTGCCGGGGGCTTTCCACGATGACCTCATGCGCGCCGATGCCGTGCATGACGTCATACATGCCCTTGGCGCGCCGGTCGCTCTGCCCCTCGATGCCGAGGACCGGTTTGATGCTCGGCACCACCCGCACGCTCCAGCCCGGGGCATTGGGTTTCGTGCCGGCCGCGCGGATCGCGTAGATTTCCGGCGGGGTGCCCGCCTCCTTCCCCTCGCAGAAGGGGCAGTCCGCATGATCTTCCTGGGCGGCCTGCGGCACGGCGAAGTCCGTCGGCCGTTTCGCCCGTTCGGTTGAGATGATCACCCACCGTCCGATGACCGGATCGCGTCGAAGTTCAGGCATCGTTTAGGACGGGGTCAGACCCCGTCAGTCAAGCCTGCGGTTCTTGAGGGGTCTGACCCCTTACTGATCACCGCCAAGGCGTTCTCCTATATGGATTGGGTGGCCGGCGAGGAACTCCTGCGCGCTCATGCGCCGCCTCCCGGCCAACTGGATGTCCTGTAATCTGAGTCTGCCCTGTCCTGTCGCCACCGCCACCCCGTCGGCGGAGGTGGCCAGCACCTCACCCGGACGGCCGGTCCCGTCGCCGTCGGGGACGGCCTGCCACACTTTCAGCAATCTTCCCTGCCACGTCGTGTAGGCGCCGGGCCACGGCGTGAGCGCGCGCACGAGCCGGTCGATGGCGACGGCGTCCTTGGCCCACTCAATGCGCCCGTCCGCCTTGGTCAGTTTCGGCGCATAGGTCGCCAGGCGCTCGTCCTGCGGCGTGAACTGCGCCGTCCCGGCGGCCAATTGACCCAGGCCCTCCAGCAGGAGGGCCGCACCGAGCCGGGCCAGGCGCTCCGAGAGCTGCGGGGTGGTGTCGCGCGGCTCGATCGGCACCGCGCGCCGACCGAGGAGCTCGCCGGCGTCCAGCCGTTCGTTCAGCCGGAACACCGTGGCGCCTGTCTCGGCCTCCCCGCGCAGGATCGCCCAGGCGATCGGGCTGGCCCCCCGGTATTTCGGCAGCAGCGACGGATGCAGGCCCAGCATCCCGTGAACGGGGAGCTGCAAGAGCGCCGGCGGAATCAACTGCCCGTAGGAAATCACCACCCCGACGTCCGGATGGCACTCCTGGAAGGCCGTGACGGCATCGCGCAACGCGTCCGGCTCTTCGACCGGCACCTGGAGCCGCTGCGCGGCGGATTTGACCGGAGACGGCAACGGCTTCAACCCTCGGCCCTGGGGACGCTCCGGCTGCGTGACGCACCGCACCACCTCGTGTCCCTGCGCGACCAACTGCTCCAGACTGGGCACGGCGAAGCGGGCGGTTCCCATAAACAGCACGCGCATTCGACCTATTCTAACGGTTGGGTTCAAAAAAGCAAGTTTACCCCGCGCGCCTTCTTCACTAGAATGATCCCACGCCCTAACGCATCGCCGAAGGCGATTTCTCGGCCTTGTGGCCGAGAAGTGCCGTTGCACGGCACAGCGTTAGGGCGTAGGATGAAGCCATGCCAACCGTCCCGGTCCCCGGCACCCTGCAGCCCTATTTCGAAAAAGGCATCCAGGCCTACACCCAGGGCAGCTACCTGTACGCGGTGGACCTGCTCACCTTCGTGATCAAGCACGCGCCGGATGCGACCGAGGCCCGCCGCTACCGGCGCTTGGCAATTCAGAAGCTCTACAGCCAGCACCCGCCGTCCGTGCTGAGCCGGATGGGGGCGGCCCTCCTCACCCTGCCCCTGCGCGCGTGGGCGCAGCTCTGCGCCCTGCAAGGCCGGCACCCCCGCGCCATCCAGCTCTATGAACGGCTCCTCAGCCTGCAGCCGCGCTCCAAACGCCTCCTCATGCAGCTGGCCTCCACGCTCGGCGCGGCCGGGCTCGATGACGCCGCCTTGGCGGCCTACGAGGAGCTGCTGGGCCTCGATCCCAATCATGTTGCGGGGCTCCGAAAGCTGGCGCGCCTGTCCATGAAGCGCGGGGCGGATGACCAGGCCCGCCGGTGCTTCGAGAAGATCCTCGGCCTCGCCCCCAGCGACCTCGAAGCCCAGCAGGGCCTGCGCAACCTCGACGCGCTTGGAACGATTAAGAAAGGCTTTACCAGTTAGGACAGAAAAGGGGTCAGACCCCTCTTGAGGGGTCTGACCCCTTTTGATGACCCCTATAACGGATCGACGTCCACGATGACGGGCAGGCCGCGGACCCCCCATCCCTTGCGCAGCACCTGCCGCACCAGGCGCGTCATGGCCGGGACGGACGGCCCTTTCAGCACCACGCACCAGCGGTAGCTCCGCCGCAGGCGCACCACCCGGTGGGGCGCCGGTCCCAACAGGGTGATCCGGCCGCCCTCCCGACGCGCCTTCAGGGCGCGCGCCAAGAACTCCGCCGCGTCCTGCACGCGGTCCTGCCGGAATCCCTGCACGGTCAACTCGATGAGATGGACGAACGGCGGCAGTGCCAGGCGCCTGCGCATCCGGATCTCGGCCTGATAGAACGCCTCATAGTCGTGCCGGGACGCCGCACGGATCGCGTAGTGGGTCGGACAATACGTCTGGATGAGGACCTGCCCCGGCCGCGCCCCCCGCCCGGCCCGGCCCGCGACCTGCGTCAGGAGATCGAAGGTCCGCTCCCCCGCCCGGAAGTCCGGCAGATTCAGCGCGGTATCCGCCGACACCACCCCGACCAGCGTCACCTGCGGGATGTCGAGTCCCTTCGCGACCATCTGGGTGCCCACCAACAGGTCAATCTGCTGGGTCTTGATCGCGTCGTAGAGCCGCCGATGGCTGTCCCGCGGCCGCGTGGTATCGGTGTCCATGCGCGCGATGCCCGAAGCGGGAAAGAGCCGATGGAGCTCGGACTCGATCCGCTCGGTGCCGGCGCCGCGTAATCGGAGATAGCCCCGCCGGCAGGCCGGGCACATCTCGGGGACCGCCTGGCGGACATTGCAGTAGTGGCAGACCATCTGCTGCGCGCCCGCGTGGTAGATGAGGGGCACCGCGCACTGGGGACAGCGCACGACGTTCCCGCAGGTCGGGCACTGCGCCACCCGCGCAAACCCCCGCCGGTTCAACAGCAGGATGGCCTGCTCCCGCAGGTCCACGACGCGCCGCAGCGCCGCCGCGAGCCGCTGGGAGAACGGGCCGACGCGGTGGCGGTGCGCGAATTCCTGGCGCATATCGATCACTTCCACGTCGGGCAGCTTCCTCCCCTCCACCCGCCGGGTCAGCTCCAGGAGCTCGAACCGGCCGCGCCTCGCCTGGTAGTAGCTCTCGACGGACGGGGTGGCGCTGCCGAGGATCACGACGGCGGCGGCCTGCCGCGCGCGGGCGATCGCGACCTCGCGGGCGTGATAGCGCGGCGCCTGGTCCTGCTTGTACGAGGGGTCGTGCTCCTCGTCGAGGATCACGACGCCCAGGCGCGGGACCGGGGCGAAGACCGCCGAGCGCGTCCCGATGACCAGGTGCCGGCGTCCGCCCGCCAAGGCCTGCCAGGCGACCGCCCGCTGGCGCGCCGTGAGACGGCTGTGCCACAGCATGACCTCCGACCCGAAGCGCTCGCGGAAGCGGTCGATCGCCTGGGGGGTCAGCGCGATCTCCGGCACCAGGACGACGGCCGAGCGGCCCTGCTCGCGGGCGAGGGCGATGGCCCGCAGGTACAGTTCGGTCTTGCCTGAGCCGGTGACGCCGTGCAGGAGAAACGTCCGATGGCGGCCGGCGTGCATGGCGGCGCTGAGCCGCCCGAACGCGCGCCGCTGCTCCCCGGTCAGCTCCGGCATCTCCTCGGCGATCTCCTCGGCCGGTGCGGCGGGGTCTTCGACGACCGGCCGCAGTCGCAACGCCGCCGGCAGCAGGCTTGCGCAGGCCTGGCCCAGGCTGCAGCAGTAATAGCCGGCAAGCCACTCGGCCAGACGAAGGCGCTCAGGGGTGAGCGCCGGCGAAGGATCGAGGACGCGAGCCAGCGTCTTGAGCTGCCGGATGGGGCTGCTGGCGCGCAGGCGGACCACGGTGCCGATCAGCCGGCGCGGGCCGAAGGGCGCCTCGACCCGCATCCCCGGCTGCAGCGTCGTGCGCCAGGCCTCCGGCACGAGGTAGTCGAATGCCCGGTCAACCGGAAGATTGAAGACAACCTGCGCAATCATGGGGACTCGTCCAGCAACCGCTTCACTTTTTTGAGATCCTGCCACACGACTTTCTTGGCGTCAGGGTTGCGGAGGAGATAGGCGGGATGAAACGTCGGGACGAGGGGGATGCCCTGGTAGTCGAGGACGGCGCCGCGCACCTTGGTGATCGCGACATGCGGCCCCAGCAGCGCCCGGGCCGCCACCGCCCCCAGCGCGCAGACGACCCGGGGCCGAATGAGCGCCAGCTGCCGCTCCAGGAATCCGAGGCAGGCGTCCACCTCGGCCAGCTCCGGCGTACGGTTGCCCGGCGGCCGGTCCTTGAGGACATTGCAGATGTAGACCTCCTCGCGCCGCAGGCCCATCGCCTCGATCATTTTCGTCAACAACTGGCCGGCGGCGCCCACGAACGGCCGTCCCTGGAGGTCTTCCTCCCGTCCCGGCGCCTCCCCGATGAAGACAAGGCGGGCGTCGGGGCTGCCTTCTCCGAAGACATGGCGCGTGCGCGTCCTGTAGAGCGGACACCGCCGGCACGCGATGACTTCCTGCTCCAGCTGGCGGAATCCCTCGCTGATGCTCGGGATCTCTCGGCCAGAACTCACAGCCAGCGGCCGAGGGATGGGCAGCTCCCGGATCCCCCAGACCTTCAGCGCATCGGCCTGCTGTCTGATCGCACGGCTCAGCCGTCTGAGGTCATCAGCCATGAGCGTCCGCCAGGAAACGCGCGACGATGTGCTCCGCCGCGTTGGGCCGGCCAAGCAGACGAGCGTGGCCCCGCATGGCCTCGACGCGCGAGGGGTCGCGGAGCCACTCACGCGCGAACGCGACGACGTCCTGCGCGCCCTTGGCATCCACCGCGGCCCCATGCCGGATGGCGTAGTCCGCATTGAAACGCTCCTGCCCCGGAATGGTCCCGCAGAACACCATGGGCAGCCCCACCGTCAACGCTTCCATCATCGTCAATCCCCCGGCTTTGGTCACCAGCACATCGCTGACCTGCATCAGCTCCGGCATGGTGTCCACAAACCCAAACACATGCACGGGCATCGCCCACGCGGCCGACTGGCGCAGCTCCCGGGCCAGCCGATGGTTATTCCCGCACACCACCAGCAATTGGAGCCGCCCCGGCTGCTCCGCTTCCAGGGCCGCCAGCCGGCGCACAATCTCGCCGATGGGGCCCACCCCGATCCCGCCGCCCGCAATGAGGATGGTCCGCCGGCGGGGATCAAGATGGAACCGGGCGACGAGGGCAGGGCGGTCCTCGGCCTCGGCGAATCTCGCTCCGACGGGAATCCCCAGGACGTGCATCCGGTCATCCGGAATGCCCCGGGCGCGGCAGAGGTCGCGCGTGAGCGCCGCGCCGACGACCACATCGTCGGCCTCCGGGGCCAGCCACAGCCGGTGCGGGAACAGATCCGTCATGACGATGACCAGCCGTCCCGTCAGCCAGCCGGCCCGGCGGGCGGCCGCCAGGACGTCGCCGGCGAAAAAGTGCGTCGCGAGGATCAGGTCCGGCTGCAGATCCCGCACCCGCGCCGTGAACCGGCGCGCCATGAGCAGGTTCCACCGGCGTCGGAGCGGCTGGCAGAGGCGGAAGACCCAGGCCGTATCGAGCACATGATAGGCCAGCCCCCAGCACGAGGGGACATGCTGGACCAGCCAGGTATACACGTAGGGATAGGCCCACCGCAGCCAGGCGGGAACGTCGGCCAACAGATCCAGGCAGGACACGGACGCCTGCGGGGCGTGGGTCCGGACGGCCTCGGCCAGCGCCTCTGCGGCTCGACGATGCCCGGTGCCCGCCGTGACGTAGCTGACGAGGATGCGGATGGCTTGTGAGGGGGTGAGACGCGTTACGCCGGCTGTTCCAGGCGACGGAACAAATCGTAGTACCCGGACAGCTTGACCCACAGCAGGAGAGGCGAGCCGTCGCGCTCCGTCATCTTGATCCGCCGGATCGCAAACAGGTCCCGGCCGGCCTTGGACACCCCCCGGTTGGTCGTGCAGGCGGCCTGATAGCCGGCCGCCTTCGCCATCAGCTGCAGCTCCGGCGTAAACCCGCCGACCGGGTAGCTCAGCCAGGACACCGGCTCCCCCAACTGCTGCTCGAGGAGGCGTTTCGATTCGACCAGCTCGCGTTGGGCCTCCTCCCGCGAGGCCAGCGGCAGATAGGTATGATACAACGTATGGCTGCCGACCCGGATGCCGTTCTTGGCGACGGCGCGCAGCTGGTCCCACGTCATGAACCCGGGCAGGCCGATATCGGTCGGCGTCACGAACACGGCCGCCGGAAACCCGAAGCGGTGGAGAATCGGCGCCGCGACGCTGCAGGTCTCCTCATAGCCGTCATCAAACGTGATGATCACCGTGCCGCGCTCGGGAGGAGTCCCGCGCGCCAGCCGATCCACCAGGTACCCGAACTCCACCACGCGCCAGGCGCGCCGCTGCAGGAACGCCAGCTGCCGCTCGAATGTCTCCGGGCTCACCGTCGGCACATGATCGTCCTTCGGCTCCCCGATCCGATGATACGCCAGCACGGGAATCGTCCACTGATGCGTCATGTGCGACCTCACGTTGTCTTGCCCCGTCGATGGACGAGGAAGTTGCCGCCGTGTTTCAGGCGAGGCGCCACCCGAATGCCCGCCACCGCGTCGCGCCACCCGCACGCCCGCAGCACGCGGGAGAAGCGGGTGGGTTTTAACTGTCCCACGAACTCGAAGCCATGCTGCGAGACCATCCGATTCAACTCCCGCACGTCGGCGTACCGCGCGTGCTTCGCCAAGTGGATGTCCAGGTGGTGCCCGCCTTCGACGGCGAAGGTGGACTTGCTCAGGAACCACCCGCCGGGGCGGAGGAGCCGCGCGATCTTGTGCACGGCGTCCTCCAGGTCGAAGAGATGCTCCAGCACATCCCAGGTGATCACGGCATCATACTGCCCCGCGGCGGGCCAGCCGTCCATCGCGTTGAACATCTGCACCGGCAGGCGACGGCGGGCGAACCGCCAGGCCGCGTAGGTAAACGTGTTGCCCGCGACGTCGAGGTAATCGCAGGCGATCCCTCTGGACCGCAGCGCCACGCACAACCCCCCGACGCCCCCGCCGAAATCCACCACGCGCCTCAGCCCGTAGCGCCGGCAGGCCATCGCGAGGACCTTGAACCAGGCCTGCTTGTCCCTGGAGGCCTCCCAGTAGCTCAGCTCATAGAGATAGTGCGGCGTGGCGGCATAGTAGGCCAGGACATCCGACTCCTGGGTCGCCTCGGCCACGCGGCGTTGGGATTCGACGTCCTCCGTCTGCCGGTACCGCCAGTACCGCTGCGCGACGGCATCGAGAGGCTGGTGGAGGTACGCGGTCAAATCCCCGAAGACCTCGGCGGCGGCGCGGGGCTCCAATCCGGTCTGGAGCAGGAATTCGCGCTCGAGCGCCGGGTCACGAAACCTGGCCATGCGACGAGCTCACCTCTTCTTTCAACGCCGCCTCGCAGCGGGCCAGCACCCGGACCACGTCCAGCGCCAAGCCAGTGCCGAACCGGGGGCGATCCCCGCCCGCCAACCCGTCCACAAATTCGATCAGCATCTGCTCCAGAGGCAGCCGCGCCGGCACAGGCACCACGCGGACCTCCGGCGAGGCCGCGACCGGATCCGCCTCCCGCTGCGCAAACGGAAAGTCGGACACGGTCAGAGGGTCCGGCCCGACGCCGTCGAGGCGGAACAGGCGCGTGTCGGTGAACACGCTGAGGCTGCGGCGCTTGGACGAGGCCAGACGGCCGGCCTGGATCCAGGCGCACGCCCCGCCGGCGAAGTCGAGGCGCACCGTCAGCAGCTCGGGCGAGCCCCGGCCGTCAACCGGACCCCCGAGCGCCGCCACCGCGACGGGCGCCTGGCCCAGGAGATCCAGGCAGAGGCTGACGTCGTGCGGGCACCAGTCCCACAACGCGGAGATGTCCGTCCGAAACGGCCCCAGGGCCATCCCCTCCGAGACGATCAGACGGATCGGTTCGCCGCGCTCCTCACGCAGGCGTCTCATCGCCTGATAGGCCGGGCTGAAGAGCATCGTGTGATCCACCAGCACCGGCACGCCGGACGCCTGCGCGCGCTGATGGAGCCGTTCCGCCCTCGCCACGTCCAGGCACAGCGGCTTCTCGACAATGCAGGGCCTGCGGGCTTCCAGACAGGCGTCCACGATGTCCGCATGGGTGTGCGCCGGAGTCGCGATGATGACCGCGTCGCACTCGGCCCTCAGGAGCGCGCGCCAGTCCGCCGTGACCTGCACGCGGTACGGGACCAGCGCGGCGTGCTCGGGCCGGCTGGTCGCCAGATGCGTGATCCGGCACCGGTCCCCGAGCGCCAGCAGGCTGCGGAGGTAGACCTTGCCCCACCGCCCGAGGCCGATCAGCCCGAACCGCACCGGCGCAGCCATCGTCCTCAAAACTGCGAGCCGGTGTATTGGGCCATGGCCCAGTCCAGAAACCGCTTCAATCCGTCCGGCAGGGCCACCATCGGCTTGTAGCGCAGCTGCAGCGCCGCCTTGCTGATGTCCGGACAGCGGCGCTGCGGCTCGTCCGACGGATACGAATCCGGGTATTCCACCAGCTCCAGCTCCAGCTTCCGGCCCAGGACGTCCTGGAGGATCGTGGCCAACTGCAGCATCGACACCTCGGGGATGGGATTGCCGACGTTGTAGACCCCGCCCGGCGTGCCGTTCACCAGCGCCTTGAGGAAGCCGACGATCCCATCGGTGATGTAGCAGAAGGTGCGGGTCTGTGTGCCGCTGCCGTAGATGTGCAGGGGTTTCTTGCCGACGAGGCGGCTGGCGAAGTTCGGCAGCACCCGGTAGTCGTTCTCGCGCATCCCGGGACCGTACACGTTGAACGGCCGCACGATTTTCGTGGGCACGCCGTGCACCTGGTGAAACACCGTGCAGAGCGTTTCCCCCAGCCGCTTGGACTCATCGTAGCAGGCCCGCGGGCCCAGGCACGAGACGTTGCCGCGGTAGGACTCCGGGATGGGCACGTGCTTCTCATCCGGGTCCCCGTAGATCTCGCTGGAGCTGAAAAAGAGGAAGCCCTTCAGCTTGTGGGCCACGGCCAGCCGGAGCAGGTTCTTGGTGCCGGTCGTCGCCACCTCCAGCGTCTCCAGCGGGTACTTGCGGTAATAATACGGGCTGGCGATGCCGGCCGCGTGAATGACATAGTCCAACGGCTCCTCGATCGCCAGCGGCTGGATGACGTCGTGCGCGAGAAACCGGTAGCCGTCCTGCGGGACCTCCTCGGGCGCCCCGCTCGTGATGTGGTTGTCGAGCACGATGAGCCGGCAGGGCTTGGCCAGCACGTGCCGGTTGATGGCGGCGAAGAACGCGAGGAAGTATCGTCCGAAAAAGCCGTGCCCGCCGCACAGGAGCACCGTCGAGCCGGCGAAGGCCTGCGCCTCATCTTTCAGACGGTTGACGATCTCGTGAATATCGCGCTCGGCGTACGGGGGGATCATCGCAGCTCCACCTTCGGCAGCGGGATGAGGAAGCGCCCGCCGGCCTCGTGGAACGCCCGGTGCTTGTGCATGATCGGCTCCGCGAAGTTCCAGGCGAGAATCAGCACGACGTCCGGACGATGGGCCGGATCATAGAGCCATGCGGAGGGGACGACCGGGATGTGGTGGCCCGGCGAGTAGAGCCCCTGTTTCCAGGGGCTGTCATCGATGAGGTAGTCGAGCACGTCGGGGCCGAGCCCGAAATGGAACATCAGCGTCGTCGCCTTGGCCGGCGCGCCGAAGCCGGCGAGGCGCTTGCCCTCGGCCTTGAGACGCCGCAGGAGCGCGACCAGCTCCTCCCTGCGCTGCTGAATCGTCTCGAACAATCGGCGAAAGGCGTCGGGCCGGCTCAGCCCCAGCGAGTCTTCCAGCGCCGTCAGCTCCTCGACGCCGGCCTGCTTCGGGAAACGCCCGCCGGACAGCTTGGCGATCCCCCGCAGGGAGCCTCCGTGGGAGTCGACGCGGATCGCCTCGACCAGCTCCATGCCGTGCCGCGCGAAGAACCCGACGAGCGGTCTGACCGCATGGTAGCTGAGGTGCTCGTGATAGATCGTGTCGAACAGCGTCTTCTCGACGACATCGGCGAGATACGACACTTCAAAGACGAACAGGCCGTCCGGCTTGAGCAGGTGCGCCACCCCCTCGACGATCGTGTGGAGGTCATCCGCGTGGGCGAAGACGTTGTTGGCGGCGACCAGGTCCGCGGCCCAGCCCTGCGCGCGCAGCCGCCGCGCCAGCGGCAGGTCGAAAAACTCGGCCAGGGTTTCGATCCCGCGCGCCGTCGCCTCGGCCGCGATCGCGCGGGCCGGGTCAATTCCCAGCACCCGCATCCCGGCCTGCTTGAACCATTGCAGCAGCGCGCCGTCGTTGCTGCCGATTTCGATAACGGCGGCACCCGGCGCAAGCTGTGCCGTGCGGATCATCGCCTCGGCGTAGCGGCGGAAATGGTCCACGAAGACCGGGGAGGTCGAGGACACGTAGACGTAATGGCGGAACAGCCGCTCGGGGTCCACGACGTCGCGCAATTGCACGTGCCCGCAGTCCAGGCAGAGGTACAGGTCGAGGGGGAAATGCTCCTGGTCCTTGTTCTTCTCCGCCTCGCTCATAAACTCGTTCGCCAGCGGCGTGGCGCCGAGCGAAAACAGCGGCTCCAGCCGCCGGGAGCCGCACAGCCGGCAATCGGCGCGGGTTCGCATGTCCTGTATTCCGGGGACACGATATTGCGTCCTACTGCTATTTCCCATATCGTGTCCCCGGAACCGAGGCCTTCACCGGCAGCGGCGGGATCCGCACCGTATCCGCCTCGTAGTTCGCCATCTGACGGTTATTGCGGGCGAACGCGAACATCACCGACTCATCGATGAAGACCATCACATGCTCGTACTGCGGAGGCGTGTAGAAAATCTGTCCCGGCTTGATAACCCAGCGCTGAGGTGGCGCCGTGCCGCCAACCGGCCGGTGCGCGTAGATGAGCCCGCCGCGCTGCAACCAGCAGTAGTGGGAGTCGGTCTTGTGGTAGTGGTTGCCCCGCACCGCGCCCTTCACCGACGTGATGACCGCGACGCTGGTGAACGGCACGTCCAGCAGGTTGCGGATCTCGCCCCGCTCATCGAGGATCGGTTCCCGCAGCGGGATGATGACCTGGCCGGCGTGCGCCGCCGGCGGCGCAGGGTCCGGCATCACCGCACCGCCTCCGCCGTGACCGAAGCCGCCGGCTCGGCCGCGATCCGAGGGGACGCCGCCAGGCACTCCCAATGCTTGGCCCAGAAGATCGCGTGCACGAAGGCGTAGAGGATGGCGAACACCAACCCGTGCTCGCCTTCGCGGCAGCCCTGCTGTTTCCGGTACGATTTCCAGAACAGCTTCATGGGCCTGCAGCAGAGCTGATAGGCCAGCGCGCGGGCGGACACCGGACCGCGCCGTTCGAACAGCAGCGGGGCTTCCACCGAGGTATAGTGGTTCTGCCGCTCGATGAACTGCGTGATGGAGCTGAACGGGTAGTGCTCCAGCTCCGCATCGAGGAAGCCGATCCGTCCGTCCACCTTCAACTGGACGTGAATCCCCTTCCCGACGCAGCGGGAGACGGCTCTCCGGAACAGGACCAGGTGCCGGTGGTACCAGCCCCCAAAGCGCATGGGATGCCCGAGGAAGAAATTCTTGCGCATCAGCTCGAACGCCCCGTAGTCCCGCGCATCCGCCAACCGCTGATCGATGGCCGCTGTGAGCTGCGGGCTCACGACCTCATCGGCGTCGAGGTGCAGGATCCAGTCGCCGGTCGCCCGTTCGATGCCGCGGTTCCACTGCAGGTCGTGGTTGTCCTCGGAGGCGAACGAGAAGACCTTGTCCGTGTAGCGGCGGGCGATCTCGACCGTCCGGTCGGCGCTCAGGTCGTCGATGATGACGATCTCATCCGCCCACCCGGTCACGCGGTCCAGGCAGGCGCTCAATCGCGCCTCCTCGTTCTTCGTCATCAGGACCACCGACAGGGTTTCTTTTCGGAGACAGCGCGTGGCGGGCGGGGTCCCTCGGCCTGCGGCCTCGGGACTCGCTCCGCTCGTCGGCGGGTACCCGGGCTCGGTCGTCGGCGGCTGGAGCGCGGCCGTGCGCAGCTCCCAGTACTTGGCCCACTTCAGGAAGTGCACCCACGCGTAGAGGATCGAGAACACCAGCCCGTGCCAACCCTCCCGGAAGCCCTGCTTCTTGACGTAGATCTTCCAGAACAACTTGAGCGGCCGGCGGGTGAGGTGATAGCGCACCAGCCGCGCGTCGAGGAGGCCGTCCTTCTCCAGCATCTCCTGGGCTTCGATCGCGGTGTAGCGGTTGTGCCGCGCGACGAATTGCTCGATGCGGTCGAACGGGTAGTGCTCCAAGACCCCCTCAAGCGCGCCCATCGGGCCCTCCGTGCGCAGGAGATGGTGGACGCGGCCCTCAAAATGCGCCTGGCCGCGGCGGAACAGGTGGGGGTAGTAGTGGTACCACCCGCCGTGGCGCATCGCATGGCCCAGAAACCAGCTTTTCCGGCGGAACTTATACGCGGCGTGGGGCGAGCCGTCTCGCAGGATCCGTTCGATGTCGGCCCGCAGACTGGGGCTGACGACGTCGTCTGCGTCCAACTGGAGAATCCACTCACCGCTCGCCATGTCGTTGCCGACGTTCCGCTCCAGGCCGAAATCGCCGGAGAACGGATGCGGGATGACGCGGGCGCCGTAGCGCCGGCAGATCTCCGCCGTCCGGTCGGTGCTCAGCCCGTCCACGACGATGATCTCATCCGCCCATCGGATGCTCTCGAGGCAGCGCGCGACGCGCGCCTCTTCGTTTTTGGTCAGGATCACCGCCGACAGCCGTTGTCGAGGCCCGGCGGGCGTCCGCGGACCATCGTAGAGGCCTCGGCGGAGGTTGCGGGCGATCCGCCACAGGTCCCGCCCGATCGGCCAGGCGTGGCTCAACAGGCTGACCGTGCTGGCCGCGGAATGGTCCACGCGGACCGGCATCTCTCCGATGCGGCAGCCCAGCCGCCGGGCGACGACCAGCAGCTCCACGTCGAAGGCGAACCCGTCGATCCGCAGGCGCGGGAAGATCGCCAGGGCCGCGTCCCGGCGGAATCCTTTGAACCCGCACTGCGTGTCGCCGAACGGGAGCGCGAAGAGGGCGCGCACGAGCGCATTGAAGGCGCGGCCCATGACACGGCGCGCCAGGCCCTGGCGAACCAGGATCTCCGACCCCGGCAACGTCCGGGACGCGATCACCACCTCGTCGCGCCGGCTGAGCGCCAGGACCTGCTCGACGTGCGTGATCGGCATGGCCAAGTCCGCGTCGCAGAAACAGATCACCGATCCCCGCGAGGCCAGCACCCCCGCCCGCACGGCCGCGCCCTTGCCGCGGTTGTCAGCCAGCCGGATCAGCCGGACGGAGGGGTGGCGGACGGCGTAGTCGCTGACCACCGCGGCGGTCCGGTCCCGGCTGCCGTCATCCACCACGATCACCTCGAACGGCCGGCGGGGTTCCAAGAAGCCGCGGATCGTGTCCAGCGTCGCGGCAATCCGGCGCTCCTCCTGATAGACCGGGACAATGATGGAGACGTCAGGTTCACGCATGTGCTAGAATTCCATCCATGGTGCTGACGCGTCTGCGCGACGCCCTGCGGTCGCCCGCCGTGTGGTTGATCGGCCTGGGGGTCGTCTGCCTCATCCGCTTCCCGGTCAAGTTCGCCTTGGAGCCGCCCTTCCTCATGGACTTCGAGGTCTATCGCTTCATCGGCGAGCGGGTCCTGACCGGCGACACCGCCCACCTGTATGCGCCCACCACCTCGGAGCGCATGGTGTTCAAGTACGCCCCGTGCTGGGCGATCCTCTTCGCGCCACTGGGGGCCCTGTCGTCCCATGCGGGCGGGGTGCTGTGGTCCGCCCTGAACGTCCTCTGGCTGACGCTCACCGGCTGGCTCGCCGATCGGCTCTGCCGGCTGCTGTCACTGCGGCCTGCGCCCTGGCTGGCGATCGCGGCCGTCGTGCTGCTGGTGCGCCCCATCACCGCGGAGTTCCTGCTCGGGCAGGCCGATCTGTTGTGGGGCGTCTTGATCGCCGCGTTCCTGTATGCCGAGGCCAGCGGGCGCCGGTGGCTGGCCGCGCTCTGGCTGGCGTTGGCCGTCTCGCTGAAGCTTCCTGCGCTGTTGTTCCTCATCTATGCCGGCTGTCGGCGACGCTGGGCTCCCATTGGGCGCACGCTCGTGTGCCTGGCCGCCCTCAATCTTTCCGCGGCGTGGCTCCTGCTGCCCGCCCAGCCGCTCGGCCTGTTCCGCGCCTGGTTCGGGGCCCTCGCGACCAGCGGGACGACCTACGCATTCGATATCAGCAATCAGTCGCTCTTGGCGCTGGCTGGGCGGCTGCTCCGCCAAGACGGCTACGGGCTCAACGTGGCCGTCCTCTCCGACGCCACGGTCATGCTCCTCACCGCCATCGCCCAATTGCTGGCCTTCGCCGCACTGGTGCGACCGGCCCGTCCGGCGCTGCCGGACCGCGTCCGGCTGATCCTCGACGGCGCGCTGCTCACCGTCTTCGTCGTGCTGTTCTCGCCGTCCGGCTGGCTGGCCACCTACACCGTCCTGCTCTCCCCCGTCGCGCTCGCCCTGGCGCTCCTGCTGGCCCGGCCTGCGCTCACCTGGCGCACGCCCGGCTTGGCGTTCCCTGCCGCCGCGCTGTTCCTCCTCAGCGCGCTGACGCACGCGAAGTTCTGGCGTCTGGCCGGCATCCCGCACTGGCGCGGCGAATCGTACGTCTATCTGGTCTTGATGATCTTACCGTGGCTGGGTGTGTGCCTGGCGTGGTATCTCTGGGGCCATCGCCGGCGCGCCGCCGGCTGGCTGGCCTGAGCCGGCGCGCTTGAAGCTGCGGTACTTCCGCCAGCTGAGCCACTGGTACTTCCCCGCCATCCACGCCGCAAACCACCCCAGCCCGCCGTCGAGAAACCCCCGCTTCATCACGTAGCTGCGCACGAACCGGTCCACCGTGCGCCACAGCGCCTTGCCGAGCTTCACGGTCCGCCCGTCGGCGAGCCATTTCTGGGCTTCCAGCGTCGTCTGGAGGTCCATCTTCCTGACGAAGTCCTGCCGGTCGCGGTAGGAGTAGTGGATCAGGTCGTGCTGCAGGGTCCCCCACGGGACGCTGGCGAACGCCCGCGGATGCACCGTGGTTTCCTCCCAGCGGAAGACCGACTTCTTGAACAGCTTCATCTGCGCGCTGGGGTACCACCCGCCGTGGCGGATCCAGCGGGTGCCGATGTAGTTGCGCCGCGGGATCGCGTAGGTTTCGTACGGCGGGGGGCCGCCGCCCAGCAGACGCTGGATCTCCTGCGCCAGCTCCGGCATGACCCGTTCATCGGCGTCCAGGCTCAGCACCCACTCATGCCGGGTCTGCGCATAGGCCCAATTGCGGTGGCGGCCCTCGATGTCCATTTTGCGGCGCAGCACCCGCGCGCCAAGCGACTCGGCGATCCGAACCGTGTCGTCGGCGCTCTCGTCATCCACGACGAGGATCTCGCCCGCCCACGACACGCTGCGCAGGCAGTCGGCGACGCGGCCCGCTTCGTTCTTGGTCAGGACGACAACAGAGAGGGGTGTCGGGTCTGCCATAACGGCTCCAGCGCCTCCAGGCGGGAGATCGGGGTGACCGGGGCGCGGTGGACCGGCCTCAGGAGCTTCAACCCGGCCGCCCACCGCTCCTCAGGGATGACGATCGCGTCAAACCGTTTCTTCTGGCGTTTCACAATCCGCCACGTGGCGACCCAGGCGCTCCCGCGGGCGGGAAGCCAGGACCAGTGGATATCCGCGTGCGGCACGAGGCCGACGGAGTGAAAGAGCGCGTCTTTCGTGACGCCGTCGGCCCTGGGGCAATAGACGTACACGTGCGCGCGGCGCCGCGCCCAGCGGATCAACTGCTCCAGCCACTGCCGCGTCTCCTCGGTGGACGGCACCGGCGGCTGGAGGCGCGGATAGGCGATCCGCAGCCACTTGCCCCACTTCTCGTGGCACCACCGTTGATTGCGGGAAAAAATGGCCTCCCGTTCCCCCATCCGGCTGACCGTCTTGTGCTCGGCATGGTGCACGTAGGAGCCCTGCGCGACCGCGCAGCGGAAGCCCGCCGCCTGCGCGCGCATGCAGTAGTCCTCGTCCTCGAAGAAGATCCGCTCCACTTCCTCGGTCAGCCCGCCGATGCGGGCGATCACCTCGCGCCTGATGAGCAGGCAGAAGCCGATGCACATCCCGACCTCGACATAGGCGCCGCGCCGGCGCTCCAGGCACTCGGCATACTCATCCAGCGACATGCCGGGCGGGGGGACGTTGCCGAACGTGCTGCTTTCCGGATTGAGGACGCCCAGCTCCGGATGCGCCTCGGCCACCTCGATCAGCTTGATGAGCCACTTCGACGTGAAGAGCAGGTCGTTGTTCAGGAGGCAGACGTAAGGCGCGCGGGACGCCTGGATGCCACGGTTCATCCCGCGCGGAAACCCCTCATTCTGCTCGTTCTGGAGCAGCACCACCTCCCGGATCATGTTCCGGGGGCGGACCGAGCGCAGGAACTCCCTGACAGGCGGCTCGCTGCCGTTGTCCACGATGATCAGCCGCGAGGGCGTCGCGGTCGTGCACCGGAACAGGCTCTCGAGGCACGGCTGGGTCTCCTCGAGATGGTTCCAGCTCAACAGCACCAGATCACACACGATGTCCATGGTCAAACTGGTGGCAGCGGGTCCTGCCGCTGCGCCCAGCCCCGCCGTCCGTCCTCGTCCGGCGCAGAGCGCGCGGACATGCGGGCGGGCGGCGGGGGCCCCGGCTCCGCGGCACCCGCTGCCCACAGTGCAACCGCGCTACCCTTGTGCAAGACCGTAGGCCTCCAGTTCTTTCGCGGCGGCTTCCACCCGATCTTCGGCGGTCTGCCGCCGGCCCCACTCGACCAATTCGCGCAGCCCCTCCTCCAGCGTGCCCTGCGGCGCGAACCCCAGCGCGCGCTGCATCCGGCTGATGTCGGCGACGCAGTGCCGGATGTCGCCGGCGCGGAATTTCTGCGTGAGCGCCGGCGCGGCCTTGGCGCCGTACAGCCGGCCCAGCGCCTCGGCGATCTGGAGGATGCTCGTCGGGCGCCCGGTGCCCACGTTGAAGACCTGATAGTCCGCTTCCGAACGGCTCATCGCCAGGAGGTTGGCCTGCACGATGTCCGAGACGTGGACGAAATCGCGCGACTGCCGGCCGTCCTCGAAGATCATCGGCGGATGGCCGTTCTTGATGCGCGCCGAAAAGATGGCGCACACGCCGGTGTACGGGTTGGAGAGCGCCTGGCGGGTCCCGTAGACGTTGAAGTAGCGCAGCGCCACGGTCGGGATCCGGTAGCTCCAGCCCACCGCGAGACACAATTCCTCCTGGTCGCGCTTGGACACCGCATACACCGAGGTGGGCATGAGCGGCTTGTCTTCCGGCGTCGGCTCCGGCGCGGCCGGCCGGCGGCAGCGCGGGCAGGCCATCTCCCAGCGCCGCTCTTTCAGCTGCTCGTCGCTGCGCAGCGCGGGGTACACCGGGCCGCAGGAGGCGCAGCGGTACTGCCCTTCCCCGTAGATGCTCATGGAGCTGGCGACGAGCAGCTTCTTGATGGGCAGGCGGTCATTGACGATGGTATCGAGGAGGACGGCGGTCCCGAGCACATTGGCCGAGGCGTACTTCTCAATCTGATACATGGACTGGCCGACCCCGACCGCCGCCGCCTCATGGAAGACGACCTCGACGTCCTTGAGCGCCTTGCGCAGCGACGCCCGATCCCGCACGTCGCCCCACAGATACTCGGCCGCCGCGTTGAGATAGTCCGGCTTGCGGCCTTCATGGACCTGGTCCTCGAGGCTGTCCAGCACCCGGACGCGGTGGCCCTCGCGGATCAGCGCATCCGTCAGATGCGAGCCGATGAACCCCGCTCCTCCCGTCACGAGGACGCGCATAGAGACGCCTCAGCGGTGGATTGGTGAGGGGCCAACCCGCGAATCCCCAGCCGGCCCTCAACGTCCCGGAGCATCTGCACCAGGCGGTGCCGATAGGTATGCGCGCCCAGGGCGGCCGCCATGCCCTGCCGGGCGATCGCCTCACGCTCACGGTCCTGATGGAGATAATAGTCGAGCAGCGCGTACAGTTCCTGCGGGCTTCGGTACAGCACCAGATGCTCCCGGTCGCGCAGGCCCAGGCGCCCCAGGTCGTCATGGCTCAGACGGTTGGTGACCAGGAGCGTCCCGCTGGCGAGGATTTCGAACATCCGCATGTTGAGGTCGTCGCGGATCGAGTAGTTGAAGCCGATCCTCGCCTGGCTGTAGAGCGCCCCCAGCTCCGTGTGCGGGGCGTGGCCGATGAAGCTGTCGGGGTGGCGCTCCCGCAGCGCCTGCAGGTAGAATTTCCTCGGCACGCCGCCCTCGGTGCCGATGAAGGCGAGATCCCAGCGCTTCGGCAGCGGGTGCATGCCGTGCAGCGCCGGATCGCAGGCGACCGGCACCCAGACGGCGTTGGACAGCCGCTCCGCGCCCTGGCGATGGACGCAGCACATCACGTCGTAGCGGGGCGCGAGCCGCGCGATCTGGCGCCAGGACTTCGGCAGATGGGTGTCGCTGACATAGAAGACCCGCGGACGCAGGCGCTCCGGCAGGTCCTGCTGATAGTCCCCGTGGTCGACGCGCAGATAGAGGTCGTAGCCCGACGGAATCCGGTCGGCGTCGCGCACCCAGAAGTGGTCATGCGCCAGCCCCAGTTCCCGGCACGCGCGCTCGACGTAGCCCCCCAGCGCGTCCTCGCGCACCTTGTCATAGACGATCGCCAGGCGCATGGTCATCCCACGCCCTGCCTGCCAGCCCGAATGGGCTGGCGAACATTCTGGTGTTCAAGACTCATTGACATGTTCGCGGCTCGCCGTTGGCGAGCCCAGGTAGGGCGTGGGATCACGGCCGCCCTTCCACGAGGTCTCCGAGGGAGACCGGACGTCCCTGCACCGCCAGCGTATAGCCGCGGGCCGTGTCCTGAATCAGCACCGGCGTCACGCGCCACAGCCGGCACCACCACGCCAGCTCCCGCAGGGTGCGCTCCTGATCGAGCAACACCCAGCGCACCCGGCCCAGCACGGTCCGCCGGACCACCGCCCACCACAACCACACGCGAAAGACCATCCGCGGCGCGCTGACGAGACGGATCAGGGGATAGGGACGAATCATCGCCCGGACGTCCCGCGACAGCGACCCCTTGATGAGATGCGTCACGGGAACCGCCATCGCGTTGAGCGTGAGGGAGCATTCGCGGGCGCCCCGCCAGTCCCGTTCGACGACGGACAGCACCTCCCGACGCCGGGCGCCGGGACTCATGAGGCGCCTCGCCCGAGCGTCTCCTCGCACGCCTCCAGCACGGCCTCCGGCTCCAGGCTGGTCAGACAGGCCCGTTCGTAGGGACAGGGCGGCAGCTTGAATTGGTGGTAGCACGGCCGGCACCGGAGATCCTCCCGATACGCCACGCGGTGCGCCGACGTGCGCGGGTACGGCCCGTAGACCGTGGGATCCACCGGGCCGAAGATGGACACCGTCGGCACCTGCTGGCTGGCGGCGATGTGGATCGGGCCGCCGTCATTGGAAATCACCAGGTCGCACTGCGCGATCAGGCTCACGAATTGTCCCAGGGTGGTTTGGCCGCTGAGGTCGATGGCCGACTCGCCGACGGCGCGCGTGATCTCCACGCACACCTCGTGGTCCTTCGGTTCCCCGAAGACGAGAATCGCGGCGTCGTGGCGCCGCTGGAGCGCCCGCCCGACCGCGATGAAGCCGTCTTTCGACCACCGCCGGAAATTCGCCTGCAATCCCCAGCTGATCCCCCCCGCGGGGACGAGCCCGATGAGGCGCCGGCGCCGGCCGATCCCCAATTGCTGGAGCCGCTGCCGGGCGCCTTCGAGGTCCTCGTGATTGGTGGCGAGGTCGAGCTGCGGGTCGCGCATCCGGACCCCCAGCCACGCCAACAGCTGGCCGTAATACTCCACCACATGCCGCTCCTGATAGCCTTCGATGATCACGAACCGGTGCGTGAGAAACCGCCCGCGGCGGCGGAAGTCGAATCCGATCCTCCGGGGCACGCGGAAGAGGGCGAGCAGGAAGCTGTACCGTTCGCCCAGCGACAGGTCGATCGCCAGGTCGAAGCGCCGGCGCCGGATATCCCGGATGAGCGCCAGGAGCGCGCGCGCCGCCTGCCAGCGGCTCCGCTCCGACAACGCCACCAGCTCGTCTTTCTCATAGATGAAGAGCTCATCCAGGTGGGTGTTGCGCCGCAGGATTTCCTGCGTGCGCCGGTTGCACAGATACGCCACATAGGCCTCCGGACACGCGCGCCGGACGGCGCGCACCAGCGGCGTCGAGAACAGGACGTCGCCGATCCCGAAGGGGTTGACGATGAGAATGCGTCGCGGCCCGCTCATGCCAGATACTGCGACAGGGCTTGCGTCACCTCGTCGAGCGTCATCTCCTCAAGCGGCTTGTGGATCACGGTATGCCCGCTCCCCCACGGGCCCCACCGCCGCGGATGCGAGCCGGGATCCCCGGTCCCGAAGAGCGCGACCACCGGCGTGCCGACCGCGGCCGCGACATGCATCGGCCCGGAATCGTTGGTGACCAGCGCGCGCACGCGCCGCAGGCAGGCAGCCAATTCCTTCAAGGACAGGCATCCGACCACGTCAATGACGCGCGCCGCGCCGCGATCCACGACCTCAGCCACGCCCTGGCGCTCTTCCGGCCCTCCGATGAGCACAGGCCTGACCCCCGGCAAGCCCGCCACATACCGGATGAGTCCCCGAAACCGTTCAACCGGCCACTGCTTCTTCGGATTCGACGTCCAGGGATGCACCGCCACCAGCCGGTCCTGTCCACTCACCCCCCGCTGGGTAAAGAGTTGGGCGATGCGCTGATCCTCCTGGGCAGTCACGGGCAGTTGAAGCGACAGGTGCGACGGGCGCGGAATCCCAAGGGCGTCTACTAACCGTAAATTATACTCCACTTCGTGCCGCCCGCCAACGCTCTTGTCGTCGGGGATGCGGTGGGTCAGCAACCTGCCCCACTTCCGGTCGTATCCCACCCGCAGGGGGATGCCGGCCAGCCAGACGCCGACGTGCGCGGCCTTGGCGGGATTGGCGACGACGGCCACGTCAAACCGCCCGGCCTTGAGCCGGTCCGCCAGGCGGAGGGCCCGCGCCCACCAGCGGGGCTCGTTGGGAACGGGGTCCGGGATCACCGCATCCACCCAGGGAAGGCCTTCCAGCAGCGGCGCCAGCGTCGGATGGACCAGCAGGGTGAGGGAGGCGCCTGGGGCGGCCGTCTTGAGCGCCTCGGCGGCCGGGAGGGTCAGCAGCGTTTCCCCGAGCCGATCCGTCCGAATCACCAGCAGGCGTCGGGCATTAAGCGCCGGCATG
>JACPTX010000057.1 GCA_016192545.1 Candidatus Omnitrophota bacterium | reverse complement strand
GGCAACGGGGGGGTCATCCGGAACACCCTGCGGTTCGACGACGAATTCGCCCGCCACAAGCTGCTGGATCTCCTCGGCGATCTGTACCTCCTGGGGGCGCATCTGCGGGCGCGCGTCATCGCGATCAAAAGCGGCCACCCGCTGAACGTGAAGCTGCTCCGCAAGCTCAGCCAGGCGATCGAGCAGGGGAAGGCGGGCTCGCTCCGGTCCGGGACGCGCGAGGTCCTGGTCGGCCCGCAGCTCGACATCACCCAGATTCAGCGGATCCTGCCGCACCGCTATCCGTTCCTGCTGGTTGACCGCATCGTTGAGCTGACCGACACGAGGGCGGTCGGGCTGAAGAGCGTGACGGTGAACGAGCACTTCTTCACCGGGCATTTTCCGGGCCGCCCGGTCATGCCGGGGGTCCTGATCGTCGAGGCGATGGCGCAGGTCGGCGGCATCGTCATCCTCAACAAGCCGGAGAGCAAGGGCCGGCTGGCGTATTTCATGGCCGTGGACCGGGTCAAATTCCGCAAGCCGGTGGTCCCGGGGGACCAGCTGGTCATTGAGGCCGAGCTGGGCAAGATGCGCTCGCGCACCGGGCAGATCTTCGCCAAGGCGTACGTGGACGGCAAGCTCGCGTGCGAGGGCGAATTGATGTTTGCGCTGGCCGATGAGTAGCACGGCGAGCCTCGCCCTGCACCCCACCGCGATTGTGGATCCCGAGGCGACGATCGCCGAGGGGGTCGAGGTCGGTCCCTACGCGGTGGTCGGGCCGCACGTGCGCGTCGGGCCCCGATCGAAGATCGGGGCGCACTGCGTCCTGGAGGGCTACACGACCATCGGCGCCGACTGCCAGATCTTCACGGGGGCGGTCATCGGCAGCATCCCGCAGGACCTCAAGTACACGGGGGAGAAGAGCGAGCTCCTTATCGGGGACCGCAACCGCATCCGCGAGTACGTGACCATCAACCCGGGCACCAAGGGCGGCGGGGGCAAGACGGTCATCGGCTCCGACTGCCTCCTCATGGCCTACGCGCACGTCGCCCATGACTGCCTCATCGGCAACCACATCATCATCGCCAACAGCGCCGCACTCGCCGGCCACATCCTCGTCGAGGACGGGGCGGTCATCGGCGGGCTGGTCGGCATCCATCAGTTCGTCCGCGTGGGGCGGCTGTCCATCATCGGCGGCTGTTCCCGCGTCGTGCAGGACGCGCCGCCCTATGCCACCTGCGTCGGCTACCCGGCCAAGGTGTTCGGCCTGAACAACGAAGGGCTGCGCCGCGCCGGCGTTTCCGCCGACGCCAAGGACCGCCTCCATAAGGCCTTCCGCCTCCTGTTCCACTCCGGCCTGTCCATGAGCCATGCCGTCGAGAAAGTGGCCCAGGAAGTCAACCACTGTCCGGAAGTGGAGCACCTGCTGACGTTCATCCGGGACTCCAAACGCGGCGTCTGCCGGTAGCCGCGGACCGAACCGTTCCGCCCAGCACCCCATGACCGACGCGTGCGCCATCATCGCCGGGGCCGGGTCCTTCCCGTTTCACGTCGCCCAGGAAGCCAGGCGCCAGGGCCGCCGGGTCGTCGCGCTCGGCCTGCAGGGATGGGTCAATCCGGAGCTGGCCAAGCAGGTGGACGAGTATGAGGAAGTGGCCGTCGGGCAGCTCGGCCGCCTGATCGACCGTCTGAAAGCCCACCGGATCCGCCAGGCCGTCATGGCCGGCAAGGTGACGAAAGGCGTGCTGTTCGATCCGCAGGTGCAGTTCGACCCGGAGTCGCTCCGCATCCTGGGGCAGGCGAAGGGGTTTTCGGTGAACCAGCTGCTGGGGGCGATCGGCCAGCGCCTCGCCAAGGACGGGATCGAGCTGCTCGACTCCTCGGCGTTCCTCAAGGACAGTCTCTGCCCGGAGGGGGTGCTGACCCGCCGGCGGCCCACGCCGGAGGAAGACGATGACATCCGCGCGGGGGCCGGCGCGGCCCGGCAGCTGGCCGGGCTCGACATCGGCCAGACCGTCGTCGTGAAACGCAAGGTCATCGTCGCGGTGGAGGCGCTGGAAGGCACCGATGCCGCCATCCGGCGGGCCGCCCAGCTCGCGGGGGACGGCCTCGTCGTCGTCAAGATGGCCTCGCCGGCGCAGGACACGCGGTTTGACCTGCCGGTCCTGGGCCCGCAGACCCTTGCGGTGGCGGCCTCGTCAGGGGTGCGGTGTCTGGCCGTCGCCGCGCATCAGACCGTGCTGCTGGACCGGTCCACCCTGATCGCGCGGGCGGATGAGGCGGGACTGTCCCTCGTGGGAATCGCGTGACCCGCCGTGACGGATGATCCCGCTTCGCGATACGATCCCCTCGCAGCGCACGGCGTGGGTGGTCCGCTTGGTGGTGCTCCTCAACGCCGCGCTGTTCCTCGTGGAGCTGCGGCAGGGCGCGGCGCTGGAATCCTTCCTCTATCGGTTCGGGGTCGTGCCGGCCTACTGGAGCCTGGCCGGCCCCGGCGATCTCCTGCAGTGGCCGCGGCTGGCGGTCACGCTCCTCACCTCACAATTCCTGCACGGCGGCCTCCTGCACCTGGGCTCCAACATGCTCTACCTGTGGATCTTCGGCGACAACGTGGAGGATCGGCTCGGGCACGGGCGGTTCCTGCTGCTGTATCTGGGCAGCGGGGCCGCCGCCGCCCTGGTGCAGCTCGCCGCGCAGCCCGGCTCGTCGGTCCCCATGATCGGGGCCAGCGGCGCGATCGCCGGGGTCCTGGGCTCGTATTTCTTGATGTTCCCGTTCGCGCGGATCACGACGCTCGTGCCGCTGTGGTTCGTCTGGGAGACGATCGAGCTGCCGGCCTTTGCGTTCCTCGGCTTCTGGTTTCTCCTGCAGTGGCTGCAGGGCCTGACGAGCATCGGGCAGATGGCGGATGTCGGCGGGGTGGCGTGGTGGGCGCACGTCGGCGGGTTCCTCGCCGGCGGGGTGCTGCTGGCCGTCCTGCGCCCGCGGCGGCGTTACGCACGATTCTAGCGACGCACCGATGAAACCTGATCGCGCGCTCGTCCTCGAAAAAGAGCCGTTCGCCAAAATCGCCGCCCCCTGTCCCTACTTCGGGACGTGCGGCGGCTGCACCCTCCAGGATCTGGCCTACGCGGACCAGCTGCGCCTGAAGCAGCAGCGCCTCCTGCGCGTCCTCGGCGGCCTGGACCCGACGCTGACCGTCGACGTCGAGGGCCTGCCGGATCCCTGGCGCTACCGCAACAAAGCCGAGTTCACGTTCGGCGAGGCCCAGGGGGCGCTGACCCTGGGCTACCACGCCGCGCGGTCCTTCTGGCGCGTCGTCGATCTGGACGACTGCCTGCTGCTGCCGGAGCCGGTCAGCCGGCTGATGCAGGACGCGCGGCGGCTGGCGCAGGAGACCGGACAGGCGGCGTATAACCCGCGCAGCCACCAGGGGTTCTTCCGCTACCTGGTGGTGCGGATCAGCCACGCGACCGGCAAGATGCTGGCGTGCCTGGTGACGACGCAGGGCGAGCGCGCCCAGCTTGCGCAGATGGCCGAGGAGCTCACGCGGCGGCATCCGCAGCTCGCGAGCGTCTACTGGGGCGTGAACATGAAGGTGGCGGATGTGGCGATTCCGGACGAGCTGTTCCTGCTGCGCGGCGAGCCGTACCTCGAGGACCGGATCGGGCCGTTCACCCTGGCGCTCCATCCGACGAACTTCCTGCAGCCCACCCCCCTGCAGGCCGAGCGGCTGTACGCCCGCGTCGCCGAGTGGGTCAACAGCGCGCCCGCCGGCGCGGCGTGGGATCTGTATTGCGGCATCGGGCTCGTCGGGTTTTATCTCTCCGCCAAGTACGGGACGGTCTACGGCATCGACAGCGATGCGCACAATCTCGAGATGGCCCGGCTGAACGCCTCCGCCAACCGCCTGTCGAATCTCGTGTTCCATGCCGGGCGCGCCGAGGACCTGCTGGCCAATAAGCGCTTCTGGCTGGTGGAGGCGAAGCCCGACCTCATCGTCGTCGATCCGCCGCGCTCAGGGCTCCACGCGCGGGTGATCGCCACGCTCCTCGCCGCCCGCCCCAGGCAGCTCGTCTATATTTCCTGCAACGCCCAGGCGCTGGTCCGCGACCTGACAGAGCTGATGGGCGGGTTCCCGCGCTATCAGCTCCGCCGCGTGACCGCCTTCGATCTCTTCCCGCACACCAGCCACGTCGAAATCGCGGCCCTCCTTGAACGGGCCTGAGTCTAGGCAGCCCCTGCGCCATCAGTTATACTTGATAAGGATGTGTCGCTGACATGAAGAAGAACGGACGCAATGCCTTGCAGATGCTGGAGGAGCCCTGGCGCGTCTTCCGCATCATGGGGGAGTTCGTGGAGGGCTTCGAGGAGCTCTCCGACGTCGCCAACGCCGTGGCGGTCTTCGGCTCCTCGAAGATGGCCCGGACCAACCCCTATTACCACTTGGCGACCCGGATCGGCTCGGCGCTCGTGAAGGCCGGCTACTCCGTCATCACCGGGGCCGGGCCTGGGGCGATGGAAGCGGCCAACAAGGGCGCCAGCGAGGCCGGGGGGGAGTCCATCGGGCTCAACATCGAGATCCCGATCCTCCAGGAGCCGAACCGGTTCGTGAAGCGCCTGGTGAATTTCCGGTTCTTCTTCATCCGGCGGGTGATGTTCGTGAAGTACTCCAAGGCGTTCGTCTTCATGCCCGGCGGCTTCGGCACCCTGGATGAGCTGACGGAGATCGTGACGCTGATTCAGACGAAGAAGCTCGGCCCCATCCCCGTCATCCTTGTCGGGCGGGAGTTCTGGCAGCCGCTGCTGACGTGGCTGGACCAGGACGTGTGGGCGCGCCGGCGGTTCCTGGAGCCCAGCGACATGGGGCTCTTCACCGTCTGCGACACGCCCCGCGAGGTGGTGGACGCCATCCAGCGGTTTGACGGTGCCGGACGGGTGCGCGCCCGGAAGGCGGGACTACCGTTGGCTGGGCGCCGGCGCTGACACGGATAAACACGCCAGCATCTCGGCATGAATGAGCCGGTTGGACGCGACGACCCGGCCGTCCTCCAGGCAGACGGGCCGTCCGCGGAAATCGGTGACCCGCCCGCTCGCCTCCTCCACGAGCACGATGCCCGCCGCAATGTCCCACGGCCACAGGTCCTGCTCGTAGAAGCCGTCCTGCCGGCCGCACGCGACGTAGGCGAGGCTCAGGCTCGTGCAGCCCATGCGCCGCACCGCGTGGCAGCGGGACTGGAAGGCCTGGAACCAGCGCAGGTACGGGGCGGGGTGATGCCGGAAATTCTCGGAGAAGCCGGTCGACAACAGGCCCCGGCGCATCCGCCGGATGCGCGAGACATGCATGCGGCGGCCGTTGAGCCAGGCGCCGCGGCCTCGGACCGCCGCGAACGTTTCGCGCTGCACGGGGTCGTAGACCACGCCCACGACCGGCCGGTCCTGATGCAGGAGCGCAATCGAAATCGCAAAGACGGGTACCCCGTGGACGAAATTCGTCGTGCCGTCCACCGGATCCACGCACCAGCGGAAGGGCGCTTCGGGATTCGTGCGGATGCGCTCCTCGCCCTGGAACCCCACGCCGGGGAAGCGGCGGCGAAGCGCCTCGTAGATGAGGCGTTCCGACGCCCGGTCGATCTCGGTGACGAGGTCAATGTCGCTGCGTTTGGTCCGGACCGTTTTGGGACGGCCCCTGCGCGCGGCGAGCAGCCGGCCGGCACGGTGGGCCGCCTGGATCGCCGCGTCACGGCAGCGGATGAGCGACGGATTCGACATGGAGCGCATTATCCCACGACCTGCCTCATTCGCCAATGGCGAATATCGGCCTCACTGGCCGATGGCCGCCTACGGCGGCGAGGCAGGTCGTGGGATTATAACACATCGGCCGAACCCCAATGATTCTGGCGATTGACCAGGGCACCACCGGCACGAGCGTGCTGATCTTCGACCGCCGCGGGCGGGTCGTCTCGCGGGCCTACGAGGAGCTGCCGCAGCATTTCCCGAGACCCGGGTGGGTGGAGCACGACGCCGAGGAGATCCTCGCCGTCACCCTGCGCGTCGTCGCCCGCGCGCTGAAGGCCCGGCGGATCTCACCGGCGCGGCTTGAGGCCGTCGGCATCACCAACCAGCGCGAAACGGCCGTGGTGTGGGACCGCCGCACCGGGCGGCCCGTCGCCCGCGCGATTGTCTGGCAGTGCCGGCGGACCGCGCCGATGTGCGAGGCCCTCAAGCGCCGGGGATTGGAGCCGGGATTCCGGCGCAAGACCGGGCTGGTTCTGGATGCGTATTTCTCCGGCACCAAGGTCCGGTGGCTCCTGGACCACGTCCCCGGCGCGCGGGCGCGCGCCGAGGCGGGGGCCCTGGCCTTCGGCACCGTGGACAGCTGGCTGTTGTGGCGGCTGACCGGCGGCCGGGTCCATGCCACCGACTACACCAACGCCTCCCGCACGCTCCTCTACAATATCCGCACGCTGGGCTGGGATCGCGAGTTGCTGCGCGCGCTCGGCATCCCGGCAAGCCTGCTGCCGGAGGTCAGGCCCTCCAGCGGCCCATTCGGCGCGACCGCGCGCCTCGGCCCGCTGCCCGCCGGCATCCCGATCACCGGCGTCGCGGGCGACCAGCAGGCCTCGCTCGTCGGGCACGGCTGCCTCTCGCCGGGCGAGGCCAAGAACACGTATGGGACCGGCTGTTTTCTGCTGATGCACACCGGCGCGCGGGCCGTGTCGAGCCGCCACGGCCTGATCACGACGCTGGCGTACCGCGGCACGCCGAAGCCGGGCTACGCGCTGGAAGGCAGCGTCTTCATCGCCGGGGCCGCGATCCAATGGCTGCGGGACGGGCTGCAGCTCATCCGCCGCGCCGCGGAGACCGAGCCCATCGCCCGGTCGGTGCGCGACACCGGCGGGGTCTACGTCGTGCCGGCGTTCGTCGGGCTGGGCGCGCCGTATTGGGACATGCACGCGCGCGGGGCGATCGTCGGCATCACCCGCGGCACGACGCGCGGGGTGATCGTGCGCGCGACGCTGGAGTCCCTGGCGTATCAGACCCGCGACGTCGTCGAGTCCATGCGGCGGGACAGCGGCATCCGCTTGACGCGGCTGCAGGTGGACGGCGGCGCGGCCCAGAACGACTGGCTCATGCAATTTCAGGCGGATCTCTTGGGCCTTGACGTCGTGCGGCCGGCGCTCGTCGCCGCGACCGCCAAGGGCGCCGCGATCCTGGCCGGCATCGCGCTGGGCTGGTGGAGGCCCGGCCGGCTGGACGGCCTGATGGGCCGTCCTGAGCGGGTGTTCCATCCCCGCATGGGTGCCCAGGCGCGTGACCGTCTCTACGCCGGCTGGCAGGAGGCGGTGGCGCGCGTGCGGACGACCGGGACGCCGCGATGATCCCACGCCCTGTTGGGTTTCGCCATCAGATGTCAGCCTTCTGCCGAAGGCGAAACGTCCCGCCACAGGCGGGACGGCCTTTGGCCAGCCAACAGGGCGTGGGATGAACCTGCGGGACGAGCTGCTCACGAAGCTGTGCACGCAGACGTTTGACCTGCTCATCATCGGCGGCGGGATCGTCGGGGCCGGCATCGCCCGCGACGCCGCCATGCGGGGCCTGTCCGTCGCGCTGGTCGAGAAAGGGGATGTCGCCGGCGGCGCCAGCTCCAAGACCTCGAAATTGATTCACGGCGGCCTGCGGTATCTCGAGCACGGGCAGCTGCGCCTGGTGCGCGAGGGCCTGCGGGAGCGCCGGATCCTGCGCACGATCGCGCCGCAGTACGTCTGGCCGTTGTCGCTCCTTCTTCCGATTTATCGCAGCGGTACGCGGCCCCGCTGGAAGATCGCGGTGGGCCTCGCGCTGTACGACTGGTTCGCCGCCTCCTGGAATATGCCTGCCCCGCTGTCGGCGGGGCGCGCCCACCGGATGACGTCCGCCCGCGAGGCGCTGCGCCTGGAGGCGGGTCTGAACCCCCGCGGCCTCGTCGCGGCCGCTGCGTACAGCGATTGCCAGATGGACGACGCGCGGCTGTGCCTGGCCAACGTCCTGCAGGCCATGCAATTCGGCGCCGTCTGCTGCAACTATGTCCGCGTCGTGGCCATGCGGCGCGCCCGGGGACGGCTCTGCGGGGCCATGGTCGAAGACGTGCGCGCGGGCCGGCAGCTCGACGTGCAGGCGCGGGTGGTGGTGAACGCGACCGGGCCGTGGTCGGATGCCATCCGCCGGCTGAGCGACCGCACGACGTCCAAACGGCTGGCGCCGACCAAAGGGATTCATCTCGTCCTGCCGAAGCTCAGCAGCCAGGCGCTGTTCTTCGAATCGCCGCGGGACCGCCGGATGATCTTCCTGCTGCCGTGGGGCGGCTCGACGCTGGTCGGGACGACGGAATCCGCGGTGGCGGGCGACCTCGACGCCCTGCGGGCGAATGACCAGGAAGTCGCGTATCTCTTGGAAGCCGTTCACCATCTCCTGCCGGAGTCACGGATGACCGAGGCGGATGTCGTGGGGACGTTTGCCGGGGCGCGGCCCCTGCTGGCGTTCTCCGGCTCGTCGACCCAGGCGTCCCGCGAGCATCAGATTGAGATCGACAGCTTCGGGCTGGCCAGCGTGATGGGCGGCAAGTACACGACCTACCGGGCGATGGCCCAGCAGGCGCTGGACCTGGTCGTCCAGCGCGCGCATCTGCCTGCCCCGCCGATGGGGAGGCGCCCCGAACGATGCCTCACCGACCAGATCAGCCTGCTGGAATCCGCGCACCCCGTGGTCCTGAACCGCTGGCAGGATGTGACGCAGCGCCTGGACCCGTCGCTGATGGCCCGGCTCCTGGCCGTCTACGGCACCGGGGCGTTCCGCATCCTCGAGGTGCTGGAGTTCGAGCCGCCGCTCATCCAGCCCCTCTGTCCGCATCACGACGCGATCCAGGCGGAGCTGGTCTACGCAATGCGCGAGGAGCTGGCGTGCACCGTGAGCGACCTGTTCTTCAGGCGGACCAAGATCGCCTACAGCGCCTGCCAGGGGCTTGACGCGCTGTCCGTCGTGGCCGACCTGTTGATGCGCTACGGCAGACACTCGCCTGAGGAAGTGGAAGAGCAGCTCGACGAGTACCGCCGCCTGCTCGCCGACAGTCTCGCCTTCCGCCCCGCCTTCGCCTCCGCCGTCTAACGTCCGGTGGTGCTGAAAAGTGACAGTCACTTTTCGTGTAAAAAGTGACTGTCACTTTTCCCTTTTCCGTCGGCTGCGGGCGTGTGGGAGCCCTAGCTCCGGTCACCCGCCAAACCTGACCATCGCCTGACGTTCCTACCGGTTGTCAAATCCCTGCGATGTGAGAGAATAGTCTCGTCATGGACGCCACGGAGCAGTCTTCCGCCGATGCCCGGCGGTACGCGCGGATCCGCTACCGGCTCATGCTCATCGAGCTGGGCGGGTGGCTGGTCTTTCTGCTCGGCTATCAGGCGTCCGGCTTGTCGGTCCTCGTCGCCGGCCAGGCGTTGGCGTGGACGCCGGTCGAAGCGCTCCAACTGGCGGCGTATCTGGCGGCCTTCGGGGCGTGCGCCTATCTGGTGTTTCTTCCGCTGCATCTGTACGGCAGCTTCTTCCTCGAGCACCGCTTCGGATTGTCCCGGCTGACGTGGCTGCGCTGGTGCATCCGGGAGCTCAAGCAGGTCGCGCTGAGCGCCGCGTTCTCGTTGTTCCTGTTCGAAGGACTCTACGCGCTGCTGCGCGCGGCGCCCGCGACGTGGCCGCTGTGGGCGACCCTCGGATGGCTGTTGGTCAGCGTCGGGCTGGCGAGGATCTTCCCGACGTGGCTGCTGCCGCTCTTCTACAAGACCTCGCGCCTGACTGACGACGCGTTAGTGCAGCGGCTGCTGGCGCTGTGCGAGCGCGCGCGGCTCTCGGTGCTCGGCGTCTTCCGCGTCAACCTCGGCGTCGAGACCCGCAAGGCCAACGCCGCGCTCGCAGGGTTCGGGCATACCCGTCGGGTCCTGGTGTCCGACACGCTGCTGGAGCGGTTCGAGCCGGAAGAAATCGAGACCGTCCTGGCGCACGAGCTGGGGCATCAGCACCACCGCCACATCACCAAGCTGCTCTTCCTGAGCGCGGCCGGTTCGTTCCTCGCCTTTTCGCTCGTGCAGATGTTCGCGTCGCGGGGGATGATCGCGCTCGGGTTCGACGGGCTGACGGACCTGGCCGGATTCCCGCTGCTCCTGCTGGCGCTGTGGGCCATCGGCCTGGTCGGCCTGCCGCTGCAGCAGGCGATCTCGCGCGCCTTTGAATGGCAGGCGGACCGCTTCGCCGTGCATCTCAGCGGGAAGCCCTCCGCCTTCGCGGGGGCGCTGCGCAAGCTCGGCGAGCTGAACCTCGCCGACCCGGCGCCGCCGAAGTGGGTGGAGTGGCTGTTCTATGACCACCCGCCGCTGCCGCAACGCATCAGAGCGGCAGAGACCGCCGTGGTCTCGTCATGAGGAGGTGAGAATCATGCTGGCGGAGCTGGAGATCGTCCCGATCGGGACAGGCAGTCCGAGCTTGAGTGCAATCCTGGCCCAGGTGGCGAAGCTGATTGACCAAAGCGGCCTGGACTACCGGGTCGGTCCCATGGGGACCACGGTGGAAGGGGAGTGGGACCGCATCATGGTGCTGGCCAAGCAGTGCCACCAGGCCGTGCTGCAATCCACGAACCGGGTGATGACGACCGTCCGGATCGACGACCGCAAGGACAAACCGGGCGCCGGCCGGATCGTCCAGAAGGTGCAGTCGCTTGAAGCCAAAGTCGGCAAGCCCCTCCGCAAATAGCCTGGTGTCTGACACCAAGCACCAAATTTCTCGATTTTCACGCTTGGTGTCTGACACCGTCTTTCTGCTCGTCGTCCTCGCAGGGCTGGCCAGCTGCTCAGCCGCGCTCCCCGAACAAGCCGTGGTGCGCCGCGTCATCGACGGTGACACCGTCGAGCTGGCTGACGGGCGCCTGGTCCGCTATGTGGGCATCGACACGCCGGAAGTCCGCCGCCGCAGCGGGACGGGATGGGTCGAGGATCCTGAGCCGTTCGGCCGCGAGGCGACCGAGGCCAACCGGCAGCTTGTCGAGGGCAGAGCGGTGCGCCTCGAATACGACGTGCGGACGCACGACGACTACGGACGGCTGCTCGCCTACGTGTACGTGGGTGGGGAGATGGTCAACGCGCGGCTGCTCGAGGACGGCTACGCCCAGCTGCTGACGATTCCGCCGAACGTGAAATACGCCGAGCGGTTCCGCCGGCTGGCGCAGGAGGCGAGGCGCGCGCAACGGGGCCTGTGGGCCCCGCCGTCATCCGGCGAACGCTAGGACGACTTGGAAGGCGAGAGGCTGTCCAAGAACCGGCGGAACTGCGGTGAGCCGCGCAGGGACGAGAGGTCCGGATCCCGGCCGAGAAAATCGAAGTCGTCATAGCCCAGCTCGATCGCCCGCCGGAGCGCCTCGAGCGCGTCATCACACCGCTTCAACAAGGAGAGGCTGCAGGCCAGGTTGTACCACACGATGGGATCGCGCCCTTTGAGGCGGATGAGCTTCTGGTCCACCGCCAAGCCCTTCTCGTGCAGGCCGCGCCGCGTATACGCCTCGCCCAGCGCCATGAGCGCATCCAGGAACTCCGGGTGCGTCTCCAGCAGCTGCTCATAGAAGGCGATCTCGAATTCCAACAGCTCCCGCGACCGCGACGCCTTAGCCATGCACCCTCCTCATGACTTCAACACGTGCTAACACAACATTCCTTCATCTATTGTGCCAAGTCGCGTTATTTTGTCAACCCCCCGGATGACGGTCTATAATAGCAGCCATGTCTGACGCGACGCTGGTCTCGACGACGCTCTCCCGCGCGCAGGCCTTCGCAAGGGCCCGCGGGCTCTCCCTGTATCTGGTCGGCGGATTCCTCCGCGACGCGCTCCTGGACCGCGACCGCGTGCTGCTGAACGTAGACCTCGCGGTCGCCTCGCGCGCGCTCGAGACCGCCCGCGCGCTGGCCGCGGAGCTGCGCGGGGCCTACATCTGCCTGGACGAGCCGATGGGCTCTGCGCGCATCGTCGTGTCCTCGGGTGAGGCGCGTCTCGAATTGGACCTGTCCGACTTCCGGGGCGCGACGATTCAGGACGACCTCGCGCGCCGGGATTTTACGGTCAACGCGATGGCGCTGCCGCTGGAGGCGTGGGGCGGGGGTGCGGCGTGGAAAGACAAGCTGCTCGATCCGCTTGGCGGGCGGCAGGACCTGGCCGCGAAGCGGCTGCGGGCGTGCTTCCCGAAGACCTTCGAAGAGGACGCGGTGCGCATCCTGCGGGCGTTCCGGTTCAGCGCGGAGCTGGGGTTCGCGTGCGAGCCGTCCATGACGCCGCTGATGCGGGAGGCGGCGCCGAAGCTGGCGCAGATTTCCGGAGAGCGGGTCCGCGATGAGCTGATTGCGGTCTTCCAGACCGACCGAGCGAGCTGGGTGCTGGGACAGCTCAACGAGCTGGGCGCCCTCGACGTGCTGTTCCCGGAGCTGTCGCCGGGACGCGGCGTGGCGCAGGGCGGCTATCATCATCTGGACGTCTTCGGGCACCAGCTCGAGACGGTCGCGCAGTGCGACCGGATGCTGCGCGATTTCGCGGAGTTTTCCTCCGAGCTCAGGGCGCCGCTGTCCGCCTACGCGGGCACGGAGGTCGTGGAGCGGCGCTCGCGCGCGGCCCTCATCAAATTGAGCGGGCTCTTCCATGACGTGGGCAAGCCCGCCACCCGGCGGACTAAGGACGACGGCGAGATCTGGTTCATCGGCCACGAGCAGTTCGGCGCGGAGCTCATCGAGGCGGTGACGGAGCGCCTGCGCCTCTCGAACCGGGAGGCGGACCTGGTCCGGCATCTCGTGCTCTATCATCTGCGGCCCGGCCATCTCAGCCGGGAGCCGCAGCTGACCCGCCGGGCGATCTTCCGGTTCTTCCGGGATCTGGGCGAGGACGGGCCGGCCTGCCTGCTGGTCTGGTGGGCGGACCGGATGGCGACGCGCGGCCCCTCGTCGCACCTGGACCAGATTGACCAGCAGCGCGCGCGGTTGGAGGAGCTCCTGCGCGCCTATTTCCTGAAGCCGGAGGAGGCGGTGCGCCCGCCGCGCCTCATGGACGGCCATCAGCTCATG